>NZ_JBMFVA010000014.1:0-52208 GCF_049966235.1 Vulcanisaeta sp.
CACAGAACCACTTGCCAAGGCTGGCTCGTACCCATTGCTGGGTGGCCATGTTCGACTGATCCATCAGTCATTTCCCAGCCGTGTTGAATGCCTTTAGTAGCTCCTTGTCGCTGAACGTATTGGCTATCTTGATGTCGTCCCCATCGAGCTTAGACAGCGATAGGCTTATCGCTACGCCTCCACTCTTCGTAACCCTAGCCACCTTGACAGCCACTTCCCTATTGTATATGTGAACCATCAGCGATTTCTCGCCGTTCCCACCGGTCACTATTACGTCGATGGCGTTCCTCTTGAGCATCTCTATCAGCTCGAGTAGTTGCTTCCAGTATTCCTCGACCCACCTCCTCCTAAGCTTCCTTAGTAGCTTGATCATCTTCCTAGCGATCTTCTTGGCTTCCTTGATCTTTTTGCCCTTGTCATTCTTATGCTCCTCGAGCCAACGCTCAAGCAGATTAATCAACTCATCAATGAAGGCTGCACTCCCAAGCTTGTCCCTATGCCTCTCAATCCTCCTTTTTAATTCCTCGATTAGTCTCTTAACCTCCTCAATGATGGCTTCATCAGTCACTGGCTCACCGCAGACCAACCTCTTGCCACGCCTGACGCCCCAACAAATCCTCGGCTTGGCTAGGCCCAAACCCACGGGTTGTGTTTTGACCTCTACTCCCACCGTTTCTATTTCTCTCTCATCAATTAGTAATTCCCAGCAGAGACTTAAAAATACGGCAACGCACCATGAACACCCAGGCAGTGCGCTTCAAACCTACAGGCCCATGAAAGGCTTAAAGGTATGAAGCCGCATTTTAAAACAATAAAAAGGGACTACGCAAACAAAGTTTCATGAAACAGCTACAGAGCCCTGACCAAGCCTATAAAGCAAACGCCTATAATTACGACTATTCCTCCTCCTAGGCACAAGATTCCTCCTAGGCTTAGCAGGAACCTTAGGCGTTTGACTCCTCACCTTGCCTGCTTTTGTCAGACTGCCGTGGGAAGGCACGTTCTATCCCGCACTTTTATGTAAGTACTACTATTTAAGTCTTACTTACCTTTCTGCTGCAGTACTGAAAGTAATTTATAAACCAAGAAGATAAATTAACTATATGGATGCAAAATGCTTCTAAGCAATTTGCCCGGTATTAACAACTATGTAAAAATTACGATCGAAGAGCTCATCAATATGTTAGTAAATGTAAAAAATGAAATACTAAATAATTGGGATAAAATCAGGAGCGAAGGCAATGTTAGCGCTAAGGATTCTGCCCTGGGCACCAAGATGCATTACCTAAGTGGATTCTCACTACATCCATTCGTTACATTGGACGTTAAAGTCAATAATGCAGAGCAAATACTCGCCGGCCTCTTCATTAGTGATGTATCCCCAGTAGAGTACAATAACGGTATGCGAGCAGTTACGCTCAACTCGCCAGATCCCCACCTGGCAGCCACATTATTGATTTCGTTAATTAGCTACCTCAACGTGGATAAGGTTAAGGACTACATTTATGGTTGTTCTGGTGGGTTCTTTGGTGGTTCCTCGGGTAGGGGTAGTGAGCATTATGTGGTTTGTCCCGTGAAAGCCTCTGTGATTAATGACATTGTTAATCTAGCCAGTGGATGGCCTAGTTATGGGCTTACCGATAGGGTTGTTAAGTTGTTGGAGGCTGCTAGGTACTCAACGCCCTGCCTAACCTATGCCAAGTACCCCCGTGGTTAATGTGCTTGGTCATGACTTAGTGCTTAGGAAGCATAACATGGGACGTGGTTGGTACTTGGCTAAGTCCACGAGTGATGAGAGTTTAGCAAGGGCCATAGTCAGTGACCTTAAGGCCGCCGGGTTCAACGTCAGTGTCAACAACCGTGATGGAAGGTTCGAATTATACGTGCCGATTGAGGATACTAAGCGTGTCCTGAGGATGCTTGGTGTTTATGAGAGGTTCTATGGCGAGCCTAGGAGGATACCGAGTATTGATGACTTGGTTAGTGTGCTTGGTAGGTTTAGTATAGGGAGGTGGCATGTGCATGTGGCTAGGGCTCGTAATGGTAGGGGTTATGAGTATACGGAGAGTTGCCTATTGATTTCCCTCGGTGATTCTGGAGCAGCCGCTAGGCTTAGGGATGAGCTTGCCAGGCTTGGTGTCAGGGTTCGTAAGGTTGTTTGGGGTACGGTGGTTATATGCAATGCTGAGGATAGGGAGTTACTGATTAATGCCTTGAGTATTGTGAAGCCGCAGTAGTCGCTTCTGTCTATGGTTCTTCCATTGGTTCTATGTCTACGATTATTAGCTTGTTCATTCTTTGGTTTAGGTAATTCATGAGCCTAATACCCGCGTCTCTACTTAGTGGCGCCTTGATTGTGACCTCACGGCCATTTATAACGAGTTCGTGGGGAACCCTATACACGTTCATCAACATGTGTTGGATGAGCATTAGGTCTATGAGGAACTCCCTATCACCGTAGAGTAAGCGCATCAACAACCAAATCCTGAACCTAAGGCCTAATTCCTCAATGGCTGCACCAACGCCTGCCCAACCACCGAGGACCCAGCCAATACCAGCTATACCAAACAATAGCGGGATTAAAATGGCTACTATGAATATGGCACCATTACTAGTTGAGAAGAATAATGGATAGAGAGTTAGTGCTATGATTATGCCCGTGATAATTATTATGAATCCAATTATTAAATTAAATAAGCGCGCCATTTTAAATAAAAATGAGATTTATTATTTTTAAGTTATTAAGTTATTGGGTAAATTACATAGCCCAACAAGGTGGAAGGTCCCTGTAGCCACAAAGAGGATTTATGGAAAGGTAACCACTCCACGTTCCATGTCCTAAATTTAGTGGCAAAGCCCTATATAAAGGAGACATAATCATTAATATGCTTAGAGCCATTATAAGGAACGCTATTACTATCCCTAATATAATAATTTGCTTTTTCATCATTGTATTTATTTTTAACTAATATATATATTGCGCGGGAGTTAATTTAAATAAAATTGATTTCATTAGAGGTACTAATTCTATTTCTAAAAACAATGTCTAACTTCATAAACTTTAAAGTAAGTATTTCAAAATCAGCGATGATATGATTATAGCATCCTAGGCTGATTTGTGATGAGGCAGGGTTAGATGATTAAAAGGAATTGTTAGGGATTGATCACTGCCGGCCCGGTTCACATCATATGCTCAGTGGGGACGGGAAAAGCTCATCCAAATACTAATCATCGATATCCACTTATTAACCTTCCCCCTGGGTCTCTACGGGTATTTTGTCTGAACAGCCGAGTTAAAAAAAGTCCTCAAGCTTTGGTAAAAGCATATGAAGTTCTTCGGTGAAGCGTTTAAAAGGGATCCGCTTAAGAATAAGGTGAAAATGAACAGAAGTGGGTATATCATTATTGCAGGTGCGGTTGTTTCACTCATTATACTGTTTACGTATTCGCTTCTCCTGCAAAATTACTACGCACCTGCCTACCTCACCGTTAAGCCCACTTATTCCATTACTAAGTACCCTAATGGAACTACGGTGGTTAATCCGGCATTACAGTTTGGTAATGGTGGTTTAGCAGTACTGATGTTGCCTAATGGTTCGCAGTACGTATTTAACGTGACAAACATTAAGGGATTTATGGAGTTGTATAAGGTGGCACCTTGGGCATTCATTAATCTTAACAAAATTAATGCGCAGATTTTAATCGTACCGAATGCATTAAGGGGTTGGGTAATGATTAGGGGCGTTAATGTAACATTGACTTATTACTTTTATAATTATAGAATCATAAATGGTTCGTCACTGGAGATTACATACGTACTTAGTGAGCAGTTAATATCTGAAATAAATAGAACAAGCCCAGACATGCTTAAGTACGTACCTTATGCCATAAACTTATTAATAATGAGGCCCAGTGAATCTGGCGACAACATAATCTGGACCGGTGGCATTGAATGGGACTTAGAGGATGTATTTGGATTAACCGTTGCTAGGGCTGATCAGTATGTACAGTATGAGACTGATTGCGTGTCGGGTATTTATTGGGCCACTGGTTGGATAGATACTGGTGGCGTTCCTGGCTATACCTTCTATAACCAAATAACTATTGGTAGTGAAACATGGAGTGGTTGGGGTTCATTAACGGCGCCCCAGATTACGTTTTCACCACCAGCTTTTGAGGTCCAGGTTAAGGAATCCACGTCCTTCTACTTCGGTATTAATGAGAATGGTTATGGAGCTTATGGGCAGGTAGCCTCTGGAACAACTACCTGGGACCTATTTCCAACGGAGGTTTACTACGTTGCGTCTGGCACGGCAATATTAAACGCACCGTCAAGCTCAGGTACATTCAATGTTTGCAGTTAATTGCTAAATTTAGCTATGGACATGAATCGCCAAACTTAAATGTTTCCTAGGAATATAATGCGGGATAGTTATGGCTCAAAATTATACCCGCCTCTTGTACGGGCTTGGTGTCGCCGTATTTCTTAATCCATTTACCTGGCTATTCGTGTTAATCTACGTGGTTGTTAAGGGCTTTATCTGGGCAATGCTTTATCAGATTGGTATATCGATCATTGGCTTTATTTTGATTGCCAGGTTTCTTAGGGATGACGTAGTTGAATTTAACCTTAATTTTAGGAGGGCTTTGCTCCAGTCCTTGATTTACCTAGCCATGTGCCTAATTGTGCCCTTTGGTGAATTAGCCTTTCTTTACGTCGTTATGGGTTTTCCACCGCGCTTACCTAGTGTTGGCTTAACGGCTAATGACTTGGTCGTTGTGATGATGACTAACTACGTCCCAGTACTAATAGCCGCATTAATACCGGTCTATGCGTTAGCCATAACAATCCTTAGCGTGAGGTGGGCTAGATTGGCTGTACGTGGTGATGAATCCCCAGTTAATTAGGCATGATTTCTAATCCATAAGGTTTATTTAAAACCATTTACTACCTAAAGTGCTGGTAGAATGGTTGTTTTTCTAAGGCATTTAACTGTGGAGGACTACGGACCATTTAGCAAACTAGATATTGATCTTGGCGACATAACGATATTTGTAGGTAGGAATAACACAGGAAAGAGCACAGCACTTGAAGCTATCGTATTGCTCCTCTCCTCAATTGATAGCTCTAGGATGACTGACGTCCTCTCTAAACTTAGTTATAAGGGCAGGTATTTAATTAATTTGAGGAGTAGTAAGGAGACTGCCACTATTTCAGGCAATATATATAGTCAAGGCATTACTAATCGCGTCGAAGTGAGAATAACTAGTGATATTAGTAAATTAGGTGAGTATCGTAATAATGTAATACCGGAAATCATGAGATTAGCCATCGAGTTATCGCCAAGATCTCAGGAAATACTTATAGAGGCATTTCGTAGAATACAGAAGGAGAATAGAAATGTTAAGGACTTCTCTGAGGCATTCGGTAAATTCGTTGATGAGGTGGTGACTACACTTAGTGATTATGTAAATGATTTATTGTCCAGCATTATGCTAATGTATGTATATATTGATGATAAATTAATCAGTATCGCGTCACTACCGCTCATGAGTGAGGTAAAGTTTAGCGAAAATATAGTCAATAGACTAATGAGACTTGGATTAAGTAGTATTGAAGCTAGAAGATTATTGAATAATCAATTAGGAAGAATCTTGGAATCCCGCGTTATCCCTATTAACGTTAATAAGGTAAATATGAAGCCAATAAATGTTCAGTATTTAAATGCTCAGCGTTTATCGACCTATTCATTCCCGATAGATACCTTATCTCCTGGCAGGCAAACAGAATTTATCGATTTACTGAGGAGTGAGGTTCGTTATTTTTATGATTATAGGGGCGGACATGTCATACTTAATTTTGACGGCAATAAGGTCGATGTGCCGTACAGCTTGATGGGTGATGGCTTTAAGGCGTTGGTTAGGATGCTCGGTCTCATTGTTATGGGTGTTGATGTTGCCGTGATTGATGAACCTGAGGCGCATTTGCACCCCGGCTTTATGGAGTTAATTGTTAAGTATATGGTTGAGCCTAGGTTTCTTGATCGTATGCAGTTCATTATGGCTACCCAATCTCTTGAATTCCTCGATTACTTACTTAATGCGGCTAGGGATAGGGGTGTCCTTGATAGGGTTAGGCTCATTAGGCTTTACTTAATGCCTGATGGTAGTATTGATTATGAGCAGTTGAGCGGTGAGGATGCATATGGCGAGAGACACAAACTTGAGTCAGATCTCAGGGGTCCCTAATTGTACCTTGATTGTTCTTTGTGAAGGTGATAATGATCTCGAATTTGTTAGTGGATTATTGATGAGGATCGGACTTAATTGTGAGGTAAGAAGACAAGGTCCTAGGGATAAGGATTCGGTAATTAGGTTAGTTGTAAATGGTAAGCGGCTTCCTTACGTGCCTGTTATTGTTGAGGGTGGTAAGGATAGGCTTGATGGTAATGTTAGAGTCCTCGTTAGTAAGTTGCGTAGTGTTCAGGGATCTTATGTCAGGGTGTTGGTTCTGCGTGATTCTGATTCTGATGATGCGATTAGCGCATTTAGTAAGTTGAAATCTTCAATCGATGGGATTATTAATAATAAGACTAAATTCCCTTTGTATAAACCCACCATGCGTTGTGATCAGGGGAGAAGTATTGGTCCCCTTACGATTTATAACTGTACCCTGGTTTATAAAGATGGAGATGCGTGTTTTCAATTTGTTTACATCGTCCCATCCCTAGAGAGGTTTCTTTCTGGGTACGGATATGCTAATAATAAGTCATCTCTTAATCAAGCCATCAATAATGCTCTCAACGATCTCGAGAAGAGAGGCGTAGTAAATTACTTTAGGAATTACTTCCATAATGATTGTGAGATCTAGATGTGATACATCACCTTTAAATGATTATTTGTTTTCCTTGATTTAATGAGTGGCAGGGTTTTGGCTCATGGTGTTAGGGCCGTGTTTCCTGCTAATTTTGAGTCCGTTGTCAATGTTGTTAGGAGTTACGATCCCGCGTCAAGTATTTATTTCACGGTTTTGAACACGAGGCCTAGGGTTGCGGTTGCCTTTGGTCAGAGGTTCTTCTTTAGAATTAATCATTATCTCTCCTGTATGGTCTTGGTTATTGAGCGTGATTCTGAGACTGAGGTTAGGATTGTTGCGCATTCTGGCCTTCCTCTCTCTGCCTTTTCTGATTATGGTGCCAGTGCTGATTATGCCCTGGACGTACTTAACCACTTGAGTAAGTCTCTCGGTGTTAGTCCTAAGGATGTTGTTGAGATTGATTACATGGATGTTACTAAGTCCCAGCGATTGGGTTAGGTTGTATGTTGTGCAAAGGCTTAATTTTAGTGATTTAATGTGTTGTCATGGATAATGATTAGGGATGGTGATAAGGTTGTCTCTGCTGGGAAGGGTAGGACTACGATTAGGTTGGGTAGGCCCATTACTGTTGAGGAGGTTGAGAGGGTTATTGAGGAGGTTATGGATGAGTGTTGCCGTGATTTTGCGCCTTAGGATTTCATCAATATTACTTATCCTTTTCCTGTAGTGCCTTTTTAATTGGTTTGTGGTAGTTACTTTTGATGGGTTTTTCGTACTTAATGCCTAGTGTTAGGGCTGTCTTGACGCGGGATGTGGATGGTGTTGACCTTGGACTAATCAGCATAGCCCCTGCTAAGTCCGGTTCAGTCATTAACGCGCCACCCAATGTGCTTGAGGTCCTAATTAAGCGTGGCGTTGCTTCGTTGCTTGATGAGGATAGGATTAGTAGTGAGGAGATTCTTAAGAGGGTTTGGCTTGAGAATAGGGCTCCGAGTGAGTTGAGGGAGTTACCTAGGGACTTCTATGTTAGGGCTAGGTTAAGTATGGTTAGTGGTGACCAGAAGAGCGTTAGGGTTTATGCACAGCAGTTAAGGGAGCTCGCCCAGTTGAGACTTAGGAAGATACTCACATTATTGGCCGTTAACCCCGGCATTGCCGATTCAAGGGACTTCCTGGATAAGTTGACTATTGAGGAAGAGGAGGTTGTAAAATCCATTGCGCCAATAATTAAGGACTTCCTGAATGCGGTGGTGGGTTTACAATGACAACTCAAGAGACCACTGAAGTTAGTCTGGATGACTTAATTCAGGGACTTAGAGGCTTCATTGAGTCTAGTGATAGGTATGTTGATGAGATTAATAACATGATTATACAGAGAAAGAGGTCCCTAGTCGTTGATTTTCATGACTTATTAATCAGTAGTAAGGATTTAGCGGATATGCTTCTCGAGAGACCTCAATTAATTATCCAGGCTGGTTCTGAGGCTGTTAGGCAGGCGATAACTGAGAGGGATCCCGAGCTGGCTAAGTCCGTTAGGAATTTCTACATGAGGTTTAGGAGACTCCCTGAGTCACTGCCCATTAGGAGGTTGAGGAGTGAGGTCTTGAGTAAGTTTATAATGGTTGAGGGCATAATAACTAGGCAGACACCGCCTAGGCACTATCTAAGGAAGTCCGTGTTTAGGTGTTCACAGTGTGGTTATGAGATTGAGATCCCACAACCAACCTCAGGCTTTGTTCAACCGCCGAAGCGTTGCCCCAAATGTGGTGCATTTAATAGTATGGTATTTGTTGAGGAGAGGAGTGAATTCATTGATTGGCAGAAGGTGATTGTTCAAGAGAAGCCCGAGGAATTGCCGCCGGGTCAGTTGCCGAGGAGTATTGAGGCAATATTGCTTGACGACCTAGTAGACACAGTAAAGCCTGGTGATAGGGTTTACCTAGTGGGTATCATGAATCTCGACCTAGCTGACCTAAGGAAGGGTAAGCCACCCGTTGTCTCAAGTTTCATGGAGGTTAATTACGTGGAGAGTCAGCAGAGGGAGTTGGTGGAGATTGAGATCACGCCTGAGGATGAGAAGAAGATACTGGAGCTTTCAAAAATGCCCGATGTTAGAGAGAGGATAATCAGGTCAATAGCGCCTTCAATATACGGCATGGAGGACATTAAGGAGGCAATAGCATGCCTACTCTTTAGTGGTGTACCTAAGGTTTACCCTGACGGTATTAGGGTTAGGGGTGACATACATATACTGCTTGTTGGTGATCCAGGTATGGCTAAGACGCAATTACTTAGGTTCGTCACTAAGATAGCGCCCAGGGCGGTATACACAACTGGTAAGGGTAGTTCGGCGGCGGGTTTGACGGCAGCTGTCGTACGTGAAAAAGACACAGGCGAGTTTTACCTAGAGGCTGGCGCATTGGTTCTTGCGGACACGGGTGTGGCTGTTATTGATGAGATTGATAAGATGGATGCGAAGGATAGGGTTGCCATTCATGAAGCTCTTGAACAACAAACAGTCTCTATAGCCAAGGCAGGTATTGTGGCCACACTAAATGCCAGGTGCAGCGTCTTAGCCGCAGCTAATCCAGCCTTCGGTAGGTATTTACCCAATAGGACTGTGGCTGAGAATGTGGATTTGCCGGTCACTTTGTTGTCAAGGTTCGACTTAATATTCATCATTAGGGATGAACCAAACCTCGATAGGGATAAGGCAATTGCTGAGCATATAACCACACTACATGCGGGTGAGGTTCCTGAGGGCTTTACTGATATAATACCACCCGATCTACTTAGGAAGTACATAGCCTATGCCCGTAAGCACGTTAAGCCAGTACTAACGCATGATGCTAGGGACCGAGTCGTACAATTCTACGTCCAAATGAGGGCTAAGTCCAGGGAACCAGACTCACCAATAGCGATAACCGCTAGGCAACTAGAGGCCTTGATTAGGTTGGCCGAGGCCGAGGCCAAAATGAGACTTAGCCCTGTGGTTGAGGTTGAGGATGCGGATAGGGCAATTAGACTCTTCATGAAGTACCTGAGCAGTGTTGGTATTGATGTTGAGTCTGGGAAGATTGACATTGATATTATAATGACAGGCAAGCCCAAGTCAACCCAGGAGAGGATGGCATTAATAATGAACCTACTGGCCCAGCTTGAGGATTCCAGCGGTGGTAAGCCCGTGAGAATTGAGGACCTGTACAGGGAGGCTGAGTCAGCTGGGCTCGATAGGCAGGCAGTGGATAAGGCAATAAACATGCTGCTTAAGTCTGGCGACATATACATGCCGAAGCCAGGTTATGTGAAGAGAGTCCTTGTCTGACCTCCTCACAATCTATGGCTAGCTTCAGTTGCCTTAATGAATCAATTCACTAAGGACTTATCAGAATGCTTTAATAAAGCATGTGCGTAATCCTGATGTATGATCGATAGATTAAACATGATAATTACGGGTCTTAAAAACGCCGTAAATCTCACAGTGGAGAAGGTACTTGCTAGGCTTAAGGAGATGAATGTTGAGATAAACGAGGAGGAAACTGTGGGTGATTGGGGTTGGGGTGTGATTTCAAAGGCAATGGAGGTTGGTATACTGAACCTAAGTGATGCAGATATTAACGCTATGTATTATGTTTTTAGGAGATGCGCTACCCTTGAGGAGATGGTTAAGGAGGCGTTGTCTAGGCCTGAGGAGGTTGATGAGAATTTTGTGAATAATTTAATGGATGATTTTAGGGAGAACATAGAGGCGCTTGCAAGGATTAGGGAGAGGATTGATCAATTGATTACGTAAAACTATAAATACTATATATCATTGTTTATAAACCAGAGTTGTCGTAAAACACGTATCGAGTGTGTTGTTTTTAATATACCTAGGAAGGCACTACTTTTAAAGTGCGATATTATTGCCGCTTGGTTAGAATGTCTGTTCAAGTCCCCAGTATATACACGATAGAGATAATTTATAGAGGCATACACCAAAGGCACTTGGCAAGAAACTTAGCAAGGGGAATTGCCTATGCGGCTAGAATAGCTGGTAGCGTGGCTTTATCCTATCAAAGGTATGGTGATGATCCTGAAAGAGATGGTTCACCTGCGAAGTACTTTGTGGTTATTGCTAAGGGTGCCAGTGAGGAGGTTTTGGATGCTGAGGCCGCTAGGGTTGAGCCTGATTATGTGGATGTTTCGATAGTACTTGATGATTCAATACTCAAGGGTGTTGAGTCCTGGGCCTGGCAGGGAATTCAGCCAGTGCATTTGAAGTTGAGGGCTGGTGGATTATTGATAGTGGTTTCTAAGAGGAGTCCTGATGAATTAATCAAGTTTATACCAACTAGGGACTCTCCGTATACTCTTGTCGTTGTTTATGGGGAAAGAAGTATCGGTGATTTCTGGACATTCCCAGATGACGGCACGGTTGAAAGAATCCTTGGCGCAATAGCTAAGGTTTTACCAAATGTGCTGAGCCTTGATGATGTAAAGAAATACCTGGAGAATCTTGATAAGCCCAACGAAAGGATTAGCAGAGCCTTAGAGGCCTATCAATCACTTGTTAAGTTGAGGGAAGTTAAACCAGGTGAGGGCTTGCCGTATAAGTATGAGCCACCGCACCTACCTGGTTGGAAGGACATGATGATTGGCGGCGCAATACCTGGATTAAGACCAAATCAAAGAAACCCATACTTCACGGGTGGTACTGCTAAGCATTATAGGCCGGTTATTAACTTCGATAAGTGCATAAAGTGCAGTTTGTGTTGGGAGTACTGTCCTGACTCTGTATTTGACGTTACACCAGATGGTTACTTTAACCCGGTCCTCGCCTACTGTAAGGGTTGCGGTATATGCGCTGAGGTTTGTCCCGTACCAGACACAATAATAATGGTTGATGAGATGGAGTTTGAGGATGGTTATGGAAAGTTCATTGATGAGTACAAGGCCTGGAAGGAAGGTAGGGAGGCCTATAGGAAGTGGTTTGAGTCATTATTACCAAAGGCACAAATAATAAGTGTGAGAAAGAGGTGAGGAGGCATGTCAGTTTCAGCACTTGAATCTAAACGTCTTGATGCAGTGCTTAAGGGAGATGAGGAGGTAGAGGTTGTTGGTACTGGCACTGATGCAGTGGCCTACGCACTAATGCTTGCTGATATTGATGTAACATCGGCATACCCAATAAGGCCTTACGGCGGTGTCATGCAGACGGTGGCTAGACTAATAGCTGATGGTTATATGAAGGCCGAGTACATAGTGGCTGCCCATGAACATGACCAGTTCGAGATCGTTAAGCACGCATCTGCCGTTGGCGCAAGGACTTTTGTTGGCAGTAGTGGTGTTGGTTGGTTACTGGCTATTGAGGCCATAGTGGCCATTAGCACGGATAGGTACCCAGTGGTCGCATTAATAGGTAATAGGGCGCTTGATGATCCAGGAGCATATGGTGTAGAGCATAATGATGCATTGATGGTTAGGGACGTAGGCTGGTTATTGACATGGGTTGACACTGCCCAGGAGGCTCTGGACACCACATTAATAGCCTATAGGGTTGCTGAGGATCCAAGTGTCATGCTTCCAGTGGGTATATCAATGGATGGCGCATTCCTAACGCATAGCGAGCATGCATTTAAGATACCGCCTAAGTCTAAGGTCCAGAAGTTCCTACCACCCTACGACCTGGGCAACAGGAAGTTACACCCAAGCAACGTGATCAGTGTGGCACCACAGGTCAATGAGGACTGGGTTACAGAGCTTAGGAAGCAGATGGATGAGGCTATGAAGAATGCGAGGAAGGTTATTGAGGAAGCCTATAGGGACTTCGCGAAGATCTTCGGTAGGGATTATGGTAACCCATTTATTGAGACTTATATGGTTGAGGATGCCGACGTGGTCATGGTTGGTATGGGCACTGTTTCTAAACCAATTAAGGAGGCTGTGAGGAGATTGAGGGCCAAGGGTGAGAAGGTTGGCTTTCTCAGGATTAGGTGGTTCAGACCATTCCCAACTGAGGACATCATACGTTACCTGAGTGGTGTTAAGGTTGTGGCTGTTGTGGATAGGGATTACTCATTTGGTTCGCCTTTTGATGGTGGTGCAGTATTTACTGAAATAAGGAGTGCGTTGTATGAGGCGGAGCATAGGCCATTAATGATGAATTTCATTGGTGGACTTGGTGGTAGGGAGATTACCTATAATGATGCAATTAATATGTTCAATATGGCCTTGGAAGCAGCTAGAAAAGGTAAGGTTGAACAGAGGGTGATTTGGTATGGAGTTAGAGAGTAAAATGGGAAAAGGAGAAAAATTTATAAGGAGTGAAGGGGGTGATTGAGTGTGACAATTTCAATTAAGCTCGCCCGAACAGTCAAGGACCTAGTACAGATGGCTCAGACTGAGTACTTTGATGCTGGCCATAGGACTTGCCAAGGCTGTGAATCTGCAATGGTGCTTAGATGGGTTGCCAAGGCTGCTGGGCCTAATACTATAGTCATTGGCGCAACAGGCTGTATGTATGTAGCGAATACTACATACTATACAACGGCCTGGGCGTTACCTTGGATACACACTCAATTATCTGGCACTGGGTCGGCTGCTGTTGGTACTGCAGCAGCATTGAAGGCACTTATGGAAAAGGGTAAACTACCAAACGAGAAGATAAATGTAATTGGTATATGTGGTGACCTAGGCTGTGCAGATGCAGGCCTATCTGAGGTATCTAACGCATTAACACACACGAAGTATAACTTCCTAATACTCATGTATGATAATGAATCCAGCGCCAACACTGATATTCAAGAAACAACAATGACACCGTTTGGAGCACTGACAACCTTCAGCCCAAGTGGTAAGCAGATCAGGATAATGAAGTATAGGTGGAAGAAGAACATGGCTGCCATGATGGCTGTTGGACACCCAGAGGTTAAGTATGTAGCCACGGCAATGGCAGCGGATCCAATAGACCTATACAATAAGGTGAGGAAGGCTCTAGAGATTGGTGGACCAACATTCATACATACTCTAGATCCATGCCCGAAGGGTTGGGGCTACGATCCCAAGTACAGC
Organism: Vulcanisaeta sp.; assembly: GCF_049966235.1. Classification (NCBI taxonomy): domain Archaea; kingdom Thermoproteati; phylum Thermoproteota; class Thermoprotei; order Thermoproteales; family Thermoproteaceae; genus Vulcanisaeta; species Vulcanisaeta sp. Next base: position 13,871 of record NZ_JBMFVA010000014.1, read on the forward strand.
CATGAAATAGGTAAGTTGGCGGTGGAGACAGGTCTATGGCCGCTCTTCGAGATAGAGAATGGCAAGTTCAGGCTAACAAGCACAAGCGCTAGGATAGCCAGCGGCGAGATTAAGAGAAAACCTGTTAAGGAGTACATAAGGAGGCAGACGAGGTTTAAGCACCTTACTGATGAGGATATTGAGTACATACAGAGGAAGGTTGATGAGATGTGGGAGAAGTGGTTAATACCTGGGCTATTGCCATTAACTAAGGAATTACCATATCCGGAGACAACAAAGGCTCAGTAAATAGGTAGTTATTTCTTAAAATTCTTCTTATATATTCATTCTTAATCTATTGTCTATTTAATTATCATTATTTATAATTATTTTTAAATCTTTTATACTTTTTCAGAAAACATTTAATTTAACAAAAATTAATCAATGATAACATGTCATAATTTATGATAGATTTTCTAATTATTACGAATTTTATAAAAATATTATCTTAGCAAGATTTTAATAATTATGAATAATTCTATCTAATGTATGGGTGGGGAGTCAAAATTAACGGACAAGCAAATACTTGGTTTTAGTAGATGGCTTGCCTTTGTTGGTGCATTCCTGGCAATGTTCATGATTAGTCCCTATGAGTATGCCTTTAGCGCTTTCTCGCATGATGTTACTCAATTCTTCCATATCAGTGCTGTGTTCCTTGGTACAGTATTTACAGTAAACGTGTTCCTTGAATCCGTGTTCGGCTGGCCAGCGGGATTCGTTAGAGATAGGTATGGACCTTGGCTTCTTCAATTAATTGCTGCATTTCTGGTTGGCATTGGTTACTTTGCGGCAATCTTTGGCTCACCAGCCCTGTTAATGTGGGTTTATGCCGTGATCGGTGGTATTGGTGCTGGTATTGTTTATAATAATAGCGTTACCGTGGCCAATAAGTGGTTCCCTGATCATAGAGCTACCGTGGCTGGCACCATATCAGCTGGCTTTAGCTGGGGATCAATACCAATAATACTACTAATTGGCATTTTACCCAGGACTCAGCCCATAGCCGTGTTTAAATCAATAATGCTAGGGCTTGCAATAACCTCCTTCGTAATAATATTGATCTCGGCCTTCCTCATGAGAAGAGACCCACCAAAAGGTTGGAAACCGTCCACGTATAATCCACAGTCATCAAGGTCAAAGCTGATACGTGCAACCGATTACCAATTTACATTCTCTGAGACAGTGAGAACTTGGCAATTCTGGATATTGGTCATTACATTCCTCCTAGTGGCTTCTGAGGGGTTAACTATAGTCTCTAAGGCCGTTCAGTACGGGCTCTACTTCCACTTTGCCTTGATCATTGCTGTGGCTGCATCGCTTGGTTCATCAATAATGGCAGGTTTAGGTAAGTTCATAACCGGCGTTGTTTCTGATGCTATTGGTGTTATTAAGACATTAATCCTATTTTACGCCTTATCAGGTATATTCACGTTATTAAGTGTACTGTTTGGTACTATACATAATGAAATTGGCTTTGTTACATCAGTTGCTCTTGCAATCTTGACTTGGGCGTCAATATATACCGTCAACCCGGCATCCATTGGTTACTTCTACGGCGAGGTAGCGTCAGGAAATAACTATGGGTTGCTTTACGCCATAGCTAAGGGTAGTGGTGCTATTTATGGTGGTGTTTTGACGGCAATAATGATAACATCCTTAGGCTGGATAAATACGATGGTGATCTCAGGTCTCTTTGGAATAATAGCCGCACTATTGGCTATACCACTACTCTGGAAAATACCAAGACCTCCTAGGAAGGCATAATTGTATATAGGTTTAAATTTTTTATTAAAAATTAATATTTTTCATATTATTCTGAAATATATAGAATAATCTTTTATTATATTGGTTATAGATAAAATATCATTTAAGCAATACTTATTAATATTTATGCATATATGCATGTATGGGAATAACCGAAGGCATTATTAATGAATTGAAGAGAATTGTTGGTGAGAGTAATATTATTACTGATGAGGTTGAGCTTACGGTTTATGAGGCTGATGGTTCATTTGTATACACGGCCAAACCTGATGTGGTTGTTTTTCCTAGGTCTGCTGAGGAGGTTGCTAAGGTCGTCAGAGTTGCTTGGGAGAATAGAATACCGATTGTTGGTCGTGGTTCAGGCACAAGCCTTAGTGGTGGTGCTCTGCCCATTGAGGGTGGTATTGTTGTTTCCCTAGCGAGGATGAATAGGGTCCTTGAGTTGGATATTGAGAATGAAACCGCTACCGTGGAAGCTGGTGTCATTAATCTATGGGTCAGTGATGCCCTGGCTAAGCTCAATTATCAGTATCCAATAGACCTTGGTTATTACTTCCCGGCCGATCCAGGTAGTCAGAGGGTGGCTACGATAGGCGGTAATATCAGCCATAATGCGGGTGGTGTTAAGTGCTTTAAGTATGGTGTTACTGTGAATAATGTGCGTGGATTAAAGGTCGTACTTCCCAACGGTGAGATTAGGTTCTTTGGTGGTAAGGTTATTGAGAATCCCGGTTATGACATTGTTGGCATTATAAGTGGTTCTGAAGGCACGATGGCCATAGTCACCGAGGCCGTTTTAAGGATTGTTAGTAATTATGAGTCCGTAAAGACCATACTAGCCGCATTTAATTCAATTGAGGATGCAGGAACAGCAGTTTCCAGAATAATAAGTACCGGCATTAGACCAGTAGCCCTGGAGTTCATGGATAAGATTGCCGTAAATGCCATTGAGGCTGGTCCATGGGGTGGTGGATTACCCACTGATGCAGAGGCCATATTACTCATTGATGTTGAGGGTTCAGAACCTGGAACAAGCGCTGAGGCTAATAGGATAATTGAAATACTTAAGTCATCCGGCGCATACATGGTTAAACTCGCCAGGGATAGAGCTGAGGCTAATAAGTGGTGGGGTGCCAGGAAGCAGGCCTTTGGCGCCATGGGCTTCGTAGGCCCTAACTACATTACTGGTGATGGTACAATACCTAGGAAGAAGTTACCTGAGGCGTTACATAGGATCAAGGAAGTTGGTAGTAAATACGGTTTTAGGATAGCCAATGTATTCCATGCTGGCGATGGCAACCTACACCCACTCATACTATATGATGAGAGAAAGCCTGGTGAGAGGGAGAGAGCTTTGCAGGCTGAGGATGAGATACTTAGGATGTGTGTTGAGATTGGTGGTACAATAACTGGTGAGCATGGAGTTGGATATTATAAGAAGCACCTAATTGGTTTGCTTTATACTGATTATGAATTGAATGTAATGAAGAACATAAAGTCCGTCTTCGATCCATTGGGTATTATGAACCCTGGGAAAATCTTTCCTGGGTGATTGAATGACCCTGGAAATAGCACTTAGGAATATTGAGAGGGAGGTTAGTAATGATTCAGTTAAGGAACCAACGAATAAGTACATAATTGACGGGCTATCACCTAAGGTCGTGCTATATCCAAGGGACATTAATGAGCTAAGTGTAATAATGAAGAATGTGAGTAGAGAGAAATTGAGTGTAATACCCATTGTTAATGGGTCGAAGGTTTTCATGGGGAATGTACCTAAGTCGTATGATGTCGCGCTTGACTTAAGCCGTGTACATAAGGTTATAGAGCCAGATCCTGAGGAGATGGTTGGTACTTACGGAGTTAGTGCATCATTTAATGAAACTCAGGAAGCACTTAAGAGAGTAGGTAGAAGGTTACCAATTGATCCACCTTTGTCGAACTACTCAAGCATCGGTGGTATATTCTCATGTAATCTATTTGGTCCTCTGGCATACATCTTCATGACAACAAGGGATATAACACTTAGGGTTAGGGCCGTAATGCCTGATGGTACCATTGTTAGATGGGGCACTGGAATGATTAAGGATGTTGCTGGCTATAACATAAAGAGGCTTTTCATAGGTTCCTGCGGCTCTCTAGGCATTATTTATGAGGTTATGTCGAGAATAGCGGCAATTCCTGACGTAACAGCAGTAGCTAAGGTAGATAAGGAACTTGGCTTATTGATCACCAGGAGGTTAAAGCCCTATGGAGTCATCATAATTAATGGCACTATGTATCTTAGATTTGAGGGCATTAAGGAGGAGGTTGAGTATCGTCTAAGTAAATTGAGTGAAGTTTCGAAATTCGAGGTTTTCTATGGTAATGAGGCCGATGGATTATGGTATAGATTAACATCAATTAATGAAATATTTAACTATAGTGTTGTGCTTAAGGTAATAACCCCGCAGGCCAAATTAGAGAATGCTGTGAAGGAGTTACCAAGTGATTACTTGGTTAAGATGCCCATGATTGGTGAGGCTTATCTTGGCATTAATAGTATTGATATTAACACCCTAAATGCCGCTAGGAAGAGAATTAATGACTTGGGTGGTTACCTGGTAATTTTGAAGGCACCTGTTGATATTAAGCGTGGCATTGATGTCTGGGGCATTGGTCAGAATATTGATATTATGTCAAAAATGAAATCTGTCTTTGACCCAGCAGGTATAATGAATCCAGGTAGGTTTGTGGGTGGTCTATGATGAGTAATGACTTGTATAAGAGGATTATTGAGGAGGGACTCAATGAGACCTATAAGTGTGTACACTGTGGTTTTTGCCTACCAACATGCCCAACCTACAGGGCTACATGGAACGAAGCAGATAGCCCGAGGGGTAGGATATACCTAGTCAAGGCATTGCTAACGGGTAAGTTACAACCCACTGAAACCCTGCTTAAGCATCTCGATGCCTGCGTAATATGTAGAAGATGCGAAACTGCATGCCCATCTGGTGTTCAATATAGTAAGGTCATTGATGCGGCGTATGCATATTTAGGCAGTAAATTAACGAACTACGGATATCCATGGCACATTAGAACTGGGTTCCAGCTTATTGAGAACCCAACAATAATAAAGTTAGCATTATCGGTGTCAAGCTCATTGCCTGGAATACCAAGGCATATGAAGGGCTTTGCCAGGTCAAGAAATGAGGAAAAACTCAATGATACGCTTGGTAGGGTGTTTAAGGTACCAAAAGACAAAATTATTAGGGGTAGGGTACTGTTATTCGTGACTGAATCATGCGTTGCCTGGCAATCACACACCCACCTGGTTTATGCAACCATCAGAGTACTTACTTGGAATGGCTTTGAGGTTGTTGTGCCCAGGGAATTTAAGTGCTGCGGTGCGCCATACATGCACATGGGAATGTTTAATAAGGCCCTTGAACTCGCAAAGCACAACATTGATGTATTGAATAGGTATGAGAAGACCTATGGAATAGACTATGTCGTGGTTCCAGACTCAGGTGGTTGCCAGGCCCAATGGCTTGAATATGAGAAATTACTCAATATGAACCTGAACCTTAGGCAGAAGGTAATGAATACATTACAGTTACTTGACAAAGTTGGACTAGTTGGCGAACTCGGCCCAGTTAAGATGAGAGTATCAATACAGCATAGTTGCCACTTAATGAATGTGGTTAAGGCTCACGATACCGTACTTAGGGTGGTTAGTAAGATACCAGGTCTTGAAATTAAAGGCTTAGACACAGCCGATATTTGTTGTGGTGCAGGTATGATGTATCCAGATAGACATCCAGGCATTGCCAAGGAAATAACTAGGCAGAAGCTTGAGGATCTAATGCGCCATAAACCTGAAGCATTAATATTGGAGAGCGTTACCTGTAAGGCACATTGGACAAACATCATTAGGGACAATAACCTAACTGTCAAGCTACTATATCCAACAGAGTTACTTGATATGTCATACATATCTGGTGAAAATCCAGGATATGAAAACATTATAAATAGAGTCTAGCATCAATGTATAATTTTACAAACATAATTCAGATAGTTAAAAATAAAACATACATAGTATTTTTTACGTTATATAAATATAAAATGTTTATCCATAATAGTAATATTTAAAATCATAAACAAATATTAATATATAGTATGTTTACTCAACCCTTAAACCCAATAGGCAATATAGTACTAACGGCTTTAGCGGCTTTAATACCCATAATAGTACTATTAATATTATTAGCTGGCTTAAGGATGTCTGCCTGGCTTGCCACACTAATTGGTTCTATAGTAACTATATTAGTGGCAATACCGCTCTGCCGGGGCGGTTGTTGATGGTTGTTTATAGTCGTTTATTTCCGCCTCCGGCTTCACTGCGGCGACTCCCTGGCCCCCTCACCGCAGGTTGGCCTACGGCTCTCGGGAACCAGGGACAACCAACGGGCCTATATAGAGGGGACTTATAAAACCATCTGTGGACATAGGTGACCATAAAAAGAATTCCACCAACATGAAAAAGGACACAGCCCTTTGGCATAGCCCGCCGTTAGAGACTATTGATGCTTGGATCATTGGTGCATTAGTTGGGTTCTGGTACATAACGTGGATAACCATTTGGGGCGTTACGATATATAATACATTAGTTCTGACAGGAAAATTTGATGTATTTAGGGATTGGGTTGTGGCTAATGCGACGAGTGATGCAAGGGTTCAGGCAATATTATTAGCGTGGTCCTTTGGAGCCTTAATGGAGGGCCTTGTGGGATTTGGGTATCCCTGGGCCATTGTTTCGCCACTATTAGTCGCGCTTGGTTATGACTGGATTAGAGCGATACAGACGTCCGCGTTGGCAAATAATGCCCCTGTTTCATTTGGTGCTCTTGGTACACCAGTGATTGCACTTTCTCTTGTTACTGGTATTCCATTAATGGTCATGTCAGCATCAGTAGGTAGAGTTGTAGCTCTTTTAGCGGTTTTTGTGCCATTTATATTATTGATTATTGTGGATGGAATTAGGGGCCTGAAAGACGCATGGCCAATTGCATTAATTGGTGGGTTAGGTTATGTTGCTGGGCAATTTCCAGTATCTAATTACCTAGGCCCATACTTACCAGATATCGCTGGCTCATTGATATCATTCTTCATATTATTAGCATTTCTTAGGATATGGAGACCGAGGAGGATAATAACGTTTGGATCGCAGTCAACAAATGGTTCAGGGCAGCAAAGGAAGTTTACGACTAAGGATGTCGTTATAGCATGGTTACCATTCATAATCCTAATAATTGTCGTTACGTCATGGACAGGTCCCTGGTCCCCATTGCCTCACTTCATAGTAACTACCTGGTCTGTAAAGGCATACTCAACGGTACTTCATAAGGTAATTGCGGTAGCTTTTGAGGTGAATCCCTTTGTTGCTGGTACGTCAATATTCGTATCATGGTTAATAATATGGGCTGTACTTGGTGCGAGTCCTAAGGTATTCATAGAGTCACTAAGGAGGATGTGGCATCAAATGTGGGGTGCAATATTGACAGGTTTCTTTGTGGTTGGATTGGCGTATGTATTTAATTATTCAGGTATGGCGTACTCATTGGCATATGCAAGTTCCCTTGTTGGTCTCATCTTTGTTATTATATCACCCTTCTTAGGCTTCATAGGCGCTGCTCTATCTGGTAGTAACACTGCTAGCAATACGTTATTTGGTGCGTTACAAGCCGCTGTTGGTAAGTTGCTAGGTTTACCTGTACCATTATTACCAGCTGCGAACTCAGTAGGTTCTGAGTTAGGGAAGCCTGTTGCTCCTCAAACCGTCAGTGTTGGTGTATCAACTACACCATACGTTAGGAAGGAGGGTATAATAGTTAGGAGGAATTTGCCTTGGGCGATAATGTATGTATTCTATCTAATATTTATAATATCATTATATGCGTTTGTATTTCCATGGGCTATGCCAAAGATTTAAGTCGATAAGTAATATGTATTTTCTTATCTCAAAATTCATGATATATAATTCCATTATAATCAGTGAGTAATGATGATTAAAGTTATAAATAGACACTATATTTATTGCCGATGCCAATATGTATTAGGAGCCCAGCCTCTATAGCTAATTTAGGACCTGGATTCGATGTATTATCACTAGCCATTGCAGAGCCTTATGATGATGTTTACGTAAGGCTAAACCAGGGAGACGATTACATAGAATTTATTGGTAATTACTCTCATTACTTGCCTAGTGATTATAAATCCACGACTTTATATCCAGTCATTGAGGAGTTTAGGAGAATTACGGGCATTAACTTTAGTGTGCGCATCATAGTTAAGAAAGGCATTAGGCCAGCCAGTGGTTTAGGAAGTAGTGGCGCTGACGCTGCTGCAGTGGCCTACGCCCTAAATAAATTGCTCAATACGAACCTTGATACCAAGTCCCTAATTAGGATTGCGGCGCTAGGTGAGACTGCCGCGGCTGGCACTCCACATATGGATAATGTGGCTGCATCCCTATTAGGCGGCTTAGTCATCATTAATCCAGTGACTGGAGACTTTGTTAGGATTGATGTACCTAATAAATACTGGCTTTCAATAATCATAGCCGGTAATAAGCCCAGCACCAAAGAAATGCGTAGGTTATTGCCTAGCACAATAGACATGGGCAGCCTTAAGAATAATTCTGCCTACGTATCAATGTTCATCTACTCATTTATTTCCGGTAATAAGGAAATATTGAGCAAGGCATTAATGGGCGATACAATTGTCGAACCCATAAGGGCTAAGTTTTACCCACATTACAATGCTGCTAAGGAGACTCTACTCAAGGCTGGTGCCATTGGCGTTGCCCTTGCTGGCGCTGGTCCATCGATTTTTGGATTATTTGACCACGAACCACCTAAGGACAACATAGACAAAATGCTAGGGGCATATGGATTAAGGGATCATTTATTGATTGTTACGCGACCAAGTAACGTTGGAGTTCATGAAATACCCTGTGAAGGCCTAAATGCTTAATACCTACTCCATACTTTAGGCCCCTGCATGGATGCGGTAATAATTGGTGGGGGTGTTTTGGGGACAGTATTAGCATACTTACTTACAGCAAGGGGTGTTAATGCCACTTTGATTAATTCAGGTTTTCAAAGGCCAAGGTTTCCACTCATTCACTCGAAGCTTTTGAGGATTCCTGAGGATATTAGGTTGGCGAGGATTAGTGAGGACGTTTATGGGGAATTATCGAGAGAGATTGGGATTGATGTGTTAAGGCCTATGGATTCCGTAACGATAATACCGAATACGTGTTATGATGATACGTCGAGATTAATGAACATGTGGCATAACGTTGGTGTGAACACGCGCATAATAAGTGATGTTCGTGATTACGGAATTAAGGGAATTAATGAGAAGGAGGTTTATATACTTAGTACAAATGGTGATAATTTCGTTAATTACCCATTATTAATGAAATATGTTCGTAATGCTAATGGAATTAAATACATCAATGGTATAGCCAGAATTAAGCTTAGTGATGATGGCGTTAAGGCTCTAGTAAATAGTGAAATACTGCATGGCGATTATTTTATCATTACCGCTGGTGCCTGGAATTCCATAATTGCCAGGAATGCCAATCTAAGAATTCCATTATTACCTTATAAGTGTCAGGCAGCTGCATTTCTTAGTAGGAGAATTGACATTATTGTCTATGACTATGTGCTTGAAATTTACATAAGACCCCTCGGTTCCATAATCAACAATGCACTAGGTGCATTAGGGCTTTCTGTTATGGTTAGTGGTGATGGTAATTCCCGAGTTACCGAACCAGGCAAGGAAGGAAGTGTTGACCGTGAATTCCTTAATGAGATAAAGAATAAGGTTAGAGCAAGATTGGGTAATGCACTACTTATTGGATCCAGGTTTGGTTTTTGCGAGAGTACTCCTGACATGAGGCCTGTGGTGGGTGTTGTTGGTTCAAATAATTTATTATTGATTGGTGGTTTTAATGGTTATGGGGCTGAGGTTGGTCCAGCATTGGCTATGGCCGTCGTTAATTACTTACTCGATGGTTCATGGCCTGATTATGCAAGGCCTTATCTTATTGATAGGTTCGGTAATGACTGGCCCAATATCTGGGATATCGATATTGAGGCCCATGAATTATGTGTATAATACGGCTTTAAACTCTTTATTAATTCTGCTGTGAGTTAATGAATTGGTTGATTAAGTTGCGTGTTGGCGACTTACCACTACCAGACGTGTTAAGGGACTTCATAATCAAGGAAAGAGGTATCCAGGAGCTTTATCCACCTCAGGAGGAAGCTGTACGTAAGGGCTTATTCGATGGAAGAAATCTCGTAATGTGCACTAGTACGGCTACTGGGAAGACATTAATAGCTGAATTAGCAATGATAAATGCAGTACTCACCAGGGGAGTTAAGGCTGTATTAGCTGTTCCATTGAGGGCACTGGCCTATGAGAAGGCCAGGGACTTGAGGATTTATGAGAAGCTTGGTGTTAGGATTGCCGTTACAACGGGTGAGTATGATAAGGAGGATGCATGGCTTATGAATTACGATATTGTCGTAACAACCTACGAGAAGCTTGATAGTTTATTGAGACATAAGGTTGATTGGCTTAAGCAGGTGGGTATTTTAATAATTGATGAGATTCATTACATTGATGATGATAAGAGAGGGCCGACTATTGAGTCAATAATTGCTAAGGTAAAATCCCTGGGACTTAGTATGCAATTGCTGGCTTTATCAGCAACTGTGGGTAATGCCGAGGAGATAGCCAAGTATCTTGACGCTGAACTTGTTGTTTCTGACTGGAGACCAGTCAAGCTTAGGGAGGGGGTTTATTATGATGGGGTTATCTACTACGCAGATGGTTCCAGGGAACCCATTAAAGACCTAGAGAATCCAGTATTATCGTTAGTAATGGATACAATATTTAATGGTGGTCAGACGCTTGTCTTCACGAGCTCCAGGTCGAATACCGTGAAGCTGTCTCAACAAATTGCTCATTACATATGTAATTACAACGTGAAATTAATAGAACCGAGAGAATTAATGAAAGTATCCAATGCAATCCTTGAGACCTCACAGTCTAAATTGCTCGGTGAAGAGTTGGCGAAGATTGTTAGATGCGGTGTTGCCTTTCATCACGCAGGTTTAGACATGGATGTAAGATCCATCGTGGAGAACTCCTTTAGGGACCGGTTAATTAAGGCCGTGGTTGCAACAACTACGTTAGCCGCAGGCGTTAATTTACCAGCTAGAAGGGTGATTATTCATGAGTATAGGAGATATGAACCTGGCTTTGGAATGGAGGAGCTCCCTATCATGGAGTATAAGCAGATGGCTGGTAGGGCCGGTAGGCCTGGGCTTGATCCATATGGTGAGGCAATACTAATTGCCAGGAGCGAGGATGAGGTTGATTACCTAATTAGAAATTACATAAATGCCAGGGTTGAGGATGTAAAGTCCAAGTTTCTCACTGATAAGAATCTAGCAACGCACATACTCTCAGCAATAGCCAGTGGCTATGCATTGAATATCGATGATGTGATGAGGTTTATATCATCAACTCTAGGCTACATTCAAGGTGGCTTCCATAGGAATGAATTCCTCAGAGATTTATTGAAGAGGAAGATTGATGATGTACTAAACTTCTTGGTTGAGTCAGGGTTTCTTGAAAGGAGGAACAATGATGTGGCGGCAACTGCCTTAGGCTCATTATTGAACACGCTTTACCTGGATCCGTATACTGCGAATGTATATATTCGTGGACTTAGGTCTAGGAATGAGACCAATGACTTAGGCTATACACATTTAATTATTCAATCGCCTGAGGTTCCAAAATTACGGGTTAGGAGAAATGAGTTTGACGATTATATAAAACTTGTTTTAGATAATTGGGATTATTTATTGATTAAGCCATCAATTACTAGGGATGAGATTGAGAATGATGAGTTTGAGGATGAGGAAATTGAGGATTACTTATCCACAATTAAGACTGCAGTAATGCTCCTTGACTGGGCCAATGAGGTCTCTGAGGATGAGTTATATAAGAATTATGATGTTGGTCCTGGCGATTTGAGAGTATATAGTGATTTAATGAATTGGTTAGCCAGTGCTGTGACAAGGCTTGCCGGTGCCATCGGCATGAGGAAGCATGAGGAGAGGCTGAATGTACTTAGGTGGAGGCTGATCTATGGTGTTAAGGAGGAATTAATAGAGCTTGTGATAAACCTTGAAGGCGTTGGTAGGACTAGGGCTAGGGCGCTTTATGATGCTGGTTTTAAGGACATTGCTGATATTGCAAATGCAGATCCAAAGGCTATAAGTATTATTAGGGGCTTTGGTGATAGGCTTGCGCATTCAATAATTGAGCAGGCTAGGAGGTTAATTAAGGATGGTAAGGTCGTTAAGCCAACAATAATAGAGAGAGATAGGGAGGGTGGTAAGCAGGGATATACGAGGAGGAGGGGTTCGTTGCTTGATTACCTTTGATATCGAATATGAAATACTTATATATTAATGCCATAACACTAGCGTGTTGATGATTAGCAAGGCAGTTATTACTGCCGCTGGGTTGGGCACTAGAATGAGGAGTATGACATTGATAATGCCAAAGGCATTATTGCCGTTAATACGCAGGAATGAGACACCAATGCTTGTTCCAATTATTGACCTAATAATAGCGCGTTTGCAGGAGGTTGGTGTCACTAAGTTCATAATTATTATTGGTAGGAACGGTAGACCATTAATTGATTATTTAATGGATAAGGTATTTACGGATTCCCTAAGGGTTCAAATATCATTTACATTTCAAGAAAAACCCCTTGGCTTTGGTGATGCTGTGCTTAAGGCTGAGGATTTCGTGAGCTCAGAACCATTCTTTGTACATGCTGACGATGGGATCCTAACCGATGGATACTCAGAAGGTGTTAAGTTATATGACGAGTTAAGGCCTGATGCATTACTATTCCTCAGGAGAGTTAGTAATCCAAGTAGGTATGGCATTGCTATTGTCAGGGATGAGGGGCCATACAATGGTTATAGGTTGGTTAGGGTATTAAATGTGGAGGAGAAACCAAGTAATCCTAAGTCGAACATTGCCATAACTGCTGCCTATATATTTAACAGGAAGATATTTGATAGCCTTAGATTGATTAATACGAATAGAGAACTTGAGCTGACATATGGCATTGAAGGCATTATTAATAGTGGTGGTGAGGTTTACGGATTATTACTCAATGATAATTCCTGGCTAAGTGTTGGCGATCCAGAGAGTTACTTCGAAACTATTAATAAGACGTTCAATTCCAACGAAAGAACTAATATTTATTAATGAATCACTTTAGTAACAGCTTGCTTATATGATTGTAAACATTATCGTAAGTAAAAACAGAGTATCTGGAGAATTAAGGACGGGAATTAAGTTAAGGCTTGAAAATCCACCACCTGGTGTTAATTATAGGGCAATTGATGAACCCGTTGGTTTATCCCCATCCTTTAATGACTTCTACATAACTAAGGACACAACAACTAAATGGTTTCTTAAAACCCTCATAGAGCCCATATACTCCCTCAAGCTTAAGGGTTTAACACATGCCTTCTTCCTAAACCTATTCATACCGCACACACCCTGGATTCAGGAGATTGACCAACCAATATTTAACCTATTTGAGAAGTACATAGGTAAGTCGAGAAGGAGTGTCCTATATAGGCTCGCAATAAGGACCTTTAGGTACTTGTTCAATAGGGACAACGTTATAATAGTGACTTGGACCCAATGGAGTAGGGAGGGACTTGAGGAGGAGGGATTTAGGTACGTTAGAGTTGTGCCACCGCCAATGAAAACAAGCTTTAGGAAGATTGATAATAAAATAACGATTGGGTTTATAGGTGTTGAGTACCATAGGAAGGGTGGTGATATTGCTGAGGATATTATGTCAAAATTACCAAGGCACATTAGGAAGGTTTATATCGGTAAAAGTCCGAGGAAGATAAGTGGAATTGAATATTATAATCCAATGAGAAGGAATGAATTACTTAAGTTGATGGCTGAGTTCGACATACTCCTTTTCCCAACTAGGGGTGAGGCCTATGGATTCACGGCGCTTGAGGCAATGAGTATGGGCATACCCGTGGTTGCGTCTAATGTGGATTCAATTCCAGAGGTCGTGAGCGATGGCGGTATACTTTGCGAGGTCAATGACATTAAATGCTTCCTTGATAGTATTAAGGAACTAGTAAGTTCGCCGGAATATGTAATAGAACTTGGTGCAAGGGCTAAGGCAATCGTCGCCCAGAGACACTCGCCAAGCATTGTTGGTAAGGAATTATTAGCAATATATAATGAATTAAGTGAAGATGAGTGAATTAGTGGATCATGTATCAAGTATACTAAAGGATTTAATTAGAGTGAAAACAGTAACACCACCAGGCGAGAATTACCTGGACCTAGTTACCTATTTAGATGGATTATTAACGAATTATGGAGTAAACACGAAAATAATCGAGGTACCAAAGTCAATTATTAAGGAGCACTATCCTGAATATGCAGATCACCCTAGGTACATATTATTGGCCGAACTATGTAATACCAGGGACAAAAGAATTCACTTTAATGCACACTATGATGTAGTTTCCGGAGGAGGAGGATGGCTTGTTACGGAACCCTTCAAGCCCGTTATCATTAATGGTAGGGTTTATGGTAGAGGAGCCTCAGATGACAAGGGCGGTGTTACAGCATTGGTATTACTTGCAAAGCAACTTAGTGAGCTGAGAGACTTTCGTGGTTGTGCGGAATTCTCTTTTACACCGGATGAAGAAATTGGTGGTTTAACAGGTGTTGGTTATCTCATTAATCAAATTCGTAGGCCTGACTATGCCATTGTGACTGAACCAACTGGCCTCAATACCATATGGATTGGCAGTATGGGCATACTACAGCTAGATATTGTTGTTAGGGGGTTGCCGAGTCATGCCTCGCAACCATGGTATGGCATTAACGCCTTTGAGGATGGCATCACTATGGCCTATTCATTAATCACTAGGTTGAAGCCTAGAATTGAGGATAGACAATTCATGAATGAATCAGCGTCTGTAGTATTAGGAGGTCTTGTTAGAGGTGGTGATGCGCGTAATATTGTGCCTAGTTATTTTCAATTCTCAATTGATAGAAGAATATTACCCAATGAAGACATTGACCAGGCATTTAATGAAATAGTGAGTTTAATCAATATGTTTCACAGTTATGTAAAGTCCACAATAGATGTCTACGTAATAAATAAGATAGAACCTGCAATAAACAATAACTCATTATTGCTTACAGGGTTAATCAATGCCATTAGTGAAACTCTCAAGGTTAATCCTCAAGTAAAAATCTCGAGGGTGCCTGTGGATACTCGATACTTCCAGAAAAGTGGCATAGATGCATTAACATATGGACCTGGAGATATTGCTGCGGCTCATGGACCCGATGAGTATATACAAATCAATGATATTATGGAATCAGTGAAGGTTTACCTAAAGTTAATTAGGAGAATTTATAGCAATAATATCTAGATTCCTGGGCGTTCATAGAACTCGATAGGTAAATATTTTTATATTGCATTATTCACGTTGATTTTGGTATGGCTAGGATTGATTGGAGCATTGATACTGAGGATATCGTTAGGAGGGTTAGGGAGATTTATGGGGCAAGCATTACTGAGGACCAGGTAGTCAAGGCCCTTGGTTATGAGTATAGGATTAGTTGGAAGAAGGCTGTTGAGGTTGCCAGGTTCATTAGGGGCTTCACTATTAAGCAGGCCGAGGATTATCTGGGTAATGTAATTAGAATGAAGATGCCAATACCAATAAGGAGATTCACTAAGAAACAGGCACACCACACAATACCTTGGGAGGGTTGGCCGGTGGCTAAATGGCCCATTAAAGTCGCTAAGGCCTATTTAGAGGTAGTTAAGAATCTTGAGAATAATGCTAGTTATAAGGGCCTTAATGTTGATAACGTGGTTATTATACATGCGGCTATTCATAAGGGCCGTAAGATTAAGAATTACATGCCTAGGGCCTTTGGCAGGTCTACGCCTTGGTTCCAGGATACGGTAACCATAGAACTAGCTGGAGCGGAGATACCTGAGGAGAACGTGCCAAAGAAACTAAAGCTAAGGCCGAAACCCTACTGACGCTTCCTTAGGAAAATCACCGAGTACCTTATTCCCAATCTTCTAAGGAATTTTATTAGTAATGAATCATCCGTGATCACTAATGGGTTTCTATCCCTTAACTTCATCGCCAAAACTATCAATGATACATCAGTATCACTCAATAACCTAGGTATGCGATAAGCCCTCCTTGTAAGTATTATATCATTCTCACTCACATCATAAATATCTATGCCCAGGACCTCAGGCACGGCGATGGCTCTCGCATCCTTAAGTTCATTAATTACGTAATTAGTGGTTATTAGATGACCAATACTCGATAATGGACGTAAATCCCTCATATGAAGTATCGCTGATGTATCAAGTATTACTGCATCTTCATTACTCATGGTATGAACAACCTCCTGAACAACCTATCGTACATCCTGTATTGACGAGTCCTAATGAATCTAACCCTCCTATCATTTGGAACAATGCGTATCTCAGCACCTCTCTGTGTGACAATACCATCACATAATATGTGCGCAACCTCGCTCGTTAAAACCTTAATGGGTACTTCATATGGATGAACAATAGGTACTAAAGCCCTTGAGAACGGCGCAAGAGGCACTATTAATTTCACGGCTAACCTATTATCAATCACAGGACCTCCAGCCGCTAATGCATACGCCGTTGAACCAGTTGGCGTGGCTATTATAACGCCATCCATCCTAGCTCTTATCATCTCCTCGCCACCATCCTCAACAATAGTCACACTTATTAAATGACCAGGATCAACACCTTTAACCAATACCTCATTTAATGCCATGCATTCAAAGCCAGCGGCAATGGCCTTAAGTGTGATCCTCTCCTCAACCACGTATTCACCCTTAATTATCCTATCAAGAACCTGGGGTAACTCCCTGGCACTCACATCACTTAAATAATTAACCCGACCAGTGCCTATGTGAAGGATTGGTGTGTCCGTGGAATTGCCAATTTCATGTATGAATCTTAGGACTGTACCATCACCACCAATTACCATGGCAATATCAATACCCTGAGAACCATCCCACTTAGGTATACTGAGATTCTTAACCTCTAAATCCCTTGCAGCCACTACCTCAACTCCATTACTACTTAGTAACCTACTCACTATTAGCTTTGCTAATGCGTAATCCTCGTACTTACCAATATACATCATAATTCTCATTAATACTCAGGCTAATGCAAACTAGGCGAATTAATAAATAATTTCTCAGGGAATTACTCGATAGAAAACCTTTTATTAGCTCTAGCTATGTCGATTTGTATGTCAACGAAGCCAACAGAGGCAGGTTCGGTGAAGGAGGGTAGCTACTTAATGATTGATGGAGAGCCATGCAAGGTGGTTGAGGTTGAGAAGAGTAAGACTGGTAAGCATGGATCCGCCAAGGTCAGGATAGTGGGTATGGGCGTATTCGATAATGTTAAGAGAACCTTAATAGTACCTGCTGACGCCCAGGTCGAAGTGCCGATAATTGAGAAGTTCGTTGCCCAGGTAGTGGCTAAGGTTGGTGATTCCTGGCAATTAATGGACCTGAGAAACTATACAACGTTTGAAGTTCCAGAGAGCCAAATTGAGGAGGATATTAAGGGTAAGATCGAGCCTGGTATTGAGGTTGAGGTTTGGGATATCGCTGGTAGGAGGAAGATAATTAGGGTTAGGTAATTGCCATAAAATCAACTAACGAATACCTTATACTGATCAGCACCCTGTAATTCCCTCAATATTCTGTCAATAATTAACTTCTCAGGGTCAATACCAATCCTACTCTTTATATCCTCAAAGGACTGGAAGGGCTTCTTCCTCCTCTCCTCAAGTATTTGCCAAAGCGTCTTCTTACCAATACCCTTAAGTAACTCTAGGCTATGCATTTTCAGAGTTATTGGACCAGCCTTATTAAAGAAGTCAACGAACCTACTCTCCTGGGCCTTAACAATCTTCGCAACTATCTCAGGAAGCGCGTTCTTTGCCTCACTGGTTAATTCATCATAATTAATCCTCCTAACTATCTTATTCACCTTATCCCTAGGTCCATTACCTATGTAAACCCTTTCACCAACCTCAGCCGCAGTGTTTGGTTTCAATGTTAATTCAAGAAGTGTGAAGAACTGATCACCAATGGCCTGTACATAGGCCTCATTCTTAGGAAACCCCTTCTTAATAAGGGATGGGTCCTTAATGAGCATTTGCTCCGGCGGTATTATGTCCAGTATGTAGGCATAGTCCTCACGCTTAACCATTAATAACACCCTCTAGGATTCCTTAGTGCTTTTTAGTAGGTTGAGGATATCCTCAATCTCCTTATCACTGAATTCCCTTTTTTCGGTCCCCAATAATATCCTAAGCTCATCAGTTGTTTGAGGCATTAAATTAACTATCTGTATAGCCGTTAACTTTGCTAAACCAAATCTCTTCATTAATTCTGAGATCAAATCCTTAGCCTTATCAGGGCTTATCCTAGAGAACTTCCTAAGGTAGTTCAGGGTATTATTCACAACATCATCAGTAATTCCAGGATTAATACTGATTAATTTATCCTCGAGAATCCTGAGTGCCTCGGCCATGGAAATATCCTCAGAATTAACAATACGCTTAACCACAAGTAACTTCCTAAGAAAAATCCCTATTTAAGGATTTGGTATATGCAGGTTAATCATTAATGAAGAGAATGCTTAAATACTCAATAGAGTGATGATGCCTTGGGGTTACTCGTGCACCGAACACACGGCCTACGCTACAAATCAAGGAAGCTACTGACAAAGAAGCCCAGGGAGAAGGGTAGACCTGGTGTTTCAAGGTGGCTTTATGAGTATAAAGTAGGCGATAAGGTGGTTATTGATATTGACCCAACATTCATAACCACAGCACCCCACAGGAGGTATCAAGGCAAGGTTGGTACAATAATAGGAAGAAGAGGTAAGGCCTTTGAAATAGAGATTTACGTTGGTAGTAAGAGAAAGGTTATCATAACAACGCCAGACCACATCCTTCCTTTCAGCTCTCAAATCACGGAAACAAAGACAACAGCATCGTAATCACATAGTTACTAAGGTAATTAATCACTTATGTTAAGTATGTCAATCTCCACAGGCCTAACACCAAAACCTAGAGTTCCAGCAATACTTGGTTCAACATCACCAAAACCACCATGTATGAACCCTCTAATGTACAGGTTACCCTGGCACCTAATCAGAAACTCCACAAGCCTATCCCCAATCACCTTACCATCTAATTCATAGACCATACTAACCCTCCTCTTAACCCTACGCCCACGCCTAAACACCTGAACCACCTGCCTATTCCTGAAGTAATCATGTAATGATTTTATATTCCCATCAGTAACTGAATTATCAGTAATTGCCAGGACTCTATACGTTATTACGTAATCCCTAACCCTAGCCTTCATCCTCACTATTGCAGAACTCTTAACACGGGATAGATCACTAAGTATAACGTCATAATTCAATCCCTTCAATAACGGGTATACATCATCAATACTAGGTCTCCTACTAGGTTTAATTACCTGTAGAATTGTAGGCCTACCATTACCAAGAACACGAGCACCAAATGGGTCTTCACCGCCCACGTGTATCACCACATCCTGAGCACCAAATACCTGGATTATACTGTCAATGGGCCACCTAACCTGTCCTCTCCCATTAACTAGCCTATGTATCTTCCTATACCTAGCCGATATGTATATTGGCATTACCTGCACCTCCACGGATCCGGTGGTAATGTTAATGACGACCTCCGCATCAGGTTCTTCCCTACTGAATGAAACACTGAGTATCGACGAAACCCTCTTACCCAACTCCCTATTTAACTCACGTTTAATGGACTCGGCACTGGATATATTGAACTCTGTAGTTATGCCCAATTCCCTCTTTAGTACTTCAATTGGTACCTTACTACCAAGCCTAAACGACCTAACCTCAACACCTAGGGACCTCAGGCTATCAGCTATTGTTTTAGCCCATTCATCAAGTCTATTGAAAATGTTATCATTACATACATAACATGTAATTGGCGAGACCTCAATACCTAGATTCTTAAGGAATTTTATACTTGGTTCATGCCCACTTAATGCCAACGCCTTAACATCACTGAGTAACTCATCACTCAATCCCTCACTAATTATTCTCTCATGAATCATCATTAATAAGTAATCCTTAATCGCCTTACCCCTTTCCTCATTACTAAGCCCGGTGCCCAACCTAGCGAATAACCTGCCAAGGCAGTGATTGCACAGTGGATACTTCCTCAATATATCCATGGCCCTTTCAAGACTCATATGGCATATTCACGGAACATAATAAGTATTAAAGCATATAATTAAGAAGTTATTTCCGTGGATGCTTACCTGGTGGGTGCCTTCATAAATGAGTGCTCAGTAAGGTGGAGAAGTATTGAGGGATTCTCAGATGCCGTTGATTATACTAAGTCATTAGAGCCAGGTATCACGGTAATAAACAATACAATAAACGCAACGAGTAAGTTATGTGATGAGATTAATAGAATCCTTCAAAAGCCCATTAGGTTGCTAATGTTCCTTAACATTAATGATTGGGTCAAATTAATGAGGGGGCTCTATGACTTTTATGGGGAGTTAATTGATCCGGAACCGGAACTCGATATACCTAATTTCGTACTTAGCATTAAGATTCCAAGTAAATCCTTCGGAACAACACTAAGGATAGTACTCAAGTTACTAGGCATTAATAGTAATGTATTTCCAAGCAGTGATAGTAAGCTTTACCTTGTTATTCACGATAGAGACTCAATAGCTAGGTTTATAAAGACCATAAAACCGTACTTAAACCCAGAACTGAACATCGTTCTAAGGAACAAATGGAATAAGCACTACGCAGACTTCGGCGAACCAATAATAATCACTAAGGAATAGATGAAGGAGCAAACAGAGACTCAGTCGGTTTAGGCCTCACCACCAATCAGCGTGGGTTCAATTCATCAACTGCTAAGGAATACATGGTTTTTAATTTTAAGTTTTATTTCGAGGGATTAATACGATTCACTGTATTTGGAATAAATAACATAATTCGCATTCATTATTTAAGACAACTTTCTGCTCTTGCAGCGCTATGATTTATTAGCCAGGCGATTAAATTAGACATCGTTAAAAGCACTGCACTAAATTTAATTTAGGACCATATAATTAGACCATTGTGATGAGATGCCACTGGCTTATTGGTGCTGATGCGTGTGAGGGCTGATCCTCATATTGGGTAATCGAAGTTAGTCTCAGCCAGCTTAAGTGGTGGGCATTTACCGTCCTTTTCACTTACTATTACATTCTCCCTTATTGGCCATGGTATGCCGATCTCCGGGTCATTCCAGACAACACATCTCTCGTGCTGTGGACTATACTCCTTCGTCTGTAGGTATAGGAATAGCGTGTCATCCTCCAGTGCCTGGAAGCCGTGGGCAAAGCCAGGCGGTATCCAAAGTAGCCTTGGGTTATCGGCGGATAACTCAACCATCACGTACTTACCAAACCAGGGAGAACCCCTCCTAACGTCAACAGCCACATCAACCACGCGCCCCTTAACCACAGTAACCAGCTTTCCCTGCTCCATGGGCTTAAGCTGGTAGTGTAGGCCACGAATAACACCACGCCTTGACTTACTTAGGCTTACCTGGACGAAATCATGGGGTACGCCACCAGCAAGGAAGTCCGTCCTCTTATAAAGCTCTGCGAAGAAGCCCCTGATGTCTGGGAAGACCACGGGCTCCACCAGTATTACATCGGGTATTTCAAGCCTTGCGAAATTTTTAAACGGCATAGCTAGGTCATAAACAATACAGATTAATAAGAAATACCTCATGTTAACTAATGAAGACAAAATAATTCTAGAAATTAGTTAATAAGTTGGTCATTAACTGCATGATTTAATGAACGCCGTTGTTAAGCCTGAAATCATAGTGACGCTGAATGGTGAGGAAAGGAGAACTGTTCCAAGTTATGACAATGAATATGTATTAATGAGAGAGAAGGACTTCAACGTAATTCTCGACAATACAAACCTGGGCATAATACTTGCCATAATAAGCGGGCATGACCACTTTGCCCAAATAATGAAGAAGACCGGTTTACAAAGAGGTAAATTATCAAGACATTTAAGAAGATTATTGAATACTGGTTGGGTTATTAAAAATGGTAATAGGTACCTGCCCAGTGGACGTATTTACGTTGCCTATGACGTTAAGGACGTCAATGGCGAGATCATGCTTAGTATATCAATGAGTAAGGGCGCATTTATTGACCCGTTTTATGGACTCGTGATAATCAATGGCGAGCCACTGAGTAATTATTGCTCGACCTGCCCCCTCAGGCAGGTCTGTGTCAATAATGTTAAGTCCTTGGCCCGTAAATATAACATTGAGTTGAGGGGTGCCGAACCCAGTGAAGCCTATGTGGAGTTATTCAGGGAGTTGATTAGGAGGGATTTAATTAAGAGGTTTAGGAGTGGTTGGAGGATCGTTATTAGGAGGTAATTGGAAGATATGTTTATATTCTCCTGGGAATTGAATAGCGCAGTAATGGAGAGAACAAGTGAAGCACTGAGTAAGGTTGCTAGGGATTTCCTAAACAATGTTGAGAATATTAGCGGTATATACATCGCAACATTAGATGGCCTCTTAATCGCCCATGCATCAAGAATTGACGCGGACCCAGACCGTGTAGCGGCAATGATAGCATCACTCAGCGCTGTTGGGGATAGGGTTAGCAAGGAGTTACTTAATGAGGATTCGAATCACGTAATTGTCCAATCCAGTACTGGCTATATAGTTATTAAGAGAGTTAATGATCTAGCAGTAGGTATTTTGGTTCAGGGTGGTGATGACTCGACAATTGGACTTACAATGCTCGAACTAGAGAGACTTATAGCCACTATTCAGAAACAATTAAGGTAATTTATGAAGTAAGTTTTTACTAAATGTATTAAGTGAGTAGTCATGTTATGAAGGTCGTTACGAAAGAAATCACGGTACAGAGTAAGAGACGTAGAGAGGTTATTAACATAACAAATCATATTGAGGATTTCGTTAGAGACTCAGGCATAAGGAATGGTATAGTACTTGTTTTTCTACCACATGCAACCTCAGCATTGTTTGCTAATGAAGATGAACCAAGGGTAAGAAAGGATTATGAAAACTTATTTGAGAGGTTGGTACCTGCTAATGGAAATTATTTCCACAATGAAATCGATAATAATGCTGACGCTCACCTATTAACATCAATCTTTAAGCAGTTCTACGTATTGCCAATAATGAGCGGCGAGCTCGTCCGTGGAACTTGGCAGGAGGTTTTTCTAGCAGAGTTTGATGGCCCTAGGAGTAGGAGGGTTGTTCTTGTGACTATTGGTGAGTAGTGATTATGTTATAAGTTCTTATTAAAACTGAAACCATATCTGGCTCTCAATTCCCTGTAGTTCTCAAGGGGTTCTGTATAAGCCACTAGATGCTCTGCAACGTATATGGGTGCACCAAGCCTTACGGCTATTGCCGTGGCATCACTTGGCCTGGCATCCAATTGGAATGTCTCGTTTGTCCTATTATCCTTAATGAATATTGTTGATAGGTAAACGCCATCGATCATTGCATCTATCGTTACCCTATCAACAATTACATCGAGCCTATTAATTAGGTCTACAATGAGATCGTGAGTTAATGGCCTGTGGAATGATACAAGACCGAGCGCCTTCTTTATTGAGAATGATGCTGTTACGTCAATCCTAATAGGCAGGACCCTATCTTCCCAATCCTCAGTTGTGAATAGCATTACAGCAACGCCCTCCTCAGGTATTTCAATCACATCCAGGAGATCAGCCTTTAAATACTTTGACGAACCACTTGAACTCTCCTCTCTAACCATTACAATACTAGGCACTAACCCCTTTATTTACTTATTCTAGACATTGATGCCGAACTCTATGAGCGGAGCCTCCCTCTCACTCCAGTTGCTCATGTCCCTAACCTTAACAACACCCCGTGAAATCTCCTTAGGACCTATTATTATGAAGTACCTGGCATTTATCTTAGAGGCATACTCAAGCGCGCTCCTGAGACTCTTCTCGCCCGTGTCCATTACTACCTTACTACCACCAGCCCTCAAAATACTGGCTAACCTATAACCAAGAGATAAGTAATTCTTCTCATTACCTAGGACGTACACGTAGTAATCAATTTGCGGAAGTCCACGTTTAAGCGAACCCCTCTGCTCAAGAACCTCCAATAGTCTCTCAATACCCATGGCGAACCCCGAGGCAGGCATTGGCTTACCACTATAAATCTCGATTAAATTATCATACCTACCACCACCACCAACTGATAACTTATAATCAGTCACGTACATTTCAAAGACAATACCTGTGTAGTAGTCAAGCCCCCTGACAATACCCATGTCTAGGTCCATGTAACTACGTATACCATACATATCAAGAAACTCCATTAACTCATTGTAATACTTAATGAAATCGTCACTAACACCAAGTTCCCTGAATGAGTCAATCGCCTTATCAAGACTCTCGCTCGTGTTAGCCAGTCTAAGAACCTCCTGTGCCGTATCATTACTTAACTCAAGATTCCTCAGCATCTCCAGGAGCTCCTCATCAGGCACCTTACCCCTCTTATCCATAATCCTAAGCACACTGGGTTTTACATCGCTTGGGATGCCGAACTTACTCAGTAATTGTTCAATGATTCTCCTATCATTTATCCTAATCCTGAAATCACCAATATCAAGTGACCTAAGTGCTTCAACACCAACCGCGAGTATTTCAGCATCAGCCCTAGTACTGGATGATCCTATGAACTCAATACCGAACTGGTGGAACTCCCTATACCTACCGTGTTGAGGCTCATCATAACGCCAAACCTTAGTAATATAATACCACCTAATTGGTTTAGGTACATCAACCCTATATGAAATAACCCTTGCCACAGGCACCGTCATATCAAACCTAAGCCCAACCTCTCTACCAGCCTTATCCTTGAAGTAGTAAATCTCGTTAATTACGTCCTCGCCGGCCTTAGCCTTAAGTATCTCATAATACTCGAGGGCTGGCGTCTCAACCCTTAGGTAGCCAAAGGACTCAGCAACCCTAGCCAACTTATCAAAGACTTGAAACATTGGGTAGTACTCCTCGGGTGTTAAATCTCTCATTCCCCTGACAGGCCTAAGGTCTTTATCGTCAAATACCACAGAATCAGCGATATAGAGGCTAAATAAAAACTTTCGTATTCATAATGAGGCTAGGGCAAGGACTAGGAAGTTAATGTGAGTTAATACATACATTAATAGGCCAAGGGTTATAGGCACTATAAAGGGTATGTGATATGAGGTTAGTACCGGTGTATCAATACTGATTCTGCCCTGGGAAAGCCATTCAATTAGTGATTCCCTTGGATCCTCAACGTCAAGACCAAGCCTAATCACTGGTTGAAACTCATTACCAATAAGTACCTGGGATATCGCGTAATTATTGGGGTTCCTAAACACCCTATGTGCGGGTACGCACATGAGCGTTATTAAGTATATTAACTTATTGAATCCCTTAACCCTGGCCAAGGCCTCGCAATTACTGCCGTACCTAATATTCTGAATAACATTGTAGGGTATGTACATTATTAGGGCTATGATTAATGAATTAATTAGTACTGATAATGGTGTGATGTTTATTACGGTCAATGCTATGTTTGATGCCGAGATTGTCGGTATTGATGCCGAGATAAAGGCTATTGATTTAGAATCAGCACCACCCATAGCCCTTAACCAATAAGCCATAAATGCGAACGCTGAACCAATAACCACACCAATGATGTATAGGAGTAATTGACCCAATACGAATACTGAGTATAGACCAAGCGGTATGCATATTATTGAACCTATTATCCACGTCCAATCACTAATCTCCCTAGTCATTAAGTCCTGTATTGACGCTATTATTTGAATAATTATAGCGAATACGTAATCCACAGTGAGTAATAAATATGCATTAATCATTATGTCATGGGAATAACCACCCTCCCTTTAAGATTAATGTTTGATAAATACTAGCCAACATGTATAGTGGGTAATAAATTAAAAGGATTCTTAATGATTGATTACTATGTCAAGGAGAGTTGCAATTATCGGAGTTGGTTGGTACGGGTTTAGGCCCGTGGTTGAGGAAGCGTCGTTTAGGGAGATGATGTTTGAAGCTGCAGCCCGCGCCTATGAGGATGCTGGCGGCATAAACCCAAGAACTGATATTGACGCATTCGCCAGCTGCCAGGAGGACTTCTGGGAGGGCATTGCAATAGCTGATGAATTCGCCCCAGAACCCATTGGCGGTGCATTAAAGCCCGTATTCACAACACCTGGTGATGGTCTTCAATGCGTGGCTAATGCATATATGATGATTAAGACAGGGCAATTCGACGTAGTTGTTGCCGAGTCACACGCAAAACCTAGTGATATTGCCAATATGCATGATGTTATGCTCTTCGGCATGGACCCATTAACTGTTAGGGCAATAAACACACCTAACTACCATGCATTAGCAGCACTGGAGGCTCAGGCATACATGTCGCGCTATAATGTAACTAGGGAGGCATTGGCGTACGTGGTGGTTAAGGACAGGAGGAACGCTCTCTATAACGAGAGAGCTAGTTATGGCGCTAATTTAACCATTGACGAAGTCCTGAGTTCACCATACACAGTATCACCACTGACTAAACTCGATATTGCGCCTTTTGTTGATGCATCGGTCGTTGTTGTTCTCGCGGGCGAGGACGTTGCAAGAAGGTACACGGATACGCCCGTGTGGGTTGATGGTATTCATTGGATTACTGAGGATCCGTCCCTTGAATTCCATAGTTGGGAATTTCCAATGCACGCAATGAAGGCTGCCGAGGCAGCGTATAAAATAGCTGGTATTCAGGACCCAATTAAGGAACTGCACTTCGCAGAGGTTGACTCGAGGTATAGCTTCAAGGAACTACAATTCATAGAGGCGTTAAAGCTTGCCCCAATCGGTGAAGCCCATAAACTACTCCTAGAGGGCGCCTTTGATAGGGATGGTCTATTCCCAGTAAACCCAAGCGGTGGCGCGCTTGGTGAGGGTGTTCCGCTCGAGGTTCATGGCCTCGCCAGGTTAGTTAATGCCGTACTTCAATTAAGGGGTGAGGCTGGCAGAATGCAGTTGAATAGGGCTGAAAGGGCTGTTGTTCATTCATGGCGTGGCGTACCAACCACCACAAGTGTCGTTGCTGTGTTAAGTAGGTGATCGGTAATGCTTAAGAATCAAGTCATGGGTGGTAATTTATGAGTAGGAACATTTACGTGAAGCACAGGCCTGCAGTAATTGGTGCAGGACTAACATTATTTAGGAGGAGGATGCTCGAGACTCCTAAGGAGCTTGCCTGGATAGCCGCTAAGCAAGCGCTTGATGAGGCTGGGCTTACGCTTAAGGATATTGATTGCGTGGTAATAGGCTCGGCGCCGGACACGTTTGATGGAGTCCACTTTAAAGGTGAATATTTAGCCGATGGCTCCGGTGGTGTTGGTAAACCAACGATGAGGGTTTTCGTTGGCGGTGCTACCGGCGTAATGGTACCAATAGCCGCCTGGTGGCATGTAGCAAGTGGGCATTGCAAGACTGTGCTAGCCGTCGCTGAGGAGAAAATGAGTAGCGCCGATATACCGCATCCACAAGCGGTCTTTAGGTACATATGGGATCCGGTCACTGAGGTGCCACTACAGCCGAATTTAATTTGGATATTCGCAATGGAAATGCATAGGTACATGTATAAGTGCGGTGCTAAGAAGGAGGATATAGCTCTAGTCAGCGTTAAGAATAAGCGTAATGCCCTCGATCATCCAGCGGCCCAGGTGGCGGCGAACATAACGGTGGATGATGTATTGAAGAGCGAGATGTTGGTATGGCCTGTTCAGTTACTCGATATCTCACCAGTAAGTGATGGTGCTGCGGCATTCATAGTAGCCAGTGAGGATGTTGCAAGGAGACAAACTGATACGCCGGTTTGGATTGATGGTGTTGGTTGGACCTTGGACACAACATCCTGGACAAACAGGGACCTGGCGTTTCCAGAATATGCTAATGTTGCTGCTCAGATGGCTTATAGAATGGCCGGTATTACGAATCCGAGGAGAGAGATTGATGTTGCTGAGGTCTACGATCCATTTGACTACAAGGAGCTGCATCACATGGAGGGGCTTGGGCTCGCCAAGAAGTGCGAGGCGCCGAAACTAACTAAGGAGGGCGTTACCCAGAGGGATGGTGACTTACCAATAAATCCATCAGGTGGATTGCTCGGTGTCGGTAATCCAATAGCCGCTGCCGGCACAATGAAGGTGGCAGAGATATACTGGCAATTAGCTGGGAAGGCAGGTAAGAGACAAGTAAGGAAGCCAGCATATACGGGTCTTGCTCATGCCTGGGGCGACCTAATGCAAGCGAGCACAGTAGTAGTAATGAGGGTATAAAAACAAGTTGATCCTTACCAATCTCATCATTCAATATAATAATTTTCTTTGGTTTTCCTTTGTCATCACTTCTATTTCCTCCCTGGTAAAGCCTTCATTCATTAGTTGCTCAATGAACTTAGCATAGCCCCGTGGCGGTGGCTCATTATGGACCTGACCTAAATCCGTTGATAGTATGTTCCTCTCAACACCGGTTTCCCTAATGGCCTTCACAACATCATTAATACTTGCCCTACCCGCTAGAACTGATTGATAGCATCTCTCAAAGTAGACACTGTAATTGGCTAATTCCCTCTGTTGCTCAATACTGTACTTAGTCATTGGGAATTCAGGATGAGTAACAATTATCTTCCTAACGCCACGCTCCGCAGCCCTCTTAACTAATTGCATACCCTCACTAGAGCTTAAGTGGCCTGTGGCAAGTATCATGTTGAATTCTTTAATTAAGTCTAGGATCTCATCAACCTCAGGCTTAATCCTACCATCCTCATCAAAAATACTTAACGCATTACCCAGCAAGCCCCTTTCATAAAGCTCAAGCTGTGCCCTAACCCATGCCGGTGGGTTGGGCTTGTCACGCCAATTAAGTAATGAGGACCTCTCATTTGCCGAGTCAACGGTTGGGAACCAAACAATCTTAGCCCCTGATCGACCAGCCACATACACAATCCTTGGATTTAAGCCGCCAACTGAATTATTGAGCACAACACCTCCAAAGATCTCAATGTCCTCCACAATCTTCCTAACCAGGTAGGCTCTATCATAAGTCGGTGAGTAATGATTCTTGATAATGAAACCACCAAAACCATAATCCCTATATAGTCTTGCTAAATCTACGTCATCAAGGAGCCTAGGTACAATATCAGGTGCGCTATGAACATGAAAATCAAATGCACCCCTCAATAAATCCCTAGTATTAATCATAATCATTATCAGCCGAAAATAATGCGTTATTTATATTTATCATTAATTTGGCGGTAAAATTATAAAGGTATGATTGATTTTACGTTTCGATAATTTATGGCAGTTGTTGCTGTTGATGTTGGTGGCACATTTACGGATTTCGTAATCCTTAAGAGCGACGGAACCATATACTCGATTAAGATCCTCAGTACTCCGAGGAGCCCTGAGGTTGCGGTGCTCGATGGTTTAAGGAGGATTAGGGAACCAATTTCCGAGGTTCTTCATGCAACTACTATTGGTACGAACACACTGCTTGGGCAGGTTGGTCTTGAAATTCCTAAGGTGGCGTTGTTCACTACGAAGGGCTTTAGGGACGTTATCGAGATCGGCCGTCAAAACAGACCTAGGCTTTATGACTTGTTCTTCGATAAGCCGAGGCCCCTAGTCCCTAGGGAGCTTAGGTTTGAGGTTGATGAGAGGGTTTTGGCTGACGGCACCGTGGCTAAGCAGGTTGATCCTAGGGCAGTTGAGGAGTACGCTGTTAAGGCTAGGTCAATGGGTGTTGTCAGTGTGGCTGTTTCATACCTTCACTCATACATTAACCCAGTCAATGAGGAGGTTACGGGTGATGTACTTAGGAAGTACTTTAGGTACGTTAGTTTATCGAGTAAGATAGCCCCTGAGCCTAGGGAGTATGAGAGGACCTCGACAACGGTTGTTAACGCCGTTCTCATGCCAATAGTCAGTGAGTACATAGCCAGGTTCTCTGAGGGCCTTAAGGAGCTCAACATTGACAGGTTCTACATAATGTCCAGCGCAGGTGGTCTCATAGACGCTAATGAAGCTATGGAGAGACCCGTGCAATTAATCGAGTCTGGTCCTGCAGCTGGCGCTGTGGCTGTTGCGGAGTTCTCGAGGTTGATCGGTGCTGAGAATATTATCGGCTTTGACATGGGTGGCACCACGGCTAAGGCATCCTCGATACTCAAGCACGAACCTGAGGTTACGACAGAGTACGAAGTAGGTGGTGAAGCTCATCACGGCAGGTTAATCAAAGGAAGTGGTTACCCAGTTAGGTTCCCATTCATTGACCTAGCGGAAGTTTCGAGTGGTGGTGGAACGATTATTTGGCGCGATGAAGCTGGAGCCCTCAGGGTTGGTCCGATCAGTGCTGGTGCCGATCCAGGGCCTATATGCTATGGTAGGGGTGGTAGGGAGTCGACGTTGACGGATGCTAATGTGGTTCTTGGCAGGATTGGCGAGTACCTACTAGGCGGTGAGATGAGGCTTGATAGGGATGCCGCGATTAAGGGCTTGTCGAGGCTTGGTGATCCTATTAACGTGGCTCTTGAGGCCATTAGGCTCGCGGTTGTTGAGATGGCTAGGGCTGTTAGGCTTGTGACTGTTGAGAGGGGTCTTGACCCGAGGGACTTCACGTTGATGGCCTTTGGTGGCGCTGGTCCTCAGTTTGCGCCCTACATAGCCGAGGAGTTGGGTATTAATTCCGTGATCGTGCCGCCGGAGCCAGGCGCCTTCAGTGCCCTTGGCCTGTTGATGGCTGATGAGAGGTTTGAGGTTAGGGCGTCATTCCCAAGGAATCTTGAGGATGAGTTTAGGAGACTTGAGGATGAGTTGCTTAGTAGGTTGGGTAGGGTTGATTACTTCCTTAGGTATGCGGATGTTAGGTATGTTGGGCAGGGTTGGGAGTTAACAATACCTGTTGGTAAGCCAGCAAGTATGGGCGATGTCGAGAGGACATTCAATGATAGGCACTATGCGACATACGGCTTTAAGTTAAATAAGCCCGTCGAGATCGTTACCATTAGAGTATTCGCGGTAATAACCAGGGTTAAGCCGAGGTTCAAGGCACCAAGGACCAATGGCGAGGCCAAACCAAGGAGTTTCAGGAGAGTATTCTTCGAAGATTGGGTTGAGGCGCCAGTTTACTGGCGTGAGGATATACCGATTAATCAAGCGATTAAGGGACCAGCAATAATTGAGGAGTATGGATCAACGATAGTGGTACCACCAAAATGGAGGACCATGGTTAATGAACATGGGGAAGTAATGATGATTCACTGATTTTGATGCAATTGATCATGAATACTCCCCGCCCAAGACAAGGATTATACCTAGCTCCTCAGCTCTCCGTCTTAAATACTCAGCAACTTGCTCTGGCGTTGTCTTCACAGCTAGTATGAGAGCAAGGGCTTTCCTACCTAGTGACCTCACCAACTACTAATGGATTATAGCAATTTCCATCAATCTCTTTAAAAGCCATCTGCTGGTATTGTTACGTTAGTCTTAACATCACAAGAAATACCCTTGCTCAACAACAATTCCCTAATCCAACGCGCAGTATATAATACTCATAAGCACCATTCAATGAAACCCTTATTTCAATTAATGCATTCAGCATTCGTTTATTAAATCTAATGATACCATATGATCTCTCCCCTCCTTAAAGGGGTAATGCTTTAGGTACATTATAATGCCTTTTCTTAATTTATGAATAACATGCTTAATATTTATTAATAAGCATGTTATTGAGTACATAATGATTAATTATTGGAATGACCTGCAGGCCATTAGGAGGAAGAGGCCCTTGATTCATCACCTTATGAATTATGTAGTAATGAATGATGCAGCAAACATAACCCTTGCTGTTGGTGCATCGCCAATCATGGCACATGCTAAGGAGGAGGTTGAGGAGTTAGTTGCCAAGGCTGACGCTGTGTATATAAATATTGGTACACTTGACGATAGGTGGATAGAGTCCTTCCTATTGGCTGGTAAGGCCGCCAATAAGAATAATGTGCCAGTACTCCTAGACCCAGTTGGCGCCGGCGCAACTAGGCTTAGGACAGAGACCGTGCTTAGGATACTTAATGAAGTTGAGGTTAGTGTACTTAAGGGGAATGGAGGCGAGATGATGACGTTAGCCGGTGTGGTGGGCATGATTAAGGGCGTTGACTCACTGGGTGAGGCTAATCTTGAGATTGCCGAGAGGTTGGCTAGGGAGTATGGTGTTACGGCAGTAATTACAGGCCCCAGGGATTACGTGTCTGACGGTAAGAGGGGCGCCATTGTTAGTAATGGTACGCCCATGTTACAGTACATAACTGGCAGTGGCTGTATGGTTGGTTCTGTAATCGCAAGTTTCATGGCCATTAACAAAGACCTCCTGATTGCCTCAGTGGAGGGCTTAGTCACGTTTGAAATAGCTGCAGAGAAGGCGGAGAAAAAGTCCTCAGGGCCCGCATCATTAAAGGTAAATTTAATTGATGAATTATACAATATGAAATCCAGTGATTATGAACTAGCCAAGATCGAATTTAAAGAGTAAGTACACCGAGATAATCAATAAGGAATTCCTTAAAACGCAGCAATCCAGCTATTAATTGATGAAGGCAGTTGTCGTTTATGATAAGGGTAAGTACGAGATACGTGATATACCAATGCCAAGACTTAACGATGGTGACGTATTAATAAAGATAAACTACGCAGCACTATGCTACCGTGATCTACTTCAACTCGCTGGTTACTACCCAAGAATGAAGTATCCCGTTATCTTAGGCCATGAAGCCGTTGGTGTCGTAGTTGAATCAAGGGACCCAAGGTTTAAGCCAGGTGATAGGGTAGTACCACTGCTTCATGAGCCAGATGGCACCTGTGAATTCTGCATGCGTGGACTTGATTCATACTGCATCAATGCGCTTAGTTATGGTGAGAACATTGATGGGTTCTTCGCAGAGTACGCCAGAGTATCAGCTAATGCATTGGTTAAGGTGCCTAGTGGAGTCCCCGATGAATTAGCAGCATTCACCCCCTGCGTCATAGCCATGGTTTACAAGGGTCTCAAGAGGGCAGGGTTAATGCATGGTGAGACCGTCGTAGTGACTGGAGCGAGCGGTGGTGTCGGTATTCACGCAATCCAGCTAGCCAGGGCATTGGGCGCCAGGGTTATTGCAATTACCAGATCGCCTGATAAGGCCAAATTCATTAAACAGTTTGCGGATGAAACTACCACTGAGCAGAGGTTTAGTAAGGTTGTTAAGGACCTAACAAATAACGTAGGTGCGGATATAGTGATTGAAGCCGTAGGAACGCCTACCCTTGAGGAATCACTAAGAAGTCTACGTAATGGAGGTCGTATAATAATCATTGGTAATGTAAACCCTGATGAGAGTTATTCATTAAGGCTTGGTTACTTAATAATGAAGGATATAGCGATTATTGGGAACGTTAGATCACATAAATCTGACGTTGCCGAAACATTTAAAGTATTAAGCCGCGGATTGATTAAGCCCATCATAGCTTCTACATACTCATTGTATAAGTTTGATGATGCATTGGAGTCTATGA
Organism: Vulcanisaeta sp.; assembly: GCF_049966235.1. NCBI lineage: Archaea > Thermoproteati > Thermoproteota > Thermoprotei > Thermoproteales > Thermoproteaceae > Vulcanisaeta > Vulcanisaeta sp. The sequence goes on from NZ_JBMFVA010000014.1 coordinate 47,657, forward strand.
GAAATAACTCTAGGATCGGTAAGGTACTTATTAAACCTTAATTCATTAATTCATACAAATAACTTTATATTTTATTGAATTGATTACGTGGATTTAGGTTTACACAGTCAATATTTATTCTACAATGGGAGAAGGCTTAATAAATAGGTCTAAGCAACCTCATTGTAATGTCTACGGACATAATGTGGGTTATTGGTGGACCGCAGGGTGGTGGTATAGATACTGGCGCCAATGTCTTCATGAGGTCTGTGGCTAGGGCTGGCTATTACGTGATTGGCGATAGGGAATACTTCTCAAACATTAAGGGTAGGCATAGCTACTTCATGGTTAGGGTTAGTGATGAACCCAAGGGAGGATTACTAAGTACAATAGATATATTAGTAGTCCTTGATGCAGAATCCGTATTCACTCACTTCCAGGATGTTAAGCGCGGTGGTTATGTAATCGTTGATACATCAATATTCAATACAAAGCTTGATCAACTGCAATACATGGAGGATGAACTCAAGGAGAGACTCAGGGAATTTTTCAGTAAGTCTGGTATTGAGCCCACGGTTAAGGGTATCATTGACTACCTGAGGAATAACGGTATTAATGTATTAACCATGCACTATGCCGACCTACTGCAGGAGGTTAAGAAGAAACTTCATGATATTGACCTACCATCATTAATTGGTAGATACTCAAATGTGGTTATGACCGCATACTCAACTGCCATAATGGGCTTACCCATTGACTATGTATTTAAGGGTCTCGAGGACGTGTTCACAGGCAGGAGAGGTAAACTTCTTGAGTATAATAAGGTCATTGTTGAGGTTGTTTATGAGTATGTAAAATCCATTAAGACGAACTTATCATTACCGCCAATAAAGAGAAATACGAGGGCCGTGATTGTTAATGGTAATGAGGCAGTGGCGATAGGAAAAATACTAGGTGGTCTCCGGTTCCAGACCTACTATCCAATAACACCTGCGGCTGACGAGTCGGTATTCATAGAGGCCCATAATATAGTCAGCCTAGACCCAGTTACTGAGGAGGCTAAGGCCCTAGAGAAGGCAGGTATAGTCGTTGTACAAACGGAGGATGAGATATCAGCCATTAACATGGCTATAGGCGCGGGTATAGCAGGTGCCAGGACGGCGACAGCAACGTCAGGACCAGGCCTAAGCCTAATGGTTGAGGGTACGGGCTTTGCTGGGATGAATGAGGTACCAGTCGTAATAACGCATTACCAAAGAGGTGGACCAAGTACTGGAATGCCCACAAGAAATAGCCAGTCTGATCTGAGGTTTGTAATGCATATGGGACATGGCGAATTCCCAAGGATAGTAATTTCATCTGGCGATCATAGGGAGGCCATTGAGGATGCATTCAAGGCCCTCAACTGGGCCGAGAGATATCAAATGCCTGTTATTCACCTAGTTGATAAGGCACTCGCCAACTCATACACAACGGTTATTTGGGATCTTGATAAAAAGGCCCTTAAGATTGATAGGGGGTTAATAGTAACGAAGGATGAGAATGATTATAGAAGGTTTAGGATAACGAAGGATGGAGTATCACCGAGGTCAATACCTGGGCTAGGACCAATATTCTGGTTGACAGGCGATGAGCATGATGAGTTCGGTCACATAACGGAGGATCCAAACACTAGGACGGAGATGTACGAGAAGAGAATGAAGAAACTTGAATTGGCAGATAAGGAAATACCAATCACAGATAAGGTTAGGCTTTATGGACAGGAGAGTGCCGACATAACACTTGTTGGTTGGGGATCAACAAAGGGCGTTCTACTGGATGTAATGAACATACTAAGTAAGGAGGGTTACAGGGTTAACTTCCTACAGCTTAAGATGTTCATACCATTCCCAACAGAGTTCGTGAAGAACGTACTGAGCAAGGGCCAGTTAATAATTGATGTTGAGTCGAACTACGAGGCTCAAGCAGCAGGCGTGATTAGAGAGAAGACGGGCATTGAGATTAAGCACAAGGTTGTTAAGGTAACGGGGAGACCTATATTCGTTGATGAGGTTTACGAAGTAGTTAAGAAGATATTGAAGGATAAGGATGAAAAAATAATACTAATGAAGGGCCCATAACAGCTTAAATAATTCTCAATATCTCAATTCTAAAACATTATATACCAGTATTTTACACATAGTATGTTATGAAGGCAGTTACCGTTATTCCAGGCATACCAGAATCCCTAAGATTAATGGACGTACCCAAGCCAAGTCCCGGCAAGGGACAAGCACTGCTTAAACCAATTAGGGTTGGTGTTTGCGGCACCGATAAGGAAATAATAGAAGGCAGGTATGGCAAGGCCCCTGAGGGTAATCAATACCTAATCCTTGGTCATGAGTCTGTGGCTGAGGTTGTTGAGCTTGGTGACGATGTTGATAACGTGAGTGTCGGTGACATAGTCGTACCAACAGTAAGGAGACCACTGAATTGCGACTTGCCCGTGGACTTTTGCCCAGTTGGTCATTACCTGGAACACGGGATTTGGGGATTACATGGACATGCCGCTGAGTACTCTGTGACAGACGCTAAGTACTTAGTTAAGGTGCCCAAGGAAATTGTCGATATCGCAGTACTTACCGAACCGCTCTCAGTGGTTGAGAAGGGTATTGACATGGCTATGAGGATTGGGCAGGCAAGGTTCGATTGGAAGCCAAAGACAGCGTTAATACTCGGTGCGGGACCCGTGGGTTTATTGGCAACGATGGTCCTGAGACTTATGGGATTAAATACAGTAACCACGGCAACAAGACCACCAGATAGTCTAAAGGCAAGACTCATTAAGGAACTGGGTGGTACGTACATCGACTCAGCAACCGAGCATGTGAGCAGCGAGTTTGACATAGTTATTGAAGCTACGGGATCACCACAGGTAATTAACGAAGGATTAAACCACCTGGCACCTAACGGTGTTTACATACTCCTTGGCGTATATCCAAGTGGTGGTTCCCTGAGCAATCTAGGTGGGTTAATGACAAGTGTCGTGCTTAACAATAAGGTGATTGTAGGCTCAGTAAACGCAGGCATTAAACACTTCGAAATGGCACTGGAACACCTAAGGAGGGCTAAGGATGAATTCAACAATTGGCCCGCCAAGTTAATAACAAAGAGAGCTAACCTAAGTAATTATCAGGAGGCATACACATGGACTCATGACGATATAAAGACAGTACTAGAGATTATTCAGTCATAAAATTACGACAACCTACATCCAAGCTTGTTATTTATACCTAAGCCATCATAGAGCAGCTTACAGCCCCTGAGCATCTCCTTAATGACTGGACCATCAAGATCATCAATACTAAGTATAGTTAGGTCTAGGAATAAACCCTCGGGCTTTAGTGAACGAAGTCTCAATAACTCACTATGCACGTCAGATACCTGCCTAAGTATAACCGCAACATCATAGTCACTACTAGGTAAGTAATCACCACGAGCCCTAGAACCAAAGAGCACAATAGTGCTCTCAGGCAACTCCTGAATCAACCTATTCACATACTCCTTGAGAGCCTTATCTCCATCCTCGACGTACTTAGCCAGGGTCCTTAGAAACTGACTTAACAAATTCAATGAGTCTCCTCGCATACTCAACACACCTAACTGCAGTATCCTCATTATAAACCCTGAGCTCCCTGCCAGGATACTTGGCTAACGTATACTCACCGCTCAGGGCATCTGCATATAAGTAAAGTTCCATAGGCACATCAACACCTAAGGATTTAATGGTCCTTAATAACTCAGCTAAGTCGTGAGTGAATGGGTAAGTACCTACCCTAGCCATTAAGAATCCCTTTAAGTAAAGTTCTGCGGCTTGTTGGTCTTCGAAGCATGATAGCCAATAGAGTCTGTCATTTACATGATTCTCCGCATCCTTAAGAAAGGCATCACCCTTCTCAATCCATTCGCTAGGTAGGTTCATTACTTACCAGTAATTATATATAATTAAATGAATTATGCAAGCAAGCACTGATATTATTATTAACACAAGTAAGTATAATAGGTTATTAGTTCTCTACATAATGAGACATAGTCATGAAGATCACTGATGTAATCACATACGTAGCCAGGGCCTATGTGGGAAAACCAGTTACTGGGTTTAGGGGACCCTATGAGGAGGTTGCATCGAAGATTAGTCATGGATTCACCGCAGTCTATGTTAAGGTAGTTACTGACGAGGGATTGATAGGCTGGGGCGAGGCAATAGCTAGGGAGGCTCCTGAGGCCACGGCATCCGTTATTAACGCATTATTTAAGCCAATGCTGATCGGAAAGGACCCTCTGGATAATGAGGTTCTTTGGGAACAATTATTCTCTGCCATGAGGATCCGCGGGCACTACGCTGGTTATTATGTTGAGGCCTTGTCAGGTATTGACCTAGCCCTATGGGACATCAAGGGTAAATACCTTGGTAAACCAGTGTATAAGTTGCTGGGCGGCGCCTTTAGGGATAAGGTTAGGGCCTATGCATCATCGGTATTGTTCATGAGCCCCGAAGATACTGTTAAGGAGGTGGAAAGGTTGGTTCAAAGTG
>NZ_JBMFVA010000015.1:0-48621 GCF_049966235.1 Vulcanisaeta sp.
AGCCATAAGTAATTATTCATTGAGAGCCAGGAAGGTCGCATTAAACACCTCATCAGTGAAGTAAATACCTTGTCTCAGGGTAAATACGTAATGCTGATAATTAACCACAGTCCAATTAGTGGCGAGCATTGGTTCGACCCCATAAATATTCGAGGAATTCCATGTCACTAACTCCTGGTATAATACATTAAATACTATGGTGTCGGGTATTATAAAGCCCGTTGCTGGGTCTAGGCAATCAGGTGAGTAGACCTCAGATAGATCGATTAGTTCGTTTGGGTTTGGTGGTGCCAATGTGATTGTTTGGTTCGAGACCACGGTGACTGTTGGCTTCGTAACGTTAATCACGGGCGGCGGCGCAGTGGGCTGGGATGATAAGTAACAGCAAAATAAGCACCTAGTGCTATTACCACTATGATTACCACTATTAGGGTTATTAACGCAGCACGAGACAAACCCCCATTTAACCCTTGTCTAAGCACCTCTTAATGCTTATTAACTGACATTTAAGTTTTCCTATTTTAGAAATTGAGTATTTGTATAATGCCTAGGTTATCATTATAAATACCCTGTTATGATTAATTATGTGAAGTATTCAATTAAACCTAGGAGACTTAGGCCTGGTTCTGCAATAATGCTTGTGGCACCTGCCAGTTTTCCTCAGTATCCCAGTATGAATTTGATGCTTGGTATTCAACTCCTTAAGAAGATGGGTTTTAATGTAGTTCTTGGTAAGTCTGTTAGGGAGTCCTGGGTCCGCTGGCATTTGTCTGGACCTGATGACATACGCACTAAGGACTTACTCGAGGGATTTAAGAGGAGTGATGTTGATGCCATCTGGTGCGTACGTGGTGGTGCCGGTTCCCTAAGGCTACTTAACATGATTGATTATGACTTAGTTAGGGAGAATCCTAAGGTTATTGTTGGCTTTAGTGATATAACGGCGATACAAAACGCAATATACTCAATGACTGGCTTACCGTCACTACAGGGACCAATGCCCTCCGTAACGCCTAAACCCGGTGATGAGATAGGTTGGGCTAGGTTCAAAAGGGACTTAGAGTTGGCCGTGAAGATACTCACGGGCGAAACATTGGAGTTGAAACCTACTGAGGATGGCCCATATCCGAAGGTTATAAATCATGGAAGGGCTAGGGGAAGCATTATTGGTGGTAATCTAACACTCTTCACGTTGCTACAGGGTACGCCGTATAGACCCGATCCAGGTAATAAGGTATTGTTCCTGGAGGATATTAATGAGGAGGCATATAGGGTTGATAATTACCTAACTGTATTAAGGTTGAATAAGGCTTTATCTACTGTTAATGCCATTGTTTATGGAGAATTCCCAGAACCTGAGGATAAGGGTCCTCATCCAAGCCTTGAGGAGGTTATTATTGAGGATACCAGGGGAGTTACAGGGGCGCCTTCATTCATTGGTTATCCCTGTTGTCATGGTGGTGATGAGCATGGATACAATGTGTATTCCGTACCAATTGGCATAGACGTTGAGGTTGATGCTGATGATGGAATTATGACAATGATTGAACCACTCACTGAGTAAATTAGGCTTTACTGCAGTTAAAATCGCTGGTTGATAACCTGCAGTATATTAATTCACCCATACCTGGCTCAAGCTCCCTAGTATCTCCTAACTTGGCTAGGCCGTAGGCTCTAACTAACGTGCTTGATGCTGCGAATACACCATTATTCAACCTCCCAATAAATAGGTTGTAGTACCTCCTCCTTCTCTCGTTATTTATAACGTCACTATTATACATGGTCGTTATAAACAACTCCGCACAGCATGGCTTAATCAATAGTATACCCGTATTTAATGCGGATTCCACACCATTAATCTCCCTAAGTAGCCCCGCAAGTTCCTTGATTGTTGATTCCAGGTCACCAACCTCATTATACATTGATGCAATTAAGTGGGTAAGCACGTAAGTGTCTGATGCATCATCTACATTAAGTTCCACACCATACTCCCTCCTCAGTATCTCAAACAATGCATACTTATTAACAACACCATTATGAACAACGTGCAATTCACCATCCCTCGTATAAACCATTGACGGATGAACGTTCTCAATTCTAATTAACTTCTTGTCTGCCGCGTTAAGTACGTGAAAGATCCCGTAAGACTCACCTGACATTAATAACCTACCTATTACCATCCCAAGTGATTGGTAATTATCATCCTTATAAATCGGCGTTAATGACCTGTAATACCACTTAAGTGCTGTACTAACGCCATAACTAACCACTGTGAATCCCCATCCATCACTGTGATTAATAACGCCACTGGGACCCATGGGATCTGCCTGGGCGGAATTCCTAAGGGCAGAGAGACCATTAATAACCAATTCACTGGCTGATCCATTGCTTGAGAATACGAATACCCTACACATTATCCCAGTATTCAAGTCGAATACTTAAAAATGCATTGCTGTGCTTACTATCGTGAGCAATTGCATTGTTGGTAATGGAATTAATCTTACTGAGTTAGCGAATAGGTTTGGCACTCCCCTCATTGTTTATGATCTCGGCAGAGTTGAGGAGAATTATAGAGCCATTAGGGATTCCATTAATGCCAAGATCCTCTACTCAATCAAGGCTAATCCCAACCTGGCAATACTAACGCTACTCAGGAAACTTGGATCTGGAGCTGATGCTGCATCACCTGGTGAGATATTCCTAGCCACGAGGGCTGGTTTTGAACCCAGTAATATATTATACACGGGTGCCTATCGCTCACTTGATGATATTAAGTACGGAATTAATACAGGGGTCTTATTTAATTTCGACTCGAGAAGGGAATTCGAGAGAGCACTAGCCCTTGGTTACAGGCCTAGGACCATATTCTTCAGGGTTGACCTGGGTTATGGCAGGGGCTTTGCGCCTGGCGTCACATTGGCCGGTGAGGAGAGTAAGTTCGGCATGTTCTTGAACGACGCTATTGATGCATATAGCCTCGCTAAGTCCATTGGTACTGAGGAGTTCGGTATACATGCAATGATGGGTAGTAACGTTCTTGATTCTGATTACTTCATTAGGATTGCCGAGTTACTTAGGGAGCATGCGAAAACTATTGAGGATAGGGTTGGTATTAGGATTAGTTATTTCGATATGGGTGGTGGGTTTGGTATACCGTACAGACCAGGTGAGAAATCCCTTGACTTGAGTAAATTAAGTGTACTTAGGAACTTCTTCCCTGGTGAGTTATGGGTTGAGCCTGGTAGGTTCATTGTTGGTAATGCGGGTTACCTGGTGACTAGGGTTACTGAGGTTAAGAGGAAGGGTGGTAGGACCTTTGTTGGTGTTGATGTTGGCATGAACGTTCTCATTAGACCCATGCTTTACGGTGCCCATCACCAAATGATCACGTGTGGCAATAATACTGAGGTAACCGAGGTTGTTGATGTTGTTGGGCCCATTTGTGAGAATACTGATAAATTGGCGATTAATAGGGAATTACCGAGGGTTAGTGAGGGCGACTTACTCATTATTCTTAATGCAGGTGCCTATGTCTACTCAATGAGTAGTAATTACAATGGTAGACCCAGGCCTGCTGAGATCGTTGTTTACAGGAATGAGTACGGAATAGCCAGGTTTAGGGAACCACTTGATTCACTTGTTACTGGGCAGCTCATTCCTGGCTTTATTTAGGTTACTTACCACTATTTATTCACCAGGACAACTTTGCTTAAATAGGCCTTCCTTCTCCAGTATCACGTGTCGGCATGGGATGAATTAATGAAGACTGTTGGTTCAATAAGCAGCATTAGGGAGTTGTTTCTCAAGGCTAGGTCAGCCGGTTTTAATGTTGCTGAGTTAATGAATAATTACCTGCGTAGTGAGCCTCTATTCAATTTCATTGGTCTTGAGTTTGTTGAGGTTGGTGATGGTTTTGTTAGGGCTGTTTTTCCCTATAAGCGTGAGGTTTTGAGGCGTGGTGGTATGGTTCATGGTGGTGTTGTTATGACTGTTATTGATACTGTCCTTGGTACTGCCGTGATGACTGTTAATGATGGTATTGATCAATACACGGCAGAGTTAAAGGTTCACTTCCTAGAGCCATTAATAAATGGACCATTCACAGTAGAGGGCAGGGTAATAAGGGCTGGCAGGCACTTGGCGGTTGCAGAGGCCCACGTATACGACACAAACAAAAAACTATGCGCCGTGGGAATAGGAACGTGGTTCATGGTAAAGAATAGTGGGCAGAAGGGCAATAATCATTGATTCCCAGGGTTAATTATTCTTATTAACCTAGGCTTGGAATTTACTTAATGTATAGGGTTCTGGACCTGACCAGGCTTTATCCTGGCGGTGTCGCCACGAGATTACTAGCTGACCTTGGTTTTGATGTTATTAAGGTTGAGGATACGGAGGTTGGTGATTACCTCAGGGAGATATCGCCAAAGCTCTTCGAGTGGTTGAATGCTGGCAAGAGGAGCATTGCCATTAACCTAAAGACTAATGAGGGCAGGGAACTATTCTACAAACTGGTTAGGGACAGCCACGTGGTTATTGAGGGCTTTAGACCTGGCGTTACCAAGAAGCTAGGTATTGATTATGAAACTCTCAGGGGTATTAATAATAGGATTGTTTACTGCTCAATAAATGGTTATGGAGAGTATGGCCCATACTCAGGGCTTCCAAACCATGACATTAACACAGTTAGTGTCGCCGGTTTACTAGACCCTAACCTCTTCAGTGATGGTGTGCCTAGACCACTCACTGTGCAAGTTGCCGATGTTGGTTCAGCCCTACTATGTGTCATTGGCATACTAAGCCTACTGCTACGTGGTATTGGCGGTAGGGTTGAGGTCTCAATGATGGAGACTGCACTACTCTTCAATACACTAAACATGGCCATGACGTATGAAAACGCCGACCCAAGCCTAACAGGTAAGTACCCATTCTATAACGTCTATAAGTGTAGGGATGGCTACATAACAATTGGCGCCATAGAGATTAAGTTCTGGCAGGGACTATGCAGGGCATTGAACCGTGAGGACCTAATCAATAGGCAGTTCGATAAGGAAGCCATAAGCGAATTAAGTAAGGAATTAAGTAAGTACACGGTCGCTGAAGCCCTTAAACTCCTCTGGAGTTATGATGTACCGGCGGCTCCCATAAACTCCATAAAGGACTTCGAAAAAGACCCACAATTAACTGCAAGGGGCTTTAATGGAAAGGACTTCCTCAACCCATTATTAATAAATGGCATTAGGCCAGGCATGAAGGGTAGAGCGCCAAAATTGGGTGAGAACACAATGGAGATATTGATTGAAATGGGCTTACCACGTGATGAAATAAGTAAATTAGCCGAATTAGGCGTAATCATTAAATTGACCTAAATAAACAATAATTGAACCTCAGGTAATAAACCCCTTTCACGACCCATCTCAAGTAGTACTCTAATCGCCTTCTCACCGTCGACGCCCATATCCATTGTATAGTCATTCACGTACATCCTAACGAACCTGTCAGTATCACTCATGTTCAAACCCCTTGAGAACTTCATGGCGTGCGTTAGAGCCTCCTCTCTATGGCTCATTGCGTATCTAATGGACTCCAGCAATGCTTCCTTAACAGCCTTGGCCATGTCGATTCCCAGGGACGCCCTAACAACATCCAGGCCTAGGGGTGTTGGTAGTTTTGTCTCTTCATACCACCACTCACCAAGATCAATGACCTTCTTAAGACCATACCTTTCATAGGTTATTTGGCCCTCGTGTATTAGGGCGCCGGCATCAACAACACCGGCCTTCACGGCATCCATAATTCTATCAAAGGGTATCTCCACGGTCTTTACATTAGGCATTGCTAACCTGACCATTAACGTCGCCGTGGTGTAAGTGCCTGGCACAGCCACTAGCTCAGGCTTTGCGGTGTTACTCACAATGACTGGGCCGTACTTAAACCCCATGGATGCACCGACCCTAAGTATGTAGTATTTACTACCTATGTATGCCATGGCGTGTGTGCTCACAGCCGTGATGTCGATCCTACAATGGACCGCCAATTTATTTAGTGTCTCAATGTCGACCAGGAATTCCCTAACCGTGAATGGCACTTTAATCAGACCCTTCTTTAGTGCATAAAACATGAATGCATCGTCTGGATCAGGGCTATGTCCAATCAATAACTCCATCATGCTGGGGGTTTCACCCCGTGGTATTAAGTTTTATTGTCTAGGAATCGTAGGCAATTATTTATGCCGAATATCCTCAGCTCCTCATTAATCCCTGAAATGACCCTATCATCAACCCTATACCTAATGGCACTAAAGTACTGCCTAATTAATTCTCTGGACACGCCAAGCTTACCCGCGGTATACTGAATAACGGGTTCTGGGTCCTCCTCAAAGAGTTTGAGGGACCTTTCAATGGCATTTACGACCATGTTCAACTCCTTCTCATCATAATTCCTAGTCACAGCCATGACCGCATACACCAGGGGTAGGCCGACCCTCTCCCTCCATAGCTCACCCACGTCTAGTATGTACGGGTAACCAGCATCAACCATCCTCAGGGCATCATCACCAATAACAAGCACAGCACCAAAATCCCTCAACGCCCTGTATGGATCATCAATGACCTTAAGGTCAATACCCAATAACCTCCTCACAGCCATTGCATTAACGCTTGTGTCACTAACGGCCGCATAACCGAAGCCCAATCCCCTGAATAACCTAGCCGATATTACTGCCCCATCACTATAAATTGCGATCTTTGGAACGACGTATAACACGTCACAATTATGCACAGCGTGTGTTAGTGGCACGAAGCCTATGCTTGTCCTGCCCTCTAGGAGTAGCCTTATTGACTCATTATTACTAGCCCATATTGGATTAAGCCCCGAGTAATAGAAGAGTGGGTTCGAATGCGCGTACTTTAGTCTAACGATACTCATCATCACCATCCTTACGCACTACTCACCTCGGTGATTATCCTATGAAATGTGTCCCTCAGGAATAGTCTCAGGCCAGCCTCACGGGCTATGTGCGCCAACTCGTTAAGCATTACTGATTCCCTAGAACCCGCTTGCCTAAGTACCTGCTCATTGATCATCGTGCCAACCAAGTCATTAGCTCCGGCCATTAGCAAGGTTGATATAAGTCTCTTACCGGTCGAGATCCAGTAAGCGCCTATCCTCTTGATGGAGTCCCCAAGTATTAGCCTTGAGATGGCTATGACCTTTATATCATACTCCGTGGATGCCGGACCCTTAACCAAGCCATCCTTATATAACTTCGTGTTCCAGGGAACGAACTTTATCGGTATGAACAATAGTATACCATGGGTCTTCTCCTGAACCTCCTTAATCGCGAAGACATGCTCAACAATGTGACTTGGCTTCTCGATGTGGCCGTAGAGCATAGTGGCATTGCTCATAAGCCCGACTCTATGGGCTTCCTCCTGAATCCTGAGCCAGGTCTCGGCATTGAACTTATACGGAGTTATCACCCTCCTAACCTCCTCATTAAGTATCTCAGCACCACCCCCACTAAGTGCGTCAAGTCCAGCCTCCCTGAGTCTCGTAAGGACCTCTCTCGTACTCATCCTCCAAACCCTTGCATAGAAGTCTATCTCCGCTGCTGTAGGCCCCTTAATAGTTACGTCAGGCGCCGCCCTCTTAACTGACCTAAAAACATTCTCAAAATACTCAATGCCTAAATCGGGGTTGAAGCCACCGTTTATATGAAGCTCCGTTACACCAAAATGCGCCTTAGCCTCCAGCACACCCTTGGTTATCTCCTCGGGAGTTCTAACGTAGGCCTCTGGATGACCCTTAGGCCTGTAGAAGGCGCATATTGGGCATTGAGCCACACATATGTTTGAGTAGTTAATAACTACATTATTAACCACGGTAGCCGTATCGCCAGTTATCTTCCACGTAAGCTCATTCGCCACGCGGGCTAGATCCTTAAAATCACATTCTCTCATGAATTCCTCAACATCGGTCTTAGTAATGCCATTAGTCACGGCATTACGTAAGTCATCTATTGTGCACATGACATCGCGTTAAAAGTCACATCCCTTTTAAATATTGATTTCATTATTCTATTTATTTCATTACCAGCAATCACGTGATAACTTAAATAATGCCGCTTATTACGTAGCAACGTGCCTAATCATTGGAGCCCCATAGTCGAGAAGGCTATTTATGAAGAGCAGTTAAGTCCACGTGACATTGAGGAATTGTTTAAGGCTGATCTTTGGGAACTTGGGTCTGCCGCTGAGTACTTGACAAGGAAGTACTTTGGTAATGTCGTCACGTTTATACCGAACATGATACTTAACTACACAAACGTGTGCATAATAGCCTGTAGGTTCTGCGCCTTCTATAGATTACCTGGACACCCAGAGGCCTATACGCTAAGTGCCGAGGAGGCTTTGCGTAGGGTTATGGCTATCGATAGGGAATTCGGCATTAGACAGGTCCTGATCCAGGGAGGCATAAACCCTGAACTAGACATTGAGTACTACGAGAGGTTATTCAAGGCGTTGAAGGCTAAGCTACCTCACGTGGCCATTCATGGACTAAGTCCAATAGAGATTGATTACCTGGCTAGGAAGCATAGGATGAGTTATAGAGAGACACTAGACAGGCTTAGGGAGTCTGGCATGGACACATTGGCTGGTGGTGGCGGTGAGATACTGGTTGATAGGGTGAGGAAGATTATTGCGCCTCATAAGATCGATACCGATACCTGGCTAAATATAATGGAGACAGCCCATAAAATGGGCATAATGAGTAATGCAACAATGATGTATGGTCACGTGGAGACCATAAGTGATCAGGCTGAGCATCTCTATAGGATAATTGAGTTGCAGAGAAGGACTCATGGGTTCCTATCTTTCACGGCCTGGAACTTCGAACCAGGCAATAGTGAATTGACCAGGGAGGTTACATACCCATTAACCTCAGTCACGCTGTTGAGGATGGTCGCCGTGGCTAGGCTCGTCTTTAAGAACATACTGCCCAATATACAATCAAGCTGGCTAACAAATGGCCTTGATGTTGCTCAATTAACCCTTAAGTTTGGTGCTAATGACTTTGGTGGTACGCTCTATGAGGAGAGGGTTATACCGGCTACAGGGCTTAAGATGCTGGTATTGACTAGGGACTCCATTATTGGTATGATTAAGGACCTGGGGCTAATACCTGCTGAGAGGGATAATTGGTACAAAATTGTTAAGGTATATAACTAGGTATTGAATGAGCATTTGATAAATCCATGGTCTGGTCCAATGTTAATGCCATAATTAAGCATGGAATACGTATACGCCGGGTTACTTGCTGATCCTGCGCCGTATACTTCATTTTGAGGAGGAATGTTTTGGGAATACCAAGGACTTGATACATTCAGGAGGAAACTACGTCAGGTCAGGGCACCAATGAAGTGATGTGGATTTAAATTTATATTACATTATTGTATTACTGATGTGCGGCAGTATTGTAATTACAGTAAGAATGCCAAAGGCATTGAGGAAGGGAATCCTTTTAACAAGCGATAAAGAACAGGCTAATGTTGCCAGGAAATTAGGCGTATCGGTAATCCCCATGTAAAACTTCTCATTAGTTATTTTGGCTCGTGTCTGCGCAATAATCTTAATTAATTAGTGCCTATGCCCTGGGTCTTGTTATGTGGAAGAGGGTTTCCATACTGGTTAAGGTTTTCGATAAGAGGAACTCCGTGATTACCTGGGTAGATAACAAGCCAATACTCGTGGTTAAATACGGCGATAACTACTACGGGATGCTCGCCATATGCGCCCACATGGGCTGCGCACTACTAACAGACGTCAATGGCTACATAGCAACTTGCCCAGCGCATCAAGCAAAATACGACGTCAGGACCGGCGAAATGATTGAGAAGCCGCAGGTGAGGCCTGACGTGCTCTGTGAATACGCTGACGTGAAGACACCATTACCAACCTATAAAGTTAGGGTCACGCAGGATGGATTTCTCGAGATTGACGTCTAGCTTTGATGTTAATGCATTTAAAATCGTTATTTAGGTAATGTCACAATACCCATTTTCTTAGCTAGCTTAGCCAATTTAGTTATCAAATGTAGCTAATGGCTTATTTTCAGCAATTGCGTGAGCAAGTACTACCATATCGTTATAATTCTTAATCCCTGCTGTAAGTACTAGGTTAATGGCATTGAATATTTTATCACCGCATTCACAAAGTATTTCTGCCTTATCATTACTCAAATACTGCATTATATAGTCAATGCGATCCTCAAGCCCGTGTCCTCTAAAAACCAAATAAGCTCGTGAACTACAATGGGCGGTATAGGCCATCTTTCTAATGAGTTCGTAAGTGCACTGGCTTCATTATGAAGCTCGGATCGGTAAATAGGTCAAAAATTATAACATTAGTATCAATTATTGCCTCCATGATCAAAAACACCTCTTTCAATGCCTGCCTCAATATCCTTAAGCGTTAATTTTCTACCGAATGTGAGTCTCTTCCTGGTATCTGATAATTTCCTAAACACGATCTTATCATCCTCGACATAAACAATTAATACGTCACCCTCCTTAATTCCAAGTCTATCCCTAATGCTTGCAGGTATTGTAACCTGGTAGTTCCTAGTAACCTTAACTTTTTCCATACTACTTAATTTACTAAACCATTTAAATACCTACTACCGAGAAAAATACCTGACTTAATCAGTGAAGAACATGCCATTCTTCGTATTTAACACTCCCTTATCATCCAAAGCCTTCTTTATTGATCTTAGCACGTTAAGCGCATTACCAAGCTCGTACTTTAACCATTTAGACCGTACAATACCAACACCGTGATGATGACTTATGGAACCACCATTCCTCAATGTGACCTCCATCGCCTTATTCCATATTTCCCAGTAGGTATCTACGTCGGGCCTGAATAGTATTGTGAAGTATATGCATGCGCCGTTAATGTATAAATGCGATATGTGGGCCATAACGCCTAATACACCGTTAGTCTTAAGCAGTGAATCCCTGAAATCCCTATACAATGAGGCAATCCTGGACCAGGTGGCCGAAACCTCTATCGTGTCGAACCACAACCCATACCTCTTAACCATCTCAATCTCCTCCTCAACGTTGAATCTCGTCCTTAACCAATCCTCAAAGTACTTACTCCCCACGTAATCACCGCCGCGACTTCTAATAATCTCATTAGCCCTCCTCCACAGCACTTGTACCAGATCATCATAGTAACCCTCAAAGCTAATTATTAGTAATGACTTATTAAGGCCGAACCTAAGCGATGCCTCGCTCTCATCATAAAGCCTAGCGACGGCTGGGACAATCCTCTTCATCATTAATTCCCTAAGAGCCTCGATACCCTGCTCAAGGGAGTTAAATCCGTATCCGCCGTAAATGATAGATGTTGGTAACGGCACGATCCTAAGCACAGCCTTTGTGACCACGCCGAGCATGCCCTCCGATCCAATGAATAGGTACTTAAGTGATGGACCTGTCGATGCGCGGGGGACATTATTGCTCCTCAACCAAGTGACCTCGCCATTGGGTAGTACAACCTCAAGGTTTATCACAATGTCCTCTATATTACCGTATAACGTGCTATACTGGCCCGAGCTCATTGTAGCTATTAAGCCGCCTATTGTTGCGTAATTGAATGATTGCGGAATATGCCTAAGGCTATACCCCATCTCATTCAGCTTAGTCTCAACATCCCTCAACCTGGCGCCAGCCTCAACGGTTATTAATGAGTCATAAGTATTAATGTCTATGACCCTATTCAATTTAGTCATGTCAATAACTATTGACCCAGCGCCGTATGACGCGCCCGTAACACTTGAGCCACCACCATAAACAACCACGGGCACTACATCATTGCTCTCATTAATTATTCTCAGGGTTAGTGATATATCATTCACGCTCTCGGGCATAATAACCGCGAGAGGCCTTGGTAACTCCTCGTTAAGTACCTGCTCACGCATTATTAATAACGGCCAGAAATCCCTGGAGTACCTCCTTAATGCCTCGTCACTTATTATTACCTTATCATGACTCAAGGCGTTAATTAGTTTCTCAATTATGCTCTGCATCTCATCCCCTCAACAATCCTCTTAACAACATCCCTATTTAATGATAGTCTCTCCTCGCCAGGCTTGATTTGTAACTCCACGTTAACATGAATTCCCCTAATAATGTCATTCAATGACCAATCACCCCTAAACACCTTCAATAATGCAGCAACACCCCTAGCCGTTGCCTCCACATCCCTCTGTCTTTCAACGATGGTGCCTAGTGCCGTAGCCAATAACCTAAGGAATAGGGCACTCCTTGATAAGCCACCATCAACCCTAACAACATCAACCCTTGAGTAATTCTTAATTTTATCGAAGATTAGGCCTATTAATTGAACGACGCCCTCAACAACAGCCCTCACGAAGGCCTCCCTAGTGGTGTTTAGCGTTAAGCCATCAATTAAACCCCTTGCGCATGGCCTAGGCGGCACGTTAACACCGGCCAATGCTGGTATAACCACTATATCCTGGGTACTAACATTGGTTAATCCATCTAATTCCTGCGGTGAAGACAGCAGTCCAAGCTTAACTAGCCAGTCAATTACCGAACCGGTCGCTGGCAGGAAGCCCTCAACTCCATAAAACACACTACCTCCATACTTAAGTATGAGGAGCGGTAATAAACCACCACCAACAAGTCTAAATCTATCAATAACGGCGTCAACGAAGGAACCTGTACCATTCGTAACCTTACCACAACCAACGCTTAGGCAGCCCTCACCAACCATTGCTGCTTGCTGGTCTGCTATTAAAACCCCAACGGTCATTCCGTTGACCTCCCCAAACTCATGAACATTATCAACAACCTCAGGACTTACCTCCCTAGGTATTTTCAGTAAATCATAAATTAGGTCAATCCTACTTAAATTACCTGGATGCCAAAGTCCCGTTAATGCCTCATTACCGGCATCATTAACATACCTATTACTAACGAGATACGCCAGGTATGAACTCAATGTACCAATGAATACTTCACCCTTCCTTGCACGTTCAATTAAGTCCTGCCTATTCCTCAACAACCAGAGTACTTGGGTAACGGGTGATGTCGGTATTAGGATACTGCTCATTAGTGGCAAATGTCTCATGAATGAGTATGGGAATTTATTAACAATCTCCAGACCTCTCCTGTCTAACCACGTGATTATATTAATGAGGGGATTACCCGACTTGTCCCAGGCGATTATTGATGCCCTATATGTCGAAATACCGATGTACTTAACACCCTTATCCCTAGCCGTATTAATTAAGTGATTGAAAGCTAACCTAAGCGCGTTTGCGTCCTGCTCAACGTAGTAATTGGCGGGGAATAGCATTGGCACGTTTACAGTCTCGGAATACCTCTGGTTAAGCTCATCATCATATATTATGAACTTAATGTTTGTAGTCCCAACATCAATGACCCCAAGACTCATGAAACCACCCTCCTAATGCTTACCCTCTCCACGTCCGGTAATTCAATTACTGCGGCATCACCATTAATTACGTACTCCCTATCATTAATCATGACCCTACATCCACCGCAGGGAATTATTACCCTACGTATATCCCTACTAACCCTATTACCTGGGTAGATAGGTAAATCACTATCTATAGTTATGAACTCATTAGACTTACTCATTAATTCCCTAGCCATTATTTTACCACTCTCAATTACAATGCTTGGGTCGTAGATTTCAATGGCTGATTGACCAACGGCCCTAAACTCAGGGAATGGATTAAAGGGTTTAAACACGGATATTACCAGGGTATCCGCAACAACCCACTCATTATTCACTAAGACCCTCTCAACCCTACCTAAACCCTTAACATACCTAACCTTGCCAATAATGACCTCAACATCACCACTTGCAGTCCTAACATTCGGTTTTGTTGGCGATACGACATGGGCAGTAGCACCGCGCCTCATTAATTCCCTGGCCAGTGATATGGCGTATGTATTGTCTCCGTAAATTATTACGTTCTTGCCAGGTAATAAATCGTAATGCAGCATATCCAATACGGCATGGTGTGGGTAAATCCCCGCGGGTCTCTCACCATAAATACCCAACTCTGGCATTGTCATTACCCTAAATCCCGTAGCCACCAAGGCATTATCACTGAGTCTCCTGTAACCACCTCTCCAAACCTCGTATACAGTACTATCAATTTTAATGGCTGTTGTGATTAATCGAATATTAACCACATTCAACGCATCATTAATCACGCCCCTAACCTCAGGCATTAAGGCGTGAATCCCACCAGCATAATCCCTATACTCAATTACCTCAATATCAACGCCTAACCTACGTAACTCCAGCGCCAGCGAGAGCCCGGCCAATCCAGCACCAATTACCGTGTAACCAACCATGAACTACCACCCGACTTGGTTAATTCCCTCGGTTCAATCCCCAACTCCTCAGAGATAACCTTAATTGCCCTACCAAGGCACATACCCTGACAAACACCCATGCCTAACCCAGTCCTGAAAATAACACCATCCAGCGTCCTAGCACCACGTCTTATAGCCTCACGAATATCGGCCTTGGTAACCCCCATACATGGGCAAACAACCTCGCCTTGGTCATCACTAATGGTTCCACCAGATTCAATGGCGTCCTTCGTCATTACCATGGGCTCCACCTCCTTAACATAATCCTTGGGTACCAATTCTATTCCAGCGCCACTAAGCATTTCAACTACCCTCTTAGCTATTGCTGGTGCTGCCGTTAGGCCAGGTGATTCAATACCCACTAAATGAATTACGTGCCTACTCAACCTGCTATACGTAATTATGAAGTCATCACCCTCAGGTATTGGCCTAATACCCGCGTAGGCCCTTATTGGCGTGAAATCCCTATTCCTCAATAAGCCACTAAACTTCCTGGCTAATACATTGATGTCATCCTCATTAACAGCCCTATCATCCCTACCACTCACTGATAGACTTGGTCCCCATATGGTCGTGTTGAATACAGTGGGTATGATAGCACCACCCTTAGTCCTTGGGTTAGGTATTAACTGGAGCGGTGCAATTATATTCCTGGTTTGTTCACCCCAAAACACAAGCATTACGCCCTTACCGAACTCAAGCCTATACTCATCACCGAATAACCTGGCAATGTCTGCCGAGTAAAGCCCAGCGGCATTAATGACATACCTAGTCCTGTACTCGCCCCTATTAGTAATAATGATAAACTCATCGTCTAAAGCCCTAACGCTCCTAACCTCGGTATTAAAGGCAAAGTCAACACCATTCAACCTACAGAAGTTGAATAGTTGTGACACTAACTCAAAGGAGTTTATGACCCCATAACCCTCAACCTCAACCGCACCCAAACCACTGGTGTTGGGTTCACGTTTATGTAATCCCCATGGACCGAGAATCCTAACCCTAAAGCCGCGCTTACCATATACATAATTGAGTATTAACCACACGGCGGGTAGCGCAATTAGGTGGCTAAGGTTCCGAGCCACTAATAAGGTGCTTAATCTCTTGACCCTAACATGAAGCCTCTTTGCAATGCCATCATATAGCCTATTGCCCTCAACGGCCAATTTACTCCTTAGTGAATTGAATGGTGGTTGAACAACATGAACAACACCTGCATGTCCCTTGGAAACACCGAAGCCGGGCTCGGTCTCCTTATCAATGACGATAACCCTAACCCTATAATGCGCAAGTTCATAGGCAATGAACAAACCAACAACGCCAGAACCTATTATGGCAACGTCATAACTCATGACCAACACCCCGCCTAATACCTCCTATCTGCATTACGAACCAGGTAATAGTTAGTAGGAGGCCTATTAATTCCGTGGGTAGTAGCAATGTTGATAGTCCTGGTTGGTATAGCCTTATGTATGCGAAGGCAATCATTAGCATTACTATGTAGGAAAGGAGCCCCACTGAAACCACATAACCCAAGCCCCTGGCCCAGGTATTATTGCTTACGTATGCCTTGAGCATTAATAATGTAATTAGCATTATAGGCGCTGTGGATAGTAAGCCGTAGATTAATAATGGTTTGTCGCTCATTAAGTAGGATTGAATGGCTTGAACATAAATAAGTACGTATAGAAGTACTGGGATAATTATTGAAAGGATTATCAATGTGTGCAAGCCATGCCTAATCCGCATTAGTACTAAGCCGATTATTGAGAATAGTATTAAGCCTATTAAATACCCTAGAAGCAGTGGTGGTGCCTCACCAGTATTGCCTAGGTAATTAAGTAAGCCCGTTGTTAGGGTTATTAGTCCAATAATTGATGCAGTAACCACTGAACCACTAATAACACTAAGCACCTTCACGGGCACTGACCTAGGCGACTCCCTGCCCATAGGTAGTAATGACACTGCTGTTAGGTCTATGATTAGGGCTATGATTAACCATAGGAATAATGGTGTATAAATCACTGGTACGTACGCAGAATTCCCACTTACATATACTTGTGATCCTAATTCAGCAAGCGTTATATTACTAAGGCCATACCTTGAGTATGGAAGCTCATTAAGCGATATCTGCAGTGTTAATGGGAATAGGCTTGATAAGTCCCTGTAATTGGATACGTTGGGTAATGAATATACATTGTCTATTAATGGGAATCCTTGACTAAATACTATTGGCCCCCTGCTCATGTTGAAGTAGAAGAAGTCAAGGGGTATGTTGCTCTTCAGCACGTACTCGTTCAGGGCTGGTAGTCCCCAGTTATAATCAATGAAGGCTATTAATGAGACATGCGTGAGTAGTGTATGCGATACGTAATCCTCCTTGGCGTAGGGTGATATGACTATTAGGGGAACCCTGACACCCAGTGGTTCACCATTAATTATTGGTGGTGGTACATGGTCGTAATAACCACCGAATTCATCCCAAGTTATGAAAATGACCGTTGAATTCCATATTGGGCTCTCCTCAACCGTATTAATTATGTAAAGAAGCCAAGCCTCACCATACAACATGTTGTTTGGTGGCCCCATGTCATTTATTGGGTTTGGCATTACCCATGAAACCGCGGGTAACGAACCATTCATGACCTCACTAATGAAGTCACTCCATGTCTGTACATGCGATGAGTATCTATTAATACCGTAGAAATACTTAATATCGAGGAGGCTCGGAGGCTCCCTGGGGTCTATGTAGTATCCCCAACTCACGTGGTACTGGCACAACTCCGCAAATATGCTCTCTTGAACTGGTATGTATGGTGGTGGGCCGTAATCATCTATGACAGGTGCATATGCCGCGTATAGGAAGAGGTGGTTTGGTGCACTTTCCGAGAGGTATGGCGTGAAGTAATTATCAGCAAGCCCATACTCCTCAGCCAAATCCCAAATGGGTGCAACTTGATCAACAGTGTAGTAATAAAGCGACTGTGGGCCTGAACCCCTTACCCAACCATCCATTTTCCCGTAATCCCAATCTGCATGGTACGGTATATACCCCTCATTAGGATCCTTTGTGTAGTAAATACCTATAGGTACGGGCTCCAGATAACTGGGTATTTCACTCATGGTAAGTAGATTATTAGGTATCGTAAATTGAACAATTAAGGAACCGTTCAATGTACCGTTGGTTGGGTACACACCGAATATGTTGTCAAAGCTATGATTCTCCAGGAATATTATAATGACATGCTTAATGGGAGTCCTAGTACTCAATTGAGATGCTGTTAGGGTTTGGCATTGCGGTACCATAGAGATCAAGGCATTACCCTGGTATGTACCATAGATAAAAAGCCCAAGTAGTACTAGGGATAGGGCAATAGCCACTATAATTATTATAGTGAATTGTAAACTATACTTACCAATCAACATTATATTTGTAATTCACTCATTACTATTTAAACATCGGCAATACTTACTAATATACATTGAATCCATGAATTATATATAATTTATTTACTCCACGGTCTCCAATCATAGAGATACCCACCGCTTATTATTGCGAGGACCGAGCCCCAGGTTAGGCCTCCAGCAGCGAGTATCCACATTAGTATGCCAAGGAAGACCATTACCAAGCCCAATACCCTGCAAATCTCAGGCCTTGGATAGAGTAGTGGTACCAGTGATAGTATTAGGGTTATTCCACCAAGTATGAGGGCATTTATTAATGATGTGCTCACGAATAATACTCTGAAGTACATCATTGGCATTAGGAGGAGTATTACGGCTGATAGTAAACCCAGATAAACTCCCCAGAAGGGTATCCTACCCCTGAGCGAGCGCCACTTATCCCTAATGAAGTAACCAATGAGTGGCGGTACCAATACTGCCAACACTACGATGGGTGTCAAGGGTAGCGCAAAGAGTAGCGCCATCATTACGAAGAGGTATGAGGGCGGCTTAATCAAGGCGAGAAGTACTGAACTAACGTATATGAATAATGCGTATACTATTATTAATGATATGAAGGTGTCAAGGCCCATCCTCCTAACCACACCTGGGTCATAATTATTCTCCTCCATAATAACCACGGGTATAACGCCGATGAATACCACGGTCAGAAAAACCGCCAGGGTGAGGATTATTAATGCAAAACCAAGTAGTGACGGCCTAACCCAGAAGTAAATCCAAGTAACCAGGTTCACGGCAAATAGGGCAGGTAGTATTATGACCTTACGTCTCCACACACTAACGAGACCGAAACCAAACCTAGTGAAGAAATCCACAAATAACTAATGTAAGGCATATCCTTTAAGGTTAATCCATATATAATCTTTATAGTTTATTAGAAAAATGAAAAAGAAAATAAATAGTAATTTTGATATAAATAAAACGTTAATGCCTATGGCCTTAACCAATCCCGTTACTTGGTACACTATTATACGTTGTTACACCACTTGAACTACAAACTATTACTGCTGGTGTCACTGTAACATTTAATCCACTGTATGATAGGCCACCGACACTTACGTAGTATGCGTAAGTCGTTAAGCCATACATCGTACCACTGCTAATCGTTTGATTAACGACATATGGTAAGCCAGCCGCTATTATATTAACGCCACTTAAGCTACCTGACGTTGATGTCAGGTTGACCGCATACATGAATACGTTACTCATGCTCGCCGAACTCATGCCTAGTGATGCTGTGATTTGAACAGTGGCTGTTGGGCAACTTGGCATTAGTGGGTTGGGTAGTGGTATCGTGACCGTCTTGCTAATGAGCTGACCATTAGGCGCACCCAGCGTACTTATTGACTGAGCAATCACTGGCGCATACTCACCTGGCTGTGTTGATGTTGAGTAAACCCAGCCGTACATTAGGACGTTACTTATTTGGGCCGTTGGTAGGTATATCTTGACTGGGCCCGGTATGTCAGCATTAATGGCAATACCCAACGTTGATGCAGCGATGAGTAGTGCTATCACGAGAACAAAACCTATTGCTGTTAGTTTCCAGTTCATACTATTGTTTCTATCTCGTTTTAGTTCTAAAGTTTAGTCCATAAATATGACATATATTTATTGTGATAAAAGTTACTTGAGTAAAAGGATCAATCCCTAATTAAATTCTTTACATAAGTCAAGCATCTAATTCAATCGAGGAGTACGTTATTAATGACGCATTAACGTAATAGGCATATATCTCTACATTATAGAGCGGTAGTAATTCTAACACTATTTCTGATATTATCGACAGTACTCCCACGTTCTGTGGGGTTATTGTCACTGTTATTCCTAAGACCGTGGCGGTTATATTCGCGGCATATACCGTAACATTTTGCATAACGGCACTACTCATGCTTATTGTAACATTATGACTGGAGTCAAATCCAATCATTAACTGCCCTGAAGGCATGTAAAGTATGCTGGCTTGGTAAACAACCACTGGTATACCATCATAATTACCCACGCTGAATGAGATATAACCTGACGCCTTAATTACCGGTGAATATATGTAAATTATTGGGTCATTACTCATTCTTAATCCTCTCGATGATTTAAAATGGTCGTGATAAGATGCGCTTATGTTCAATAAGATAATTGTTAATAATGCTCCTAAAATTAAAATGAGAATAAGTCCCTTATTCATAATTCAATGATTAATTTAATGAAGCGCCATTAAAGTATTTTTAATATATATGCTATGTAATGCTTATAGATCACCACTAACTCCAGGTTAATTTCCACTCCTTAACTCTCCTAACAATGCCCAGCTCCATGTCGCCCTCAATGTAGAAGCCAGTAATTACCTGCGTCACCTTTATATCACTAAGTGGGTCGAAAGGTGTACCATCTAATTTTATCCTAGCCTCTCCGGCCCATATCTGTGGGCTCTCCCTTGGTGTGAATGTGAACTTTGCATACCAATGTATTAGCTGTGCAATACCGGGTGTACCATCCGGCAGTGGTGGTAATACCCTTACTGACAATAGTGGGAACGTCACTGTATTGTCGGTCCTAGGCATTAATGCCTTAAACGCATCCAACTGCTCAAGGCCCAACCTACTACTTAACGCAACCTCAGCCCTCATTAACTCACCACCCCTCTCCAACGTGCCTATTGCTAATCCATAATCATTCACTAATAACCTAATGTCAGCAAGCTTCTTCGGCGCACCCGCCAACTCCCTACCAGCCGCCAATGCCGCATCATTTGTCACGTAAATATACGGTATATAATAGGCAAGTTCAATACCCTCAGTCTTTACCGGTATTGCCACCAACGCTTCCCTGTAGATCCCAACGGTTGATATGCCATAATCACCAACCCAAAACGCGGTCACCTCAAGGGCTAGGTCAACACCCTCAGGCAATAGTGGCTCCACACTTTTCGGATCAATATTAGCCAACGCCATAACTACCCTAACCTTACTATAGTTTATGATTGATGATTGGGGATACAATGGTGCATTTAATGGTATTCCAAAACCCTTATCACCACCCTTAAGGACCATTATACTTGATTTATATCTATTTAGATTTAAGCATTAGTACTATTTATATTATTTACAAACCATAATTCTGAATAATGTCATCAGCAGCATCAAGGCTTAATGTCTCCACTGTACCATCCTCAATGAGTAATGCCCTCGCATCCCTAAACAACTTCTCAATAATAAACTCCCTACTGAGTCCGTAAGCGCCAAATACCTGCAGTGCATCGTGTGCAACCTCAAAGGCTATCTTCTTCGCATATATCTGGGCAGCCCTGGCATACCTAGGTGGTGTTGCGAATGACTGTTCAATAAAGAACTTAGTGTATACGTAGTCCATGGCCCTCCTAACGTAGTACCGGGCCGTCTCCACCCTCTCAAACATTTCATACATCCTCAACTTAATGTTCTTATGCTCAATCAATGACTTACCACCCTGTACACGGGTCTTCGCATACCTCAGGGCTTCCTCAAATGCCGCCCTTGCGAGCCCCACGGAGTACGCGCCCATGTTTACACTCGTTAAATTAAGTAGTTGATCTGAGAACACCTCATAGAATGGTGGTTGAACAATCACATAATCATCAGGTACATGTACATTATCAAAGTATACGGGCCCCTGTGGGCAATCCCTATTACCAAGCATATCAACAGGCTCGCCCTTCCTAACACCCCTCAGGTTAAGTGGCGTTATCACGAATGCGCCGTCCCTGAGACTCTTACCATCCTTTAACTGCGCGTGAAGGCCCATGTGGGTGCATATTGGCGCCGCTGATACCCAGGCGGACTTCTGTCCATTTATGACCCACTCATCACCATCATGCTCAATAATCACATTACCTTTACCGAAGGACCCAACATCCTTATCCCTAAAGGCCAGTATGTAGTCACTACCATGCTCAGGCTCAGTAACTCCCCAACAACCGATGTACTTACCCTCAGTGTCCTCGAGCCAGGGCTTAACAAGCTCATCCCTAACCCTCTCTGAACCGAACAATGCGGCTATTGTGAAGGGTATTGCGTCAACACCAATAAGTGTTGCGAAACCAAGACTAGCCCAGCCAAGTTCCTCATCAATTATGTACCTCTGTATGTTCGTTAATTCCAAGCCACCACGCTCTTTCGGTAAGTGAATCTTATGTAGTTCCATCTTCTTCATCTCCTTAATTGCATCATATAACGGTGAACCAAGTGCGATCCTATCCCTGGGTTCCATCCTATCCGCCTTAATGGATAATGGCCTAAGGATCTCCTCAGCGAGCCTATGTATATTCCTCCTTATTAATTCATCCTCATTGGTTAATCTGTCAAGGTCCAGGAAGCTCATTAATCCTAATTATATGTAGATATTTTAAACGTGATCACTATATATTATAACTAATTAATAATTAAATTAAATAGTATTTATACAAATAATCCTTAATTTAAAAATGGATTTTAGTAATTATGTATGTCAAGTGAGGGCTTTATATTCCCAAGTCCGCAATGGGCCGAGGCATTTTGCAAGGCCTTAAATGAGAATCAGGAGTATAGGGAGGCTGCTAAGGATTGGGTTTGGGATCTCGTTTTCGTGGCCTCTAACGTACCCAGTGCCGTGATTAATACAGTCGCTCAACTAATGGGGCTTACCAACGTCACTTCAAGCGCTGGTGCCATGAAGTTTAAGCTTAGGAATGGTACATGCCAGGGCTCTGAGTTCTACATAGATGCCAGTAAGGCTGATGCTGATTATATACTCGAGGCCGATTATACCCTTTGGAAGGATTTAATTCAGGGTAGGGTTGATCCAGTCGCGGCAATACTCTCGAGGAAGATAAGGGTGAAGAAGGGTAGTTTCTTAACGTTAATTCAGTTCTCATCAGCGGCAATAAAAATGACGAATACGGCCATGAAGGTGCCGACAAAGTTTGTTGTTTGACATTATCTGTAATAGTTTCACCTTAAAACTATACATATAATTATATAATTTATTTATAATAAAATAGTGATCTTAAGGTAATATGTTAAAAGCATTAACGTGCATTAAGTCTTCATGAAGGCTGCAACATTTAGGGGACCGAGCAAGCCATACCTGGAAATTAAGGACGTACCGGCACCAAAGCCGGGATCTGACGAAATACTCGTTAAGGTTGCCGCAACTGGTATATGCCACAGCGACATACATCTGTTTAAGGGTGATTTCGGACCTGTTAGGCAAGGCTTTATACCAGGGCATGAGGTCTCGGGTTGGGTTGAGGAATTGGGACCCGATGTTAAGAATCCATGGGGCTTAAAGAAGGGTGATCCAGTAATTGTCTCTTGGATAGTCCCAGACGGCATTTGTAAGTACTGCGCCAGTGGTAAGGAGAATTACTGCCCGACAGCCGCTGGCAGGATGCCAGGCCTTGTTGGACTTAATGGTGGTCATGCGGAATACATCACAATACCTGAAATAGCCGTTATACCCCTTGAGAAGGGTGTTGATGTTTACTACGCAGCACCAATCGCCTGCGCCTATGGTACCGCGTATCACGCACTCAGGGAGGCTGGTGTTGGGCCTGGCACGAGCCTAGTAATAATAGGTGTTGGTGGTGTTGGTTTATCGGCGATTCAATTAGCCAGCGCCATGGGTGCATACCCAATAATTGCCGTAGACATTAGGGACTATGCGCTGGATAAGGCCAAGGAGCTTGGTGCTACCCACGTGATAAACTCGACAAAGGAAGACCCAATTAGTAGGGTAAGGGATATACTCCCTGACGGTGCTGATGTTGTTCATGAGGCCAGACCAGAGCCTGATCTTAAATTATCCATGGAGGTCGTTGCTAGGGCTGGGACAATAGTGGTGACTGGGCTTGGTGGTCCAAAGTCATCCTTTAGTGTGAACGTATTACCATTCGTCATTAATGGCATTAGGATAATGGGTAGTTTAGGCTATAGACCTAGGCTTGACCTACCTGAGATAATTAGGCTAGTGGCTTCGGGTAAGGTGGATATTAAGAAGCTAGTTAGCCACGTATATGCACCTGAGCAGATAAATGAGGCCTATGAAAACCTTGAGAAGGGGTTGCATGCGAGGGCTATTGTTAAGTGGAGCTGAGTAGTTATTATTTTAAAATTGAATTGTAAACTCTTACCTCTTACCGAAGATGGTCATTACCTGCCTTGTTATTGGTGTTGGTATGGCGTCAGGATTTACGAGGACGTCTACAATGCATGGTCCATTAAATCCATATATGCACCTCTCCAGTCCGTCCTCAAGCTCCTTCCTATCACTAATCCTAACACAGCCTATGTTTAGTGACTCAGCGAATTTGCAGAAGTCCATGGGGTATGTATGCGATGCATAGACCTTACCACCATAGAGAAGCCTCTGCTGTAGTTTTAGGACTCCCTGAGCCCTATCATTAAATATCACGAAGGCTATCTTAAGGTTTAGCTCGGCTGCCGTTGCTATTTCCATGCCGGTCATGAAGAATGCTGCGTCACCCGTAGTAGCCACCACGGTTGCTTCAGGCCTAGCCACCTTAGCGCCTATCGCTGCTGGTATTGCGAAGCCCAGTGATGTGAAGCCAGCCGGGTTGAAGTAAGTTCTTGGTTTATAAACGGGTAATTCAAACATTGCGACTTGATTACCACCAGCGTCGCATGTGACTACCGCCTTCCCCTCACGCATGTCGCTATCAATCACGTGGGCGAGCGCCCTCACAAGATCGCTTGGGTTTATCTTAGTCTCGTCATAACCAAGCTCCCTCAATTGTTGATTACCAACTGAAGCCCTAACCTCATCAATCAACTTAACACCCCTATCCTTACCTGGGCCCCTACCCCTAACTCTATCATGCAATGCATTGAGGAATTCCAATGCATCAGAGATTATCGCAAGGTCCGTCTTGTAATTCTTACCAATATCATTAGGATCAACATTCACATGAATTAACCTACCCCTTATCGGTAGTGACCACATGCCAGTGCCCAACTCACTGAACCTAGTGCCTATGGCAAGCACTACATCCGCGTTCTCAACGAGTTTAACGGCTACGGTATCCCCAAAGTAACCTGCGGCTAAACCACCATGTAGTGGGTGGTCAAAGGGTATTGCGCCCTTACCCATCACTGAGGTAACGACTGGTGCACCAATTTCCTCAGCCACCCTAATAAGCACATCACCTGCGTTTGCCGCTATTACACCACCACCCACGTAAATAATGGGCCTCTCGGCATTGAGCAACTCCTTAACCGCCAAATCCACTAAAGTGGTGTCGGGTTTAATCCTTACGGGCTCCTCCTTGGTATAGCCAACCCACTCGGTCTCGCTTTCAATAATGTCCCTGGGCAACTCCACATAAACAGGCCCAGGCCTGCCTTCCCTAGTAACTCTAAATGCCTTGGCGAGGATCTTAGGTATTTCCCTAGGTTCCTCAGCCCTAATGGCTAGTTTCGTGAATGGCTTGAAAATACTTAATTGAGCATTGGCATCCCTGAATTCATGGTAATAACCCTTACCGGCGGTCCTTATCGGCGTTAAACCAGCAAGTGCCACAATGGGGACACCCTCAACAGCGGCTTGGGCAAGTGGTGTTACTAGTCCCGTGGCTCCAGGCCCAGCCGTGCTTATTAGAACACTAGTCCTTCCACTGGCTCTTGCGTAGCCATCTGCCATAAATCCCATACTTGGTTCGAAACGACCCAGTACATGCCTTATCCTCTCATGGTAATCATGTAGAGCCGCGTATAGACCAAGTACGTGGGTCCCAGGTAAGCCAAAAACAGTGTCCACGCCCTCCTCTATTAGGGATTTGACTATGACCTCACCGCCACTGACCACACCCATCACCTCCTAAAGGCCATTAACGCGTCTCTAACTCCTCTCGCAACGTATAGTGTGTATCTCTTAACGGATTCCCGGGTAACTCCAGCAATATGACTAGTTATGAATAGATTAGCAATCTCACCCCTCTTGAATGCCCTTAATAATGGCGATGACTCCTCTGTTGGTGGTTCTCCAGTAAGTACGTCCGCCGCATAACCAGCTATCTTCCCACTCCTTAAGCCCTCAAGGACTGCGTTCTCATCAATGACCTCACCCCTCGCCGTATTAATGATATAAACACCATCCTTCATAAGCCCGATCTCCCTCTTACCGATTAGGCCCTTACTTTCCTTGGTTAATGAGGTATGTATTGTTATGAAGTCCGACTGCCTAAGTAATTCATCAAGGTTCTCAACCTTAACAGCATTAGCCTCAATGAACCTCTCCCTATCTACGAACGGGTCGTAGGCCAGAACCCTCATCCTGAAGGCATTGGCTATTGAGGCAACGTAGGCACCAATTCTACCGAGGCCAATTATGCCAAATGTCTTCCCAAATAACTCAGTACCTGGCGTTAGTAATGAACCCCACTCACCGTTCCTAACCCTACCCATGTTCTCGGGAATCCTCTTAACCATCATTAGTAGTAAGCCGAAGGTGAACTCCGCAACGCTATAAGTCGATGCGCCGGCGGCACTAACGACCTTAATGCCCCTACTCTCAGCGTACTCAACGTCAATGTGGTCGGTACCTACGGATGCCGTACCAATCACCTTAAGGTTCCTGCCGGAATCAATTATATCCCTAGTGACTCTATGCCAAACACTGACTATTACTGCGTCATAATCACGTATTGCCTCCCTCAATTGATCAGTCGTCATGGGCCTAACATCAACCTCACCAACCTCACTGAGCATTTTCATGGCTTGAGGACCAACATCCGGATCCACCAGTGGAACCGTGACCAATATCCTCATATAATAATGCAGCACTTAATATAGTAATAAGTATGCCTATTATTTATAGTACGGAGGAAAAATGTGTATTTTAATTACTATGTATAAACCTATATATTATCACGCACTACGTGCGGTATTCATGATATCTATGAGGGTTGCCGCATCCATTATGTTACCTGTCACCTTAATCACTCCTGAGAAGTAAGCCTGCATTGCGTCGAGTTGCCCCTTAATTAACTTCAATAGATTGTCCTTGTTTACCTGTATTGTGGCTGTCGGTGATTTATGAGAACCCTTATTAAGCTTCACAGTGCCTCCACCAACCTCAACATAAAATGGTTCGTAACCCTCCCCAGTGAATTGAAACACCTTAACAGGCCCGCTAGCCTTACTGGCAAGCTTTGGTAGGGCCTTTTCAGTCATTGATTTTAGAAGTTCGAAGGGATCCTCAGACATATCAACCAAGAATAAGCATTGATTACCTGGATTTTAAGTAATGTTGCTATTTATACTATATACCATTATTCACCCTTAAACTCAGGCCTCCTACGCATGGCAAAGGCCATAACCCCCTCCTGGGCATCCTTCGTGTTCACAGCCATGCTGAAGAAGGCCGCCTCGAGCAGCATGCCTATGTCAACTGGTACCTGTGTTCCGAAGTTCACTGCATACTTCGCGTAGGTCAGTGCTATTGGTGGGCCTTGGGCTAATCTCATTGCGAATGACCTAACCTCATCCTCAAACTTCTCCTTGGGTACGACCCTATTAACAAGGCCAATCCTATACGCCTCATCAGCCTTAATCCTATCGCCAAGCATTATCAACTCCTTAGCCCTACCAAGACCAACATACCTAATCAACCTCTGTGTACCACCAGCACCTGGTATTATGCCTAGGGTGATCTCAGGCTGGCCAAACTCGGACTTGTCAGTGACTATTCTGAAGTCGCAGGCCATTGCGATTTCTAGGCCACCACCAAGTGCGTAACCATCAATAGCCGCTATCACGGGCTTGGGGAACCTCTCAATCTTACTTACAGCGTCCTGAAACCTCCTATTATACAGGAAGAAGTAGTAGGTGTGTAGTGGGCCTTGGAATGAGGTAACATCAGCACCAGCCGAGAAAGCCCTATCGCCAGCACCCCTTATTACGACAACCCTAACCTCCTTATCATCCCAGAGCATATCAAGCGCCCTACCTATCTCCTCAAGCATTGTCAGGGTTAAGGCATTAAGCCTCTGTGGCCTGTTGAGTATTATCCAGGCGAGCGGTGGCTCCTTCTTGAGTATTATCTCCTTAAACTCAGTCACGCCAACAGCACCATACTCGTAGAATCCCCTACCACTCTTCTGCCCGAGCTTACCCTCCTGAACCATCTGCATGAGTAACGGGTCTGGTTTAAACAATTCATAACCATACTTAGAGTACAACTGATTAAGTGCGTCAACAACCTTGTCAATGCCGAACTCATCAGCATACTCAAGAACTCCCTTTGGCCAGCCAAGGCCTAGCTTAACGCCCTTATCAATATCCTCCCTAGAGGCAATACCCTGCCTAAGCAGCCATGCTGCCATGTTTATTGCCGGTGCAAATACCTGTACTAGGTCAACCTTCTCACCAGCCTCCCTGGGTATGTTAGCCCTCTCGTACGGGCCACCCTTATACTCATAGAAGCCACGACCGCTCTTCTGACCAAGCCAGCCCTTCTTATATAGGTCCTCAATTAATGGGCATGGGACCCTAAGCATTGGGTCCCTCTCAGCAACTGCAAAGCCAACTAGGTAGCCAACGTCTATGCCCGTGAAGTCCTGAAGCTCGAAAATACCCATTGGTAAACCAGCCCTGTATTTAACGGCTGAGTCAATCTCAACAATGGAGTACACGTTATTAGCGGCTAATAGGCATGCAGCTGAGTTCAGCGCTATTAATATTCTGTTTACCACGAATCCAGGTACGTCCTTATTAACCATTATTGGCTCCTTACCGAGGCTCTTAACGAAGTCATAGGCCCTCCTGGCGACCTCGTCGCTTGTTTGGGCACCCTTAATAACCTCAACAAGGGGCATTAGTACTGGTGGATTGAAGAAGTGAATTCCAACGACCCTCTCAGGCCTCTTTGTGGCGCTTGCAATCTCGGTTATTGGTAAACTACTCGTGTTCGTGGCCAGTATTGCGTGCGGAGGCGCATTTGCGTCTGCCTCAGAAAATATCTGCTTCTTAAGGTCAAGTTTTTCGGGTACTGCCTCAATCATTATGTCAATATTCTTAACGGCCTCAGCCACTGATAATGAAGTCTTTATGCGACTCATGAGCTCGTTAACCTTCTCCTTACTTATTGTACCCCTCTCAGCCAGCTTGTCAAGGCTCCACTTAATCCTTTCCAGGGCTTTATTTAGATAGTCCTGAGACACATCAACAATCACAACCTCATAACCCGCCAGGGCAGATACTTCGGCTATTCCATGGCCCATTGTACCTGCTCCTATCACCGCAACCCTCCTAATTTGCGTACTCATCAGTCACTCTGGCTCTAGGTAAGTTATTAAGTGCGATCTCAATTTACTCAAATTATTTGTGTCGAGGGTGTATATAATGAATATAGTGATAATGATTAAGCAATAGTGAACAGAGGGGCATTATTATTTAAGGTGCTTCTCGAGGAGTAATATGGGAATTATGAGGGGGGTTGCGGTTGTTGGGATTGGCCATGCGAAGTTTGGGCGTAGGACCGACACAACCTTAGGTGAGCTTGCTTGGGAGGCTGTTAAGGAGGCACTTGAGGATGCAAGGCTTGATCAGAAGGATATTCAGTACTTCGTTGTTGGTAATGCAGGTGGTTGGAGCGCCGAGTCATTACCCGCCGTGATTGTTGGTGAGTACTGTGGGTTAAGTCCGAAGGGTACTATGAGGGTTGAGGCGGCATGCGCCACTGGTAGTGCTGCCCTCTATAATGCCTACTTAGCCGTGGCTTCGGGAATGGCCGACATAGCCATGGCAATAGGTGTGGAGAAAATGTACGAATCACCAACACCAACAGTTGTTGAATTCATTGGTAGGGCAGGTAATTACTTCTGGGAGTTTGAGAACTTTGGTTTAACATTCCCAGGTTATTATGCACTATACATGACGGCTTACATGAATAGGTTTGGAGCCACTGAGGAGGACTTCTGCAGGGTGGCTGTTAAGAACCATTATTACGGATCAATAAACCCCAAGGCCCAGTTCTATGGGTTGAAAATAAACATTGATCAATGCCTCAAGTCCAGGTATGTGGCCTGGCCCATTAAACTCTACGACTCAAGCCCAATAACCGATGGCGCAGCTGCAGCGATACTAGTCAGTGAAGAGTTGGCTAGGAAGATAACGGACACGCCAGTGTGGATTAGATCCGTGGGCGTGGCAACAGGTACAGCAAACCTGAGTAGGAGACCCGACTTCATAGGGCTCGATGCAGCCTACCAAGCAGCTGAGCAAGCGTTCAAGAGGATTGGCATCGAGCATAGGGACACTTGGAAGTACTTCGATGTTGCTAATGTTCATGATTGCTTCACGATAGCTGAGGTCATGGCTTACGAGGACCTGGGATTCGTGGAAAGGGGCATGGGTATTCAACTGGTTAGGAATGAACAGACCTACAAGGGTGGCTTAATACCCGTTAATCTGGATGGCGGTCTCAAGGCAAAGGGCCATCCCATAGGGGCTACGGGGGTTAGTATGGCTGTTGAGATGACCAAGCAGTTAAGGCAGGGTGTTGAGCCTAGGGATAGGCAAGCCGATATCTATACTGGTTGGGCATTGGCGCATAACGTTGGTGGTACTGGCCATTACGCTTATGTAACTATATACTCACTTGATAAGGATGGTTCGCCAAAGGTGAAGCCCAAGAGGTGATGGTGATGTCCCTGGAGGCTAAGTATGAGGAGTTTTGGAGGCAATCCATTAAGCAGCTGAATGAAGTTGTCAAGGCCACTGGACTACCCATAGCGCCTGATGAGAAGGGTCAATACAGCCTGTGGTATGATGTTAGGGAGATGAGGCTTAGGTTCTCGATTAGTGTTGAGAGGATTAAGAAGTTCTTTGATGGTTTGAGGGAGGGCAAGATCTACGCCACCAGATGCAGGAGGTGCGGTAGGTATTACTTCCCGCCCCAGGTGGATTGCCCGTACTGTAAGGTCAGTGATATGGATTGGGTTGAGACTAGTGGTGAGGGTGAATTACTAACCTATACCGTAATAAACACGAAACCCTTAACATACTCGCACTATTCAGATTACATAGTGGCCATTGCAAGGATGAGGGAGGGATTCAATGTGCTGGCTTGGTTGAGGGTTGATGATCCAAGGAAGGTTAAGGTTGGCATGAAGGTTAAGCTTCAGGTTGTTAAGAGGGAGCCTGAGGGTTACTTAACGTATGAATTCATACCTATGGAGCAATAGGTGGTGCTGAATGTATAGGTACTTGGTTATTGATGAGAGGGATTCCGTAACTATATTCACGCTTAATAGGCCGGAGAGATTGAATGCATTAGGGCCTGAGCTCAGGGCTGAGTTATTGGATGCGCTGCGTAGGTTCAATAATGACCCGAAAAAGAGGGTTGGCATAATAACCGGTTCTGGTAAGGCGTTCTCGGCGGGTGCCGACATATCAACTAAGCCAAGTGAGCTTGGAACCGTCAATCTTGAGGACGAGCTTAGGAACTCCTTCCACCTAATTCTGAGGGAGATAAGGTTTAGTGATAAGTTATTCATTGCGGCGATTAATGGTGTAGCCGCGGGCGCCGGTATTAGTCTTGCCGTCGCATGTGATTTCGCCTTTGCGTCAAAGAGTTCTAGGTTTGTTATGGCGTTTCAAAACATTGGGTTAGCACCTGATACTGGGTTAACGCTTATGATGGCTAGATTAGTTGGTGCCAAGGCACTTAGGTACCTGCTAGTTGGTGGTGAGTTCACGGCTGAGGAGGCTGAGTCCATGGGACTCATCAAGGTTGTTGATGACCCATTAGGAGAGGCCATTAAGTTTGCTAATGAGATTGCTCAAGGTCCATTTAGAGCATACGTACATAGTAAGAAATTGATTAATGAAGCGTTGTTTAAGGACCTTGAGCAGTTCCTAGTGACCGAGGCCAGGTTACAGGGTGAGTTGGGTAATACCCATGATTTTATTGAGGGTGTTTCAGCGTTCCTAGAGAAGAGGAGGCCTAGGTTTGTTGGTTATTGATCATTTTATATTTATAAAATGATTATCATTAAGTACTTAACTCAGTGTTCATAAGTTAAAATATGATGTATTATTTTTAAATAGCAGTTGATTAATCCTCTTATTAATGCAGAACTACTACTTCATTGATTTCCACGTGCATCCAGCCGCGGAACTTATTCGATTAAGGAACAAGCTTCATAATGCTGGGGCTGTTGCATCAGCCCTCTACCCAATTGATATTGACCCAACGCTTAGCCTAACCCTTCATGGCCTATATAGGTTGGCTAGGGACTTGGGTATGTATGTTGATGTTAAGTCCGTGGTTAGGGAGGTTTATGACTTGATTAGTAGGTGGCCTGAGTACATGATTGATAATATGAAGCTTTGGTATGAGGTCTTTAAGGAGGGCGTCAGTGATTTCTTCATACCATTCTCGAGCATAAACCCAAGCTTTGGTGGTAGGTATGTTAAGCAGAAGATTAGGGAGATGGAGCACTTAGGCCTTAGGGGTGTGTTTGTCTCGCCAACACTTCAATTCTTCAACCCAGCCACAAGCCCAGCTTTTAAGCAGTTGATGGAGTATGCAGAGAAGAATAATGTGTTAGTAATAATGCACTTGGGAATGCCTAGGGATGTTGATGAGAGGGTCATAACGCATATAATGCCC
Organism: Vulcanisaeta sp.; assembly: GCF_049966235.1. Lineage (NCBI taxonomy): Archaea > Thermoproteati > Thermoproteota > Thermoprotei > Thermoproteales > Thermoproteaceae > Vulcanisaeta > Vulcanisaeta sp. Next base: position 32,552 of record NZ_JBMFVA010000015.1, read on the forward strand.
AAGAACCTTATGGAAATTCTTGAGGAATATAGGCCTTACATGGTAATCAGTGGCCTTGGAACATCACCCGATAGGTTTAATCTCTGGGTTAGGGAGGTTCTTAGGGTAATGAGGAAGTACGATAATACCTACCTAAGCACCCCCGGAATTAATTGCTACCTATTCAATGATGAATCAGCAAGGCCCGTACTAAATACCTTAGGCCCAGAGAGAATACTATTTGGTAGTGGCTATCCCTACAGGAGATTTAGGGATTTAATGGGTGATGTTAAGTGCATTGAGGGTAGTGATGGTATTAGTAATGTTGATAAGGAGGTGATAATGATGAATAACGCACTTGACTTGTTTAAGTACCATGGATTCAGAGTCAACGAGAACCTAAGTACCTAGGCTTATTGGGCTTCCATGGCCAGGATAAATAACCCTAGGTCTCAAACTAATTAGTTTATTGAAACTCCTCATCGCCTCATCCATGTTAAGTGTGAATCCTCTTGGCGGTAGCGCTGGTTTTCCACCATGCTCAGTAATGGCATCTCCCGTAAATAATAAACCACCCTTAAAGTAAGCCGTACTACCAGGTGTATGGCCAGGCGCGTATATTGCCCTATAACCCTCAACGACATCACCATCATTAACCTTAACATCAACATTCACGGGCCTAGTCCTCATTAATGATGAGACAATTGATTGAAGAAAACTCGCAGTCCTGGGCCTCTCCCTACCCTCAATAATTCCTGACTCAAGTAATGACGCAACCACCTTAAGATTAAAGGTCTTAACAATATAATAGGCATACCTGGTATGATCAAAGTGATAATGTGTTATGAACAAGTACTTAACATCAATGCCGTGTTCCCTAGCCACCCTAATCACGTCACTAGCCTTAGCACCAGCATCTATTAATACGCCGTCACTTGTTAAATAACCATTTGACATACCCTTTATTATGTAAACCTCCACGGCAATTCAATACTTCCCAATTTTATTTAAGAATTAAGAACCAAGAGTCACTTGAAATCTTTCCTTAAGCACCTTCTTATCAACCTTACCAGTACTCGTCTTTGGTAATTCGGACTCAATAATCACCACCTTATCTGGTATCCACCACTTCGGCATTTTACCCTCATTAACAAGTCCCATTAGGTAGTCCTTGATTTCGTTCTCGGTAATTCTTCGGCCAGGTTTGGGAACTACAATGGCCACGGGCCTCTCACCCCACTTCGGATGAGGAACACCAATAACAGCAACCTCATAAACCGCCGGGTGCGTGCTAATTAGGTCTTCAAGCCTCGTACTTGATATCCACTCACCACCGCTCTTAATAACATCCTTAGCCCTATCCATTATCCATATGTAGTCCTCGCTATCCCAAACGGCTATGTCGTCCGTGTGGAACCAACCATCACGCCAGGCATTCCTAGTCTTCTCCGGATCATTTAGGTACTCCTTAATTATCCATGGAGCCCTAACCACTAATTCACCCATTGTCTTCCCATCCCTAGGCACATCCCTACCCTGCTCATCAACAATCCTAATATCCACTAGTGGTATTGGTAGACCGGCGCTAAGTACGAGTTCCCTCTTCCTGTCCTCGGACCAATTCCTCATGTTTGGTTTCTCCATTGACAGCAGGATTACTGGGGCTGTCTCTGTTAGGCCGAAGCCCTGAACCACGTGTATACCCCTCCTACTTGCTTCCTCGAGTAAGCCCCTTGGTAGCGCCGCGCCGCCTATTATGAATTTCAATCCCCTAAGGTCATACCTAGGGGAGTCTGGGTGATAGAGTAGGTTATAGAGTATTGTTGGTACTCCGTTAATTATTGTCACGCCTTCATCCTTAATCAACCTCAGTATCCAACCCCACTCGAATTGCCCTGGATAGACCTGCTTAATACCAGTGAGGGTGGATATGTATGGTAATCCCCAGGCATGTACATGGAACATTGGCACGAGGGGCATTGCAACGTCATAAATACTCGCGTTAATTGGTGGTGCGGTTATTGATAATGCGACTGACATTGCATGAAGGACTAACTGCCTATGCGTGAAGTATGTGCCCTTCGGCCTACCCGTAGTACCTGATGTGAACATCATTGTGGCTACGGTATTCTCATTAAGTTCAGGGAATTTGTACGGCTTAGCATCCTTAATTAAATCCTCATACCAATAAACCTCGGCCCCATCAAACGTAACCTCCCCATGCTCCTGCTTATCACTCATTATCACAACCTTCCTTATTGTCTTCACAAGCGACACAGCAACCCTCGCAAGTGGTGTGAAGTCCTCATTAATGAATAATACCTCATCCTGTGCCTGGAGCATTGTGTATATTATGTCCTCAGGAGCAAGTAGTACATTTACGGTGTGTAGTATAGCGCCGTACATGGGTATGCCGTAGTAAAGCTCGTAATGCCTAATGGTGTTCCAATCAAGTACGGCAACCCTACTGCCGAACTTACCTGGACCGCCGGAATTCACACCCAATTCCTCAAGTACCGAGCCAAGCCTTTGTATTCTGTCCCACTCCTTGGCATAGCTTGACCTAGTTATGGGGCCATTGGGTGGCGCATTAATAATCTCAACATCAGGATATAGTTGGGCAGCCCTGCGTATTATCTTGTCCAGCGTTAATTGATAATCATAGTACTGGGCGCACATTACTAAGCCACTGCGTGAATTAAGTCATAATGCGAATAAAGCATTGCCTATATATTGGTTATATACCTATTTCCGTGAAACTACGTAATAATTAATAAAACCACCAATCCTAATGACGCCATTCTTAATAACATTAAGGCCTGAATTAATGACCTCACCCTCCAACTCACCCTTCCTGTAAAGCCTATAGAACCTAAGAACCTCCCTATCAAGGCCGTAACTCCACGGCAAATAACCCTCACAATCACTCAACTTCCTTAAGCGCCTTAGTACTTCCCCCTCACAACCCCATACGGTAGTTATGAAAGCACCACCAATCCTAAGCACTCTACGAATCTCCCTAAGTGCATCCATGATTAAGTTCTTTGGTATGTGATGAAGCACAGCAATGGACACCACTAGATCCAGTGACTCAGTCCTGATTGGTATGTGAGTACTTGAACAATTAATCCACTCAATACCTCCCCCTGAAGCCCTTATCATGCCAATACTCAACTCACAACCAATATACATGGAATTTCCCAGGAATTTCCTCAAAACCTCCAGGTTACCACCAGCCCCAGCACCAACATCAAGCACCAAGCGTGGTGCTAATTCCCTAATGAAATCACCAACCTCACTAAGCAAAACCCCAGCCAGCAAACCGCCTTCCCTTGTCTCGGGATATGCCCTAGAAATAATGTCGTAGGCCTCCATAACCCTCCTCAGGTATTCCACGAAATAATACATGTTAAGCACCCTTAAAATCTTAATTATGGATACGTTAGTGGCTTATTATTTTCGGTGAGAAATCACTATTGATGTATCTAGTTAAGGATAGGATAAGCGCCATCACGCTTGTAAATGAACTAGAGAGGCTCATTAGGGAGAAAGGTGTTAAGTCAGTACTCGTGGACTTTGAGAAGAAAACACCGGGATTCGTAGCCCTATTATCCCTGGGAGGCAAGGATCGATCCAATGATGAACCTGAGATCTACTTTACCCTAAGTGATGGTGAGTTGATTAAGAGGGATTTCGAGGATCAATCCCTTGAGTATTACGTGGTTAAGGACGCAACATGGGTTATTTATGGGGTTGTTTTCACACAGCATGGTAAAGAGGGGGGTACTATGCATATTACGATAGGCGGTTCAGGTAAGGCTAGGCGTATGCTTGAGAACGCCATTAGTGAGTTGGCTAGGAAAAGGCACGTAGATATTAACATAACTTACTAGAGCCAAGTTAACCTCAAAGGCGAAAATGTAGGGGAATTAAATTGACATTTTTAATTATTTTAATGCCTTGTCATTAAACTCATGAGCTACTGGTCGCATTCGTGAACTCCACAGTAATTGTTGAATTCGTTGATAGCATTACCTCAGTGTGGAATGAACCATACGGTGTTTCCGTATAGTTTATTGCCGTACCATCGACATAAACCCCCTCAAGGGTATATCCATAGAACGGCCACGCTATTATAAATAACGTGGTATTCACGGGTAGAACCATTGATTGGATTGTTGGGCCATTAATAATGAGTGATTGTGTAGTTATGAATCCTGGCGTACTAAGTATCATTATTATTCCTCCTCCGCCCGTTACATTGATTGTGGCGTTAACGTAGGGAACGCAATTAACGGCTATCATTTCGTAATTGGCACCCTCCGATAATGCTATGCTGCTTGATGGTTCATAGGTTATTGATGGATACTCGCAATTTGTGGTTGACGCAACGTTGAATGTGACTATTGTTCCAGGCTCACCAACGTATGCTGGCCCAAAGACTTGGGAGCCATTTCCCTGGTAATACGCGTACCATCCATTGGAGGCGTTTGCGTATATTGTCCAGGTGGTGTAGTTTGGTGCTGTGATGTTTATGAGTACGTATGATGAAGGCGGTGGAGTTGATGAGGATTCATCATAAATACTTGCGGACAATGTGTAGTGGGTTATTAGTAATACCGTGATAGAGAGTATTATTGCCAATAATAGGTATTTCTTCCAGGTCATAGTTAATCAATTTATTCACTAATGTATCTTTTTAAGAAGTAATTAGTATGTATGTCCAGTGAATTAATGCTTTGATTACTTCATGAGGGTTGCTATACATAATATTAAAGACACGACCTTTTACACTAGGTATCCACCCTCAACAAATAGTAAACCTATTTTATACCCGCTCATTGTCCTGTGTCTGTTTTAACCATGTTAATTCATTAAGATTAAGCCACTTACCGTACTTAATCACACTGAGCATGTTCCACATTATGAGTCCCGCGACCATGTGCTTACAAACCTCGCCCCTAATTACGGAGGCCTCGCAGGTGCATTTTGCGCCGTATGGGCCTACGGATACGTAGTAGTACGCATTATCCCTAGTCTCTGATGGGACCCTCAGTCTTATGCCATTTATTGAGTTACCATCGTCTCTAACATCAATTATCACTGAACGCTGGGCTAACCTGTATGAATCAAGGACCTTATCTACCCTCCAGTTTATTTTACCAGCTAGCTCTAGTAGCCATTCCTTCAACTTCTTATTCAATTGCGGTGTTAACTCCTCCGACAATTAAATCACCAGTATTGCTTCGTTAGATATCCGTATTTGGCTTAAATTAATCTTTCTGGTTCATGAACAAGTATTACCCACTTAATGAACATTAATTGCCAATTCAAGGTATAATTCATCAATAACAGAGTTCCAATCAAATATTAATGAACCATCAATATTTCTCAATGCCCTCCTGGCCGCATCACGTAATCTCCAACTAGCCCTAAGGCCGCACCTTGTGCAATAAATGGTGACGCTTTCCTCATTCTCCTCCATAAACAATGCACCTCCACACCTTGGACAATCAAGGTTTAGTCTAATCCTCATTAAATTCACGTTAAGTAAACGCCTATTTAACCCCTCCTAACTAATTAGCTAATTAGAACAGCAAAACTTTCACTTAACACCCAATAACCCAAGAAAACCCCTTATGAAATCACTATTCCTACTAACAACCAGGCTAAACCTCCTATCACTACTAACCAACTCACTCCCCAAATCACCACCACCCAGCGTGTATGTATTGGTCCTCATTGCCCTGGCAATTACGTAGGCGCCGGCTATGTCGAATATCCTAAGCCTATTCCTAAGGTCCATGAAGGCTAGGAACCTACCAATTGATGCCATGACCATCTCGAGACTAGCAGCACCAAGACTCCTAATCTTAAACCTACCGAACCTATCATAAATCCCCCTAAGCCCCATAAGCAATTTCTCATTTACATCTGGCTCCAGGTAAAGCGATATTACTGGCTTATCAATATCCTCATTAAGGTCGTTAAGATCATCACCCCTAAAATCAACACCCTTCAGACCGCCGTAATAGAGCGCGTCCTTCTCCACGTAATAAACAACGCCATCCGTCAAATCACTAAACCTGAGAGTACTGCTGTACTTACCTGCTGCAATTGATATTGAGTAGAAGGGTATACCGAGTACGAAGTTTAATGACCCATCTAATGGGTCAACCACGAATACGTACTCAGGCTCACCACCACCAACCTCAACAACACCCCTCTCCTCAGTATTTACGACAGCCCTCAAACCCTCCTCCTCAACACCCTTGATTATTAAATCCTCAACCTCAAGGTCAATACGCCTGGAAACATCTGTTGAACCCCTCCTCATTATTTGCCTATAGTTTAGATCCTCAGCCTTGGATCTGACGAATGAACCCGCCTTAATGGCCAGGTCCTTTATTAGTGTTTCAAGGTTTACCTCCACGTTGAGCCTCACTCGAATGCCTTATTTAAAAATCCTACCTAATCCCGCTTAGCCCTTGACTAGGAAGTAATTCTTCAATTTATTATCCTCAATAATTAGGTAAGCCATCCTAAGCACACCCTCCGAGTACTCACTACCTGTGTTAATCACAGGGACCTTAACACCTGAATTACTCCTTACATAGTCAATGCCAGGGGCTTCATGTATGTGGCCATGCATACCCATCAATGGTGAGTACTCCTCAATCAAGGCCCTCACTGACTTACTACCCACGTGAGTCCTCACAATCTCGCCACCCCTAACCACGGGCTTAAAGTCCTTATTCAATTGATAAGCCTGATCAATGAGTGTGTTGTATGGTGGATCATGAATAACCATTATCAATCTACCAAGCCTTGTCTGATCAACACTCCAAATCAACTTCTCAACCCTTGCTCCAAGTTCCTCCTCACTGACCTCCCTAGGTGTGTTCCAGGGCGTTGGTGTTGAGTACCCAAAGCCCAGGAAGTAGTAGCCATTGAACTCAATAACATCCTCATCAATAGGCACCAACACGTCAGAGGCTTGCTTCCTCACGTAATCCGCAATTTCGGGATAGTCATCATTACCCGGCATTATTAAAAGCTTGACACCGGCCTCCCTGTACCTAGCAACGACCTTGCCCAGGTCCTCCTCCAGGGCATTGATCATGAGCTTGACAAAGGTCTCTCTAACCCTATCCCTATTACTGGCTAGTTCCTCATAACCAGCCTTATCAGTAACGAATGGGTAATAACCCCTACCCCTCAAATCCTTAACTACCTTGTTAAGGTCCTTATCACCCACTGCCTTCACATCACCAAAGACATTAACCAAGTACTTACTAACGCCGGAACCAAGGCTGAAGGAGCCATCATCCCTAATAATAGGCACCAGGGCCTTGCCAGTAAGGTCACCAGCGAAGACCACGACATCAGCCTTATAGAACTTAATGGCATTAGACAACTTACCATACGCCACACTAGAGCCATGCAGATCCGAAACAAGTAAAACCCTCAACCTACCCACGAAGTCCTCCGTTTTAAACAATATTTAAACCTAACCCATCAAAATAAAGGAAATACAAACCAAGCCATTTAAACAAATAATTAAACAAAAAGTAAAGCAAAGGATCATTAGCTGGTACTACTACCTGTAATTGGTGGTACCAGTGTTTTTCGATCTAAAAAACCAGGGACATACTAAGGAATTGTACGACTTCAAAACTAACCTGGTCAGTTAATGATGTGCTACAGGGATGATGGGATTGCAGTGATTCTAGGCCTTAGGAGGATGGGCAAGTTAGTCTGTTAAGGAGTTTCTTAAATAGTTATGGGGTACCGCATATACTGATTGATGCAAGAAGAATAGTGATTAATTAGGGGAGGATGAGCATTAGGGGGTTTCATGATTGAGCCTTCACAGGCCTTAATCAACTTCCTACGGCAGAGATCTAATGCTAGGGATAGATTACTGGGTTTATTACGTAACATTGATGGAATTTCAGTAAATACATCGCCACTGAGCGTATCTATATCATAGCATAGAGGCAGGGCCGTATTAACATCATTACCAGAGACCGTGAATAAAGTTGCAGAGGATCTAGGCGAAATGATTATCCTAGTAATTGATGAGGTTCAGGAACTGGGGCCTTGGGACTTAATATACCCATGCTACTGACCTACATTTATGATAACTAGGTTAAGAATGACTATTACGAAAAACACAGTTAACGCAATAGGCGCTGCCCCAGCACGTCAACATTAACATAACCAAGACCCAACGCCCTATTCTTACCCACACCATAGGCATTAGCAACATCAAGAAGGAACCTAAACAAACCAGGCCTATCCGTATAGGTAACATACTCAGCAACACCATTAAACGCAGGAAGCCTCCTACCCCTACCCAGGTTAATCATGAGTCTCCTAACCCTCATGCTAAGAACCTCCGTGTTAAAGACCAAGTCCTTAACAAAGCCCTTAAAATCGACATCATTAATAATGCCAATTAACGGCTCACCACCCTTACTAATCAACGCATTACTACCCCTCAAAACCCTAACAAGAGTTAAGGCGGCTGAGGAGAAGAACCTGGCAGGACTAGGCCAAGTAACATATTGACTCCTAAAAATAAACGAAGTAGGCCAAAACCTAACACGCCAATGAATAACAGCCCTAATATCCTCATTTTCACCGTGATTTTTACTTATCAGCTCTGAGTTATTCAAGTTAATTTTTATGATATTAAGCACTTCACCAGTTGATAATTGGAACATGGGACTTGTAAACGCCTCAATGGCTCCTGGACAATCTACCTCATTACAGAACAGCGAGACTCTGAACCAGTAATGATTCCCTGGACTTAAAACGTTTACAACGGCATTCTTTAAATCAAGTATAGGTGTCGATGTAAAGGGTTTCTCTCTAGCACCGTGCTGTACCTTAACGTTTATACTTTCAAGGGTCTCATTAATTACCCTATTTACAAATCTACCATTCCATGTTCCAAATCTTATTGGATGCTCAATAGAGAAGTAAATAATTAATGATACAATCATATTTTATCACGCCTATTCCTTCTTGCTGTTTTTCCGTCAACCTCGTTTAGGATTCCTGTTAAAGCGGCTATGCCGAACCATCGATTCTGCTGGATGATTGATTGCAAGGGCTTTAGTGGGTCGTTACCCAGTGGGTAGAGGTAGAGGACGTTGCTTGTTTTTACTTCTTTTATTAATTCATTGATTACGTCCTTGCCTAAGTCGCTGACTACGGTTGATTCCCCATAAGTTAATGCTTCGATTACGTCCTTAATGCATTGCTCGTGGATTGGGAGAACTGGCGATTCTTTAATGCCGAGTTCATTCGACACGCCTCCATATGCCTTGTTGGCGTCGTACCTTTGCGCGTAGTGGTGAAGCATTATTGGGTAGGTGATGAGGGTCTTAATTGTTTCATCGACATTTCTCGTGGTAAGGACGTAGTTCACTGCGAATGCTGAGTAGAACTCGTGCTTGCTGAACCCCTTCTCTAGCTCTCTTTGGTACTTGGTATGTGCCTTCCCAATATCATGGAGTAACCCAATTAGGAAGATAATGTCTTGAGATACCTTGGTGTCGATACCATACGCCTTACTTAGTTTTTTGCTTATTCTCTTAAAGTCGGGGTGCTTAAGCATGCCCTCGGCAACATTAATTAAATGAATACCTAAGGGCTCCAGCTTCTCCTTAATGCCGTGATTAGGGTAGTTTGCCCAGCACATGATCACGCACCCCTATAGCAATTAGGCTTGATTATCATGATTGGCGTGGCTTCGTAATTCTCTACGAATTTTCCATATGCATTGGCTATTCTATCTGGGTCTCTGAAGTACTGGACTAAGGATGAGTCAGAAATAAGTACTGGCTCTTCATCAACGTAACCCAACGACTCAATGCAGTCAATCGGTGCATTATCGAGATCCGTCGTGTATGAATCAAGCACGACATCGTCAGGACTCGCACTTGCGAATTCCTCCCTCCCTCTTACATAAACCTCGATTAATTCCTTCCTAGCCAGGTTAAAGTTAAACTGCTTATTAAATAGGTAATTAATTAAGTCGTGAGGTATGTAGGGTCTTTCTAATGCCTTGAAGCTTAGTAAATAATCGTGAGACACCTCGATTTCCTTATACGGCTTGAATTCCTCAAGCATTTCAACATAACTAATATTGCCATCCTTTGAATACGGCAATCTCCAATTAATTTTACTGCCTTTCTTCATTAAGTAATCACATAACTTCTTACTATACTTGATGTTATCATTCCCATCATCCTCACATATGAAGTATAGTTCACCATTACACTCACCATGCCTACAAATTCTCCCGACCCTCTGTACAAGGCTTGCCGCATCATCGGGTGTTGTTATTAATACATTAAATGATTTATCAATACCAGCCTCAATCGCGCTAGTGCCAACAAGTACTTTATATTTATCATTATCCAAGTTATTAATGACGCTGCTCCTATCTCTTCTTGTTAATTCGCCATGTACTAAGCCAACGGGAATACCCCTATTTTTTAATTCCTCGTAGAGCTTCGTTACAAAGCCAATATTGTTAATGACAATGAGTACGCTCTTTTCATCATTATTGACGAGCTTTATTACCTTATTAATAACATCAATGGGTTTGGCATTCATGAAGTTAATGCTATATCTTGTATTGCCGATTTTTTCCTCAAAATCGACGTCGCGTATGATGATATTATTATTGTTATTTTCATCCTTACTTCCAAGCCTGATAAAGACTGCGTCAGGCAGTACATTACTTATTGCGCTTCTCACGTTTTGCGTTAATGTAGCAGACATAATGATTACTGGATCTTCAGCATTCCTTAGTAGTTCTAAGCTAGCTAAGAAACCCGTTAACATCTTTTTCTCACGTGGATCAATAAGTATATGAGCTTCATCAAAAATAACACTAGATGTATATATTCTTGCAAATGGAATATAATAATGACGCAATTCCCTGAATACCTCGGTAATGGGTATCTTAAACGTATTATGAATGAAGGAATCAAACGTGGTTATGTTATAATCAGCATCAAAAAACGGTGACTTCCTAATAATCTTCCCCTTATCAATCGTTATATTATGAATACCAGCTTGATAAGCAACTTTATCGTTGAGTATTCCATAAAATCTTCTGGCTAAATCCTCAACAACAGCCCTAAGCGGCAGTACATGAATGACCCTGTCCTCGGGAATACCGAGTTCACTTAGCTTCCTATAGATTTCCAGCCCACCGGTGCTCTTGCCATAACCCGTCGGCAACTCAAGAATAATGTGATCATGCCCACCCTCAATGAGTTCCAGGGCTTTATTAATGCCTGGCCTAATATTCATGGTATAATCCCCCCATCATAGACAATTCATGAATCAAATCATGCGAGCGATCGCCTAGCTCCTTCCTGACTTCCTCGTTCCCTAATGTTGTTATTGCATATCTTATGAATTCATAAACTGGCAATAGGCTATGAGTATTCGTATACGTAATCACGGCCTCGCTAACTTTGTTAAGTAGATCCCTTGCTATTGGGTGATTAATGAGCATGGTTAGGCTATGAATAAACGATGCGAGTCTAAGGTTATTAACATGCTTAATGATGCTTGTTAAGTCTATCATTGAAGCACCACTATCCGTTACATCATACATGACTACTCCTCTCTCAAGCAAGTCCTTAATCCTAGTGCTTAATCCCTCTTTGCGAAGCGCGTCGACAATTAGTGCCGCCGAACCAACAAGTTTTGTTGCGTTGCTTATTTCCTTCTTAAATTTATTAATGCTCCTCACGAAGAAATTAACCAAGTTATAGACGTTTCTTTGCAATAAAAAGTCAATGTCAAGAAATAAGTACGACTCGCCAGTATACGTCAATGCCTTACCCAACTTGGCTAGCTTGGCGATTGCCCTCGGCACGCTTACCGCATTGCCTGTTTTTTCTCCCGCTCCACCAAATACCCTCGTATACTCCTTGAATTCGAAATTCATGAAGCAGTCAGTGTTTATTTTAACATAGGCCTCGAAGTCATTCGGATCCAGTAAGTCATCATTGGTTAAATTATTCACGCACGGCTTCCAAACACTGTTAACTTTAGATTTCTTGCTATGGCTCAGTAATTCTTGAATTTTCTCGTTAATTGTCTTCAATGCGTTATCGCTTTTTATTAATGCAGGGTCAATTGAACCCTCAAATGGGTCGTTTGGCACATTAATCGTTAATGCAAGTGCATATCTTACAAACCACGAATAGCTCAGGTACTTATAACTATAGAGATTATCGAAGTTAATCACCACTGTCCCACCTGTTTCTTTATCCGCTATCGATTTTTTGCTAGGCATTTTCAATCACCTCTCTCGGAATAACGATGAATTCCTTCATTCCGTCAATAGTTACCTCATACGTAATTGCCTTGGTCGTGTCCACCATAATGGTTGAATTAAATAAGCCATGTGGTACATACACGTCTTCTTCATGCACAGAGCCGTTTATGTAGATTGGCATTTGCCATAATGATGCATTCATGGGTTCGCCCTTAATGGATTCCTTAGGCACATAAAACCTGCTGTTGAATGAAACGTCACCTAATAGCTTAAGTTCATTAAGTCCTACGAGCTTAACATCACGTACAACGACTAAATCTTCCTTCCTTCCAATCCTGACAATTTGCCAAGCATACTTCACTAATTCCTCATTATTCACGATATAAGCAATATATGATGTACCGTTGAATACCGTAATGCCCCTCGACGCAACTGCGAATGCATTAGCAATAACCTCTTTATATTGTTTAATACACTCATTATTACTTCCATATTTGTTTTCTGTTGCCTTCAATCCGTAATTCTCGATTTCAGCAAACACGTCAATGCACTTGCTAATGATACTTGTACTCATTTCCTTTAGACGCCTCTGGTACGTTATCGACATCGCCCTCTCGAGAGTCATGACTGTAGCATAGGGCGCAGCCCTAAATGTTACGTAATGAATACCTATATTGTATGCTTCCTTATAAAGATCGTCTGGATTTGGCTCACGAACACCGTACTTATCCTCCATTACAGGATAGAGTAAGGCTCCAATAAGTGTTAATGGTGTTGGAACAGGAATACTACGTGACGCTAATACGTGAGGAGGTAAAATAGAGAAAGTCTCTAAATCGACTGCAACGAGAATGAGGAATTTTGATTTTAACATAGTCTATACCTTCATTATTACTTCGTCTCAATTAGCTTCTGCACAGAGTTCCTCACTTTACTGATTAAATCCTCAAGACTGTCGGCTCCTTCTATCGTTATATCTTTAGAAGCCAGTAAGGTGTTAAATTCCTTATCGGCATAATATATTGAGAGTCGAACCTTATTGCCAAAGATACTTAGAAATCTTGTGGCTCTTGTAACAGTATCATATAAATACCATGACTCAAGTCTATCCTTAACCAGCTTAGCTTTGGCTGGAGTTACCATAAATCTATATGGGTGTGAAATTGACGCAATACCGCCAAGGAATTCCATCTGAGGTAAGTATCGTGCTTTTTTAGCGCCTATATATCCGTTAAACATTAATGCTAATGCATCAAAGACATCATTAATTCTATCAAGCCTATTATCAACATATTTATTATCTGTTAATTTACCAATACTATCAATGTCTATAGCAATCTTAACTCTATAAATTGCTGATCCACTTTCGATAGAAAAAATCATCTGTTCATTCTCATTAGTGCTATAACGGACATGAAATTGAGGAATAGGTGGTGCATGCTTTATAGAATCTGCATCCGGGATCATGTAACTAAACCATATCTTAGACGTCCTTTTAATAACTTCACCTCTCTCACCACCCTTAGTTGCCATGAAACCTGTGACATCCTCGACAATGCACTCCTTTACTCTTTTGTCGATAGAATCATTATCACTTAATGTAGGTCTCTTGGGAAAACCACCGATTTTTTCGTAATTTCTACACATGTCACAAACCGGGTGGTTTCTGCTTAATGCTATGTCGGTCAATGCCCTTGAAAAAGCATTTGCAAGTGATTGGCCACTTATTGCAGGTAAGTACGTAAGCTCATACCTTAAACCACCGTTTCCATCATAGTACTGCGCTATTATAGGCACAACTCTATGTCTCGAATAATTACCCACGGATTCTACCATATTAGCGGCTTCGACATCGATCCTGAACCTAAAACTCATTGATACGAAAACCATCAGAATCACCTATTTTGTCTGCACCTGCATTGCTTCTTTCTTATTACTAGACCTCATTTTTACACCTCTAATTAATGCCTTTATGGCAACCTCCCTAAGTATTTCCGGTCTCTTGCTGGCAATTGCAAATAATTTATCTATGTCCTCCTCTGAAGGTGTTGAGTAACTCTGAGATGCTAAATAACGTATAGCATTGTAGAGCACTCCATATGCTAATTGTGGGTCTGGTGTTGATGCGAGGACATCCAGCGGACCATAAATCTTCTCACTTGCTAAGACAGCTAGAGAGTTTATGATGGACTCAAGGTAATTTGTTCTCTCTTTCTGGGTTTCTTCCGGGTATGTCTGACTCATTGATATTGAATAGTTGAAAGTGTTTATATACTTTGTTTTAGTATGCTTCTCTATCTATGGAGAAGTTGAGTGTTAGGAAGTGTGTGGTGGTTAGTGTTGGGCTTTATCCAGGTAATGCGAAGCATGCATTGGCTAGGGCTGGGCCTGTGGGTGGTGATGTGGTTTTTCTAGTGAATAGTGAACCCAGGATTGTGCCTGAGGGCATTCTTAGAGGCCGTAGGGAACAGCCCATTCAAACTATGGAGGCACTTCATAAATTCATTAATGAGTTAGATAGTGAGGTTAATGTTGTTGATGTTTGGCTTGACCCTAAGGACGGCATTGCAACTAGTGTAGCTAGGCTTAGGTCTCTAATTGAGGCTTATGTACCGTGTAGGGTCATAATTGGTATGGCTGGTGGATTTAGGTGGCTTAGCACGGCATTGATGTTTCTGGCGCTGGCCTTAGCCTCTGTGGGTCCTTACGTGGGTATTACCATGGATAGCGTCTTCGCAATGCTTGAGGAGGAGAGTCCATCAGTCAGGGCTTTATTTAAGAGTGTTGAGGAGAGGGTTATTCCCTGGCCCGTGGTACCTAAACTGGCTGACCTAATGCTTGATGAGTACAGGGTTCTAAGGTTGATAGGCCTTGGCAAGCATAGGGCTAAGGACATACTAAACGAGTATAGAAAGGAGTGTAAGAAAGTAAGTGAGTGCATGTCGATGGCCAAAGTGCAAAGAATACTTGTGAGGCTCGTTAGGAAGAGATTAATTAATTATGAGAAGAGGGGTAAGGCGCACCACTATGAATTAACGCCGTTAGGTACAATACTAGTGGGCACAGTAAAGACACAATAGCGCAATGCATGGGATAAATAATTGTGGGAACAACTACAATAATAAGAAACTGAACACAAACATCAGAATAATAAATAATCTGACAAAACAATCGTAAGAACAAACACGTACCATAAACGTACATAGATATAATTATTCCATTAATTAGCTCATATTCATGAAGAAAGACTTATAAATAAGCTTATAAAATAATGTCTTAGATATTCTCTAAAGAGAATAGAAGGCCATGGGATTTTAATGGGTGGTTTTGGAACTACGAATGTGAGTTTTGAGATATTCTCTAAAGAGAATAGAAGGCTAGGAAGAGGCTCATTTACCTCATTGCCTTGAACAGGTCAAACAAGTGGATGCCTGAGGAGGCACTTAAGCGTATTGTTTATGAGGCAGTTGCCGAGTTGCCAATAAAAAGAGGCAGGCGTCTAGAGAGGTCTGTGAGGACTTATGCAGTCCCAGCATGATGAGGAAACCACCGCGGAGCCCTGGGTGTACATACATGCCCTGACTAATTCAGTACTCACCGAGCACATGCAGGAACTACTCAGCAAGGACAGGCAGGGGGTTAGGAACTACGTGGATGGTAACTGCGCATTCAATATACAGCTCGTGCCCCCTGGCACCTATGCCTTGCCCAGGATCTACAGGCAGTTCTCAAGCATTAACCTGGAGAGACTTGTTGCATTCATAACCAGCGTCAG
>NZ_JBMFVA010000016.1:0-45702 GCF_049966235.1 Vulcanisaeta sp.
GGTAGCGCAAGTAATACATAATCTGTATCGCTGCATTGACTTAAGCTATCTACGGTCTTTACACCAGCACTGCTCAATGTAGAGTATATGGATTTATTGACGTCGTAGCCGTAGACCACGTTGCCTTTGTTAACGAGGTTAATTGCCATTCCCCTACCCATCCTACCCAGGCCAACTATACATGCCCTCATTGCCCTAATTAGCGAGTTAAACCATAAATATGCATTCTCGTCAATTTTCTGACTTACCCATTATAGAGTCCACGATCTTCCTAACCCTATCCGCAACATCGCTTGGTATTGTAACGTCCATCGGATACTCCTTACCGCCATATTCCTCGGGAAGCTTCCTAGTTGCGTCAATACCAACCTTACTGCCCAGGTTTGGTATTGGTGTTGATGGATCGAGTTCCTCCACTGGGTAGTTATCGATTATGAGTATGTCCCTAGATGGGTTAACGTGAGTGGCTACGGCATACATTACCTGGCCCCAATCCCTGACATTAATATCATCATCAACGATTATTACCACCTTACCTAGTACTGGTACTAGGCCCCATAGTGCCGTCATGATCCTCCTCGCATGCCCTGGATACCTCTTCCTAATGGATACGATTATTACGAACCCCAAACCCTCAGGAGGTATCTCCAGGTCCACAAGCTCTGGCAATAATAACTTAAGCGGTGACTTTACTACCTTCGTTCCAAACCTTATTATATTCCCATCCTCGAGGACCGGCTTCCCGGTTACTGTGACTGGTATTACAGGGTCTCTCCTTGAGTAAATAGCCTTAACCTTAACCACAGGGTACTCCTTGGCTATTGAGTAAACACCAACATGATCACCGAAGGGTCCCTCCCTAACGTACTCACCGGTCAATTCACCCTCAATAACCAACTCGGCATTGGCTGGATATTCAACGTCGATTGTGGAACCTCTGACTAGCTCAATACCCTCATCCCTAAGCACGCCGGTGATCAGTAACTTATCCAATGGGTGCGGTATTGAGACACCAGCCATAAGCATGGTTATGGGATCAGGACCAAAAACAATGGCAACCTCAGGTCTCTCATTAAGTTCACCATACATGGCGCTCCTGCGCCAGGGTTGCCAATGCATCACGAACTTATCCCTACCAATCACCTGTAACCTATAGTAACCGAAGTTCCTATAATTACCGTACTTAACAAACGTTATTCCAAAGGTAATGAACCTGGCAGGTTCATGGATCCACTGCCTGATTGCTGGTATTCTCGTCAAATCAATGAGATCCCACTCCATCTCCTTAACTGGTCCGTCACCAACACTCCTTGGGAAGTATTGGGAGAACCTCCTCAACTCATTAAGTGATTTCAGGGAATCAATAAAGCCCTGAGGAATCCTCAAATTCAATAAATCCACCAGCTTCGAGACAGCGGTCTCCGGGTCATTACCCTCCATGGCAAGTATCACTCTATCCCACTTACCAAAGAGGTTACCAATTATTGGCAGTGTACCCTCCCTAATCCTCTCGATGATTACGGCCGGCCCACCCCTATACATTAGCTCCCTAAGTAATGCAGCGACCTCAAGATCAACACTAAGCGATTCACTAATCCTAATTAACTCATTCCTATCCTCCAGCACCTTAATGAAGGATCTAAGGTCCTTAATTGCCACGAAATATCAGTACTTACTAGGCAAATAACGGTTTCCTCCTACGGAAATTCTTAAAATGCCCTAGTGATGCTCATGGTCAATGAGTATTAGGACCTGGTTAGTTTCATTCAGTCCAACGACGCTTACGAGTGCATTCTCATCTGTTACTCTAGGCACCGCATTGGCCTGGTACCTAAACAACAAACTCAGTTTGGTGATCTACGTAATAACCCTAATAGCCCTTCTACTGGCTCAGGCAGGTGTTAACCTAGTACATGACTACTACGACTACTTAAGCGGTGTAGACATACTGTATAGGGCTAGTGGCTTCTCGCATAGGCCGCACCCAATAATAGACCTTAAGTTGAGACCTAAGGACGTCATTACTGTTGGTTACGTATTTCTCGCAATAGCCTTTGCGGCAGGTATTTACCTGGTAATTCTTGTTGGTTGGCCCGTATTAATACTGGCAATTGCCGGCCTAATAATTGGGATTGGCTATAGCATACCACCGCTGAAATTCCACTATAGGGGCTACGGCGAAATACTCGCCGCGACGGCAATGGGTCCGCTCGTTGTCTGGGGTTCATATATTGTCCAGACGGGTATTTACATGAATCCGGCACCGTTGATTGTTGGCATACCGAATGGGCTATTTACATTGTTGATACTCCTCGGCTCGGGCGCGCTGGAGATTGATGCATGTAAGGCTGTTGGTAAAATAACCCTGGTATTACTTGTGGGTGTTAAGAATACGAAGTATGTCGTCTACACATCGATAGTACTAATGTACCTGGCAATCATAGTCTCGGCAATACTGCACTACCTACCCTACACATCCCTAGTGGCTCTGCTGCTTATTCCACGCACATTGAGGTTGGCAGGTCCATTACTCAGCGGTGATGAGGCCGTTGTTAGGAGTAGGTGGAGGGAACTTAGGAATTTATGGGCTGGACCATTCAGTGTGAGATTGTTGATTCTCATAATATTCATAATCTCAATGATCATTGCACGAATATACCCACCACTATCGATTTAATCCAGGGTATAACTTAATAGGGTTGGTAATAATACGAGTATTTCGTGGATCCTACAAACATTCTAGAGAAAATGAGGGCTAGGGCAATGTTTAGCGCATACTTGGGTTGGATAATGGATGGTTATGATGCGCTTCTCGTTACGCCAATAATGCCATTACTTGGTGAGTTATTCTTCCCAGGTCCATTCTCATTACTTGGTGGTTTATCAACGCTTGTGGCTACACTTGTTGGTAGGCCCCTGGGTTCTGTGGCTATGGGTTACGTAGGTGATAGGTTTGGTAGGAGGATTGGTTTACTAACAACAGTGCTTGGTTATAGCCTATCAGCTCTCATTATAGCCCTACTGCCAATCTACGCCACAATTGGTGCATTAGCGCCATTAGCACTACTAACTTTCAGGTTTCTCCAGGGAATATTCCTGGGCGGTGAGTGGGGTCCAGGAACTGCAATGATTATGGAGTGGAGTAGGTGGAGGAAAGAGGTAACCTCGGCATTTGTGCAGAGTGGTTACCCAATAGGTGTTGTCATAGCCACTATTGTTAACGTATTATTCCTAACATACATGGGTCCAATCTCATTCAATGCCTATGGATGGAGGATTTACATGGGCACTGGAGCCATAGTGGCAGTACTAGCCTTCATAATAAGGAGCAGGTTAATAGAGTCGCCACTATGGTCGAAGCCGAAGGCAAACCCATTAACACTATTGTTTAGGTATGGTGGTGCTTGGCTTGGGCTTGGCGTATTGTTTACGGGTGGGTTATTGACTATTTACTACTCCACATACCTAATATACTCAGACTTCCTAAAGGTAATTGGTGAGGCTAGCATAATACCCAGTGTAATGCTTATTTCAACAATAGCAGCGGTCATAGCGGTGCTCCTCGCTGGTCCGTTGGCCCTGGCAATTAATTATAGGTGGCTCATAATAGGCACATTAATTATATCGCTTGCCTACGCACCAATCACCTTAATGATATACCCAAGCTTTACAAACCTAGTGATATTAGCGTTTATCGAGAACTTCGCAATGGGACTCGTACCATATGTACTAATCGATAAATTCGACGTTCAATACAGGGCGAGTGGATTGGGCGTCTCCTATAACTGGGGCCTGTTGATTGGTGGTTGGGCGCCGATGATCGTTGGTTTTATAAGCCCCATGGGCTTGGGCATGGTGATTATGATGGCTGTCGGCGTGGCCTTAACGATCACTGGGCTATTAATGCTGTCAAGGACGGTTAGGTAACTCACTCCCCTATTAAACTCTTTAATACCTCCAGCATCTTCCTGGCATTTTCAAGCATCCAGTGATCATTGTTGAAGAATACATAAATCGCATTAGGATTAAGGGAAACAGCCTTAATCGCTAGGTCCCTAAGCTCATCCTCACCATAGTCATACATATACCAATCAGTCCTACCGTGAAGCCTCAAATAAACAATGCTGCTTGTGCTCCTGACCCACGTAACCCCAGGCTCGTCAACAGACACTACGGTGATGCCTAAGTCCCTTAATTCATTAATGGCATCCTCACTGTTGAACCAGCTCTCGTGGCGAAACTCAATTGCAAGCCTGGCACCAAGCCCTGTCTCCCTGGTGAATGTTCTAACCCTCTCCATACTCTCATCATTGTAGGTGAAGGATGGGGGCATTTGAAATAGGTAAAAATCTACGTATTGATCGAGTGGCTGAAACAATTCCCTGAACCTATGCCAAGTGTTCAAGGCGTCCTCCCTGAGCCTCTTAACGTGGGTTATGTACCTATGAACCTTAACGGCCCACCTAAGCCCAGAACCCTTCCTAGCCCAGGAAACCACCTGATTCCTAAATGGGAATCTATAGAAGGAAGCGTTAAGCTCAACGGCATTCAATCCTGAATTACGAACATACCAATCAAGGGACGACTCAGGATTCCAATCATATAGCCAGCCGCTTGTACCAACGAAAACGCCCACAATAAGTTAAAATAGACTGACCTAATAAAGACTTACAGAGATCTAATGTCTGAGGAGGATCTTAATACGGCGGCCCCCATATTCTACACCATATACTTAATCACAATAATACAGTTCACCCTTTTCGCAGTTTTGTACGTAACTTCATCATTTACGTATGTCCAAGCCCTCTCGTTAATTCTCATCTTCATCAGTATATTACTGTGGATCATAGCCATTAGGAGCTCGGTTATTAAAGGTGATGATAAGACCCTTACGAAATTATTCGGAAATTACTTCCTGGTACCGCTGCTCATACAATCAGCTATTACTGGATTTTTCATCGGCGCTGGTATCATAGCCGAGAGAATGTACGCACAGGTATCTTCTGGCATAATAGTGACCTTGATGCTTATGTTCGTCATACTTCACTGGTCAATTTCGACCCAGGTTGAACAAATCGAGAGATTAATTACACTAAGATTCACATTCATTTTATTCTTCATAATCGATATTTTAACCCTGTTCCTGGGTTTGGCAGGTTTAAGCAATGTACATATTCTTGCGTCGTTATTCGCAATAATGCTGTTTTTCATGACCGTAATCATATTCCTGTTTATAACATTAATGAGGGAGGTAAGAAGCATTAAGTTAAGGACAATCTCGCAGAACCAACAGAGTTAAAGTGACGTAATTAAAGGTTTAAAGGTTGATGCCCAAGTAATCTCGTGTGATGATGGCTGTCGGGACACCAGATCGGTGATGATCACCTGGAGGGCTGAATTGATTAAATAACACTGAGATCTAATCATTGGTAAGGGTTAAGTACTCACCATATTTATTACCTTATAAGGATGATTAGGTTGTGCCGCCACTGAATCTAATGATGATGGGGTCACGAATGACCTTAACTACCCCTACTGAAGTATATGTAGACAGTCTCGCTGTGATAGTTACAATTGCTTAGTTCGTAAAGTGTGCAGTTCGACATAAGGTATATACCTAATGTTGGGCTCCAACCTAGTGGTTGCTCTATGAAGAATACGTAGACATACACATATCCATCATACACATTATGCGCCGGTACACATGCTAGAGAGTCTATGTGTATATTTGCGTTATTACTCGATGGGTATGGCGGGTAGGAGTTGAGTTTCAATGGTTTGCTTGAATTTACTGTTAGGTATAGGGTTGAGTTTGTGATCATAATTTTTATAGTGCCACTGGCATTGGGCATTATGATTGGTGAGGGTATTCCTGGGAAGTACGTGAATATTAATATCCCTCTTGGCTTATTTATTATGAAAATGTACGTATCTTTAGAGGAGTAATCAACACCTATGTATATAATCGAGTTCTTACCAACAGTTATTGAGTTGTTTCCTAATCTCAATATCATGGCAATGTTATAATTGTTTGTGAACCAATAACCATTGTAATAGGGACATGTGGTAGGTGTGTATATTCGTTCTATTTCTGGTAATAAGGCAATAAAGAGTAATTTTAGTGTTTTTACGGGTATACCATAAATGAGCGTGAGCATGATCAGTATTACTGTCAATATCGCAACTAACATGATCATAATGACCAATGTCCTATTCATACTCCATCACACTCATACAACAATGTCTTTATATATGTTAATTAACCAGGTTTCAAATTAAAATTATTTGGTGATTTTGAGATTCTAGAGCCCTAACTAATTCATCAGCCACTGCCTATTCTCATCAGTCTCAGCATTACGTATTGGTAGTAGCCAATTAGGTCTGTGGCGTTTGGCGATATTGCCAATGCACCGAACTTCTCTAGGTAGCCAGGTATTCCTGTTGGGTACGAGTAGGTATGTACTGCCGCCAAGTCTTTACTAGTTCTCGCGTAGTTACCGGATATTCCAGTGACTACGGCACCACCGTATGGATTAATGATTTCTAGCGTTAGGTTCATGAATCCGTAGGAATTGAGGGACTCGAGTACGTCAGTCTTATAGTCCATTCCCGGCAATGAATAGTGCTCATGAGCGTTCATTCCTAGGTTCACCGTGGCGTACTGAATATACGCGGCTGGGTATGGGTATGAGGTTGGTGGTGCTAGTGGCGTTACGTATGCCGTTACATTAAACACGATTGGATACTTATAAGCGAGACTTAATGTGAATAAGTCAACGCCATAATGCTTTCCGTTAAGTAAATACGTAAGTTCTTTACTTACTATGTTGTGATTCATTCATAGTGAGTTTTCGTATGTTATTAATTATCCACTTTCTTCTTTTATCGTCTTTAACTCGATTTAACATTTCATAAAGTTTAACTACGACCTTGACCTTAATATCATCATGTCTTATTATCTCAACCCATGGAATTGTAATTTTTACTTTATTATTGTATTTTCTTTTCCTAATATCAAAATCCTTACCATACATGTTCTTTACTTGCTCAATAATTTTATCTGTCTCAGTCTCATTCTTTCTTAAAACCTGCAGTTCCACTGCAGATCTTGTAACGCGTACTGAAAATTTTACACCGGCAATCTCAATTTGTGCATTACCTTTTCGACGATTTAATTCCATATTAGCGATTAGCTTTAAGCTACTCCATTTTTTAAGCCCCAGATTCTCTAGAATATCGAGAAAAGCTCTCATTAATGGCGGTAAAGCACTGATTATTAACTTAGCTAAATCAATGGCATAATTAGTACTAATTACGACATCAATCTTACCACCACTCTCAATCTTACTCCATTGAATACCCATGGTTTTAAGTCTATTGAGAATTAATCTCCAATTCTCAAACTCAAGAGAGCCAATGGTAAGTCTTATCATCGGTTTAACACCATTATTAAGCGGTTCAATGGTCACATCACCATCGCCAAGAATTACGGCCAGCATAAAAATCAAAAACGCTACACTATCAAGCTTAATAGCATCACTCAAAGCGGTAAGTTTGAGTGATTCATGGTCATAAGCTCTCAACTGCCATATCATTGTTATGTTACTTTTATTTATATTAATGATGGGCGTAATCACATAAACCCTACCTGGATATAGCAAAAGCCATAGCAATGCTTGCCACAGCTGTGTTGTAGCTATTGCTGGTTTATTATTCTCACGCTTACTTTCATCAGTGGCTGCCCAACCAAGTCTCATTGGAATAAGGACCTCCTCTACGAATTTTCTATATTCTTTCTCGCCCATTAATTTCCTGAATACGTCAGGAACATCAATATAAAAGCCACCTAAACCTTTTATTATTAATTGAACAACTATACTACCACTTGGAAAGATCTTATTAATGTTAAGCCCAATTCTTTTCCCATATATATGTACCATTAAGGACTTCCCTGTCTCGTTTATTAATATCTCTGATTTATTATTCGTTAAATTGTTGATCAATTCCTTAATTTCATTACTTACGTTATTAAACCAATATTCTTTAAATTCATTCCCTAAATGATTTAATAAAAATCTAGATATCTCGTTAATTACATTAATAATTTTCTTAGAATACTTGTCATTATCTTTGAACTGTTTAAATATTTCCATTAGATTTTCCATGATTATTGTAAGCGTTTCATCTATCCATTGAGTACTCCAGATGTTCCATTCTTTGATTCGATTAATAGCCTCATTTAATAATTCAATAACTTTCTGTCTTTTCTCGGGATTAGTCACAGGTTCGGTGGGTATACATCCCTTACCCGATTTACATTTGCTATAATAAATCATTATTGTGTCTAAGACTTTAGGTGCCATATAATCTCCATAAGTAAACTCTGCTGTCTGATTAATAAGGTACTACGACGTCGTTTATATTTTTCCATATATGTATTATCTATGTTGTTCTCTTAACTAAACAAAGTTATAGGAGATAATTTACTAAAGTATTGCGTCTTTTTATATATAAGTAACCAATTATAATACCCACAATAAAACCGAGTAGGTGGCCTAGGTAGGCTATGCCGAAGGCGAAGGCCAGTGGTGATAGTAGGAATATTATTGCTATTATGTTTATTGGATTTGCCAGTATCACGCCCCTGTGTGGCGTGGCTATTATGAAGCCGATTATCCCGAATAACGCGCCTGATGAGCCGCCAACGAGGACTGGAGTTCCCATTGCGTAGTAGAGTATTGGCGAGAGTGCGGAAGCTATACCGCTAAGCATGAAGGTTAGCCAGAAGTTTCTTGTTCCAAACATGGTTTCGAAGTATGGGCCTATCATCCATAGGGTCAGCATGTCGAATACGTAATCCTCAACCGTAGGGTGAGCAAAGATCGCGGTTATGAAGCCCCAGGGCGTTATTGGAGGCCATGTGCTGCCCAATAGTGCAACTATTGCTTCATAGGCGGTTTGGTTTATGTTCATGGCTATGAATATGGGTATTGTGAATGCCGTGGATATTAAAAACGCTATCAATGTATTTCTAAACTTATACATCGTGTTGCTGCGTCTTTAAATTCATTAAAATGCTTAACGCACATGCATTTATAAGGGGGTACGCTATAGCCTCCTGAGTAATGAAACGACTCAATATAGTGTTTGGGGAGTTTGCAAGGGGATGTAGGCAGTGCCAATTGGGTATTAAGAGTGTGCTCTTCATAACGGGAATATGTCCACTGAACTGCTTCTACTGCCCGGTCAGTAGGGATAGGTTTGGTAAGGACGTGATGTTCATCAATGATAGGCAAATCAGCAAGTTCCCGGACGACATAATTGATGAGCTGGATAGGGCTGGGTCTAATGGTCTCGCCATCACTGGTGGTGACCCAATAATGGTTGTTGATAGGGTCGTTGAACTGGTGAGACTACTCAAGGATACGTATGGACGGGGCTTCCATATACACATGTATACCCACGTCCTCAATATTAATGAGGATGCCATTAAGAAATTGGCTGGCAGCGGTATTGATGAGGTTAGGATACACGCAATAAACCCAGCTCAGTTAAGCGGTAAGCTTGGTTTACTCAAGATGTTAAAGGACGCGGACATTGAGCTTGGTCTTGAGGTGCCTGCCCTGCCTCGGTTCGAGAATGATATTGTTAAGGTTGCTGAACTACTCATTAATAATGGCTTGATAAGCTTTGTGAACCTAAACGAACTTGACGTAAGCCCTGCAAACATAAATAATTTAATAAGCATGGGCTATAAACCGGGGCCCGACGGTAATGTCATAGGCAGTATTGATGCCGGCATTAAAATAGCCACTGAGATTAGGAGGAGGTGGCCCTGGATAAGCGTCAACGTATGCACATCCCGCTATAAGGACCTTGCACAAATTGGCGCTAGGCTGTTTAGGATTAATATGAGGGTTAGTGGCGGAGATGAGGTAGTGCTTGATGACGGTACGGTGGAGAGCAGGGGCGAGGGTGGTGTTGTCATTAAGTTGAGAATAGGCAATAGGGAGTACGACGTAGAGAGTGGTTAATGGCACTCGTTTAGTATCTGGAGCTCCTTGACAAGTTCCCTCCAATCACTTAACTGCTTAATTAATTCATTCCTGCAGTAAATCTCTATTGAGGCTATCCCATACGCATCAATTATTTGATGAGGTGGTGCTGGAAATGCCGAGGCCCAGGCCACGTAATTACCCTCGGGGCTCAAGGCCCTAATCTCCCTCTCAAGGGCGATCATGTTCCTCGACTTTCTCAGCCTAATGATGACCCTGAGTCCCTTGTTTCTAACCATAGTTAATACCTGCTCTATGTCCTTAATCGTGACCATGAATTAACCACCCTTAACAGGCTTAAATGTGAATGCCTTATAATAAGTGATAACCCCCTCGGAGCTCACGAGTGCAAGGACTAACTGCGCACCCATACTCTCACTGTACTTTAGCACATTTAGTAATTCCATTACCTGTATACCCAACCCCTCAGTGACTATCTTAATCATGTACCTGGGGCTCGAACTCACCGGGCTCTTACCCTTATCCCATACCAGGAAGTCCACCGGTCCATTAACCACGGGTTTTATGAAGTAACCCCTCTTCCTCATATCCAGGTACACCGTTAAGACATGCGGATTCTTCGCCTCCCTTATTAACTCATCCACACCCACCTCATTGTCATTAATCATCACCCTGTACCCAATTATGGACAGGTATATGAGCTCTATAGGCTTTAGAACGAAGGTATCATTTTTTACCTCACCAATACCTCTATCCTCGAGTTCATGTAAATCTCCATTATCAATCTTAACAAGGCTGTACTCATCAGACCCTATCCTCTTAACGATTACTACCTTTTCCTGATTCTTCATTTCCTTCACTATGCATAACCCATCAATGTAAATATTTAAAAACCCACTATCCATCACCATTAACGGGATTAATCGTGGGCAAGAAAATACTAGTGCAGAGACGAGGGAGAGGTGGTTCGCAGTTCAGAAGCCCTAGCTGGATTAGGGAGGGTCCCGTTAAGTACCTGTCAATGGGTGAGACTGAGCTTAATGGCGTTGTTAGGGGCGTTGTTAAGGAGTTAATGCATGTGCCGGGTCTTAATGCACCTGTGGCTAGGATAGCGCTTGAAGATGGTAGGGAGTTCTTGAACTACGCGGCTGAGGGCATGTATATCGGTCAAATAATTGAGATTGGCGCATCAGCAAGGCCAATGCCAGGTAATATATTACCACTTAGTAGGATTCCTGAGGGTTCCATGATATATAACATTGAGAAAAGGCCTAATGATGGTGGTAAATTCGTTAGATCCAGCGGGACCTATG
This sequence comes from Vulcanisaeta sp., assembly GCF_049966235.1. Classification (NCBI taxonomy): domain Archaea; kingdom Thermoproteati; phylum Thermoproteota; class Thermoprotei; order Thermoproteales; family Thermoproteaceae; genus Vulcanisaeta; species Vulcanisaeta sp. Next base: position 11,330 of record NZ_JBMFVA010000016.1, read on the forward strand.
CAGTCGTTCTGATACATAAGGGTGAAACGACAGTCGTTCAGTTACCCAGTGGTAAGGTTATGGAGATTGATTCAAGGGCTAGGGCTACCGTCGGTATTGTGGCTGGTGGCGGTAGGATTGAGAAACCCATGCTTAAGGCCGGCGTCAAGTACTATAAGGCCCTTGCCAAGTCTTGGAAGTACCCATTAGTTAGGGGTAAGGCTATGAATCCATATGCGCATCCGCATGGCGGTGGTAGCCATCAGAAGGGTGAGACACCTGTTTCAAGGACTGCACCACCTGGTCAGAAGATTGGTTTCATAGCACCAAGATGTACGGGTAGGAGATGTCCACAGATAGTTCCAAGGAGTAGGAGAGTTTGGGCCTCAGGTTACTCAAAGAAGACCAGACTTAAGAATAAGAGGTCAAGCGCAATGCCATCTGAGTAAATCACTCCTTCCTACTAATTAATTCTCTGCACCTATTAAGCTCTGTGCTAAGGGTTGAGTACTTATTTTGGTCCTTGTACCTGATCTCCTCGAGGTATCTCTTAATGCCATTTATTATGGTCCTAAGGATCTCGCGTGAAGTTAGGTAATTCCCATACTTCTCCTGCACCTTATTAATAATGTCATTACAACTAATAACATTCTCGCTAAGTATCTTAATGACGTAGTTCATGGCATCCTCCATAATCTTCTTAATCTCAGTCCAATGAATATCACCCACCTTAGTATGTACTAAGCCCTGAGCTGGTAGGTTTGGTGACCAAGTATAACCACAATCAATGCATTTAAATGTCAGTATATCTGAAACAACAATTGTTATTCTCCTTGAACCGCATTTTGGACATGAAACTCCCTGAAGCGCCATAATCCCATTATATAATTAATTCACGGCTATAAAATGCTTATGTTAATTCTTAATCACCATGTTGATTATATTACTTACTAGCACTTACGTGCTTACATGAAACATTTCTCTGGCCTAGCCAGGAAATTATTGTTTGACCAAAAACCACAGGCGCATTGTTAAGTTCATTGACATTTCTCGATCCTGTGAGAAACATTGCTATCTTAAACTCCCTGAGTAATTTACCTATGAACTTCTTTGTTTCATCAAATCCCTTAAGTGCAGCTAATAGGAGTGGTCTCGACATTGAGAATGCATTTGCACCAATAGCCATTGCCTTAGCTCCATCAAGGCCACTCCTAATACCACCAGACGCTATTATTACCCCATCATAAACGTTCCTAACCTCGCATATGGCTATTGCCGTTGGTATACCCCAACCACTGAATACATTGGCCTCATCAATCGCCCCGGCTCTTATGCTCTCTATCCTTATGAATGATGTACCGCCAATACCTGCCACGTCAATGGCATCCGGATTAACCCTTGAGGCAAGGATTCTAGCAACCTCCATGGATATTCCATTACCAACCTCCTTAACTATCAATGGTCTATTGGCTATCTTCTTAATGAATCTAAGCTTATCAATAACACCCCTAAACCAAGGCTCACCCTCAGGCTGAAAAACCTCCTGTGCTGGGTTTAGGTGGATGGCTATTGCGTCGGCATTAATCATGTCTATGGCCTGGGAAACCCAATCAACGAGTATCTTCTCATCAAGCCTAGAGACCTGTGGAGCTCCTAGATTTGCTATTTTAAGGGCAGTTGGTGCATTTTCAGCAACAACCCTAAAGCTCCTAGCGGTTTCTGGCTTAACAATAGCAATTCTTTGGGAACCGACATACATGCCAATATTAAACTCCTCAGCACACTTGGCAAGTGTGGTGTTTATTTTTTCAGCAGTTTCTGTACCGCCAGTCATTGCACCAATAATGAAGGGAAAGGATAATTTCTTGTTGAATATAGTAATTGAAGTATTAACCTCGTCAAAGTCAATCTCAGGTAACGCAATATGAATAAAATGCACTTCATTAAATAGGTTGTTACCCTCCTCCACATTTTGCTCTGAGGCAATCCTAATGTGATCATCCTTCCTATTCTCAATCATTCAAGCATACGTTAAATAACGGAATAAAAACTTATCCTAGCTCTTTAAATACTATATAGATTATATAGTAATTAAGAGCTAATATATTGATTAAACTCAGTTCACTATATAAATTTATTAACAGAAGAGACATTGATTGATTCGGTGATAAGAAAATGTTCATGGTTAAAGAAAGATCGCAAAATAAGCAAGTAAATAATGAGAAGAGAATCTATAAGGGATATACTGTAATTGAGTATCTAAGGGATGGTAAAGCGATAGTTTGGAGTGGTAATAAAGCATATACATTGCGCCTATGAATTCTTTTTTAGTTAAATGATGTATTTAAAACGTTAAAATTGAAAATGGGTAAAAATTTTATTTATTGTTTGAATTTAATGAATTAATTTTTAACCAACCATTAATAACTTCCATTAACCAATCCGGTACATTTACGTATTTCGTTAATGACTCTATCACTGACATATTTATGTTGCATTCATTGATATTGTTTATGAATTCGATGAACCAATTCGGTAACTTTGATGTAATGGCTATTGCATAGATTAAATCCTTACTAGTTATATTACTTAGTACTGTCTTGCCCAGTTCAGTGTTCATTAGTAGGTATGCTGCATAGGTCTTACGTAGTACCGAGTCAGACTTTATGTCAATGTTTGGATTACCATTGTTGTTGTAGTTGGGATCAGGATCATTAATACCCTCAGGCACATTAGTTATAGCTGCTACCTGTGTAGTCTCCACAGTATTATGGTGAAATACCTCCCTACCCCTTAGGTATGAGAATACTGCCGCTATAACAGCCAATATCGCCGCTGCATGGTATGCGTAATAAAATCCTACAGCCATTGCTGGTGCTATGGCACTTGGAAAGAACGATAATTGATCTATGCTACTGAGTACATTGGCTGGTAGTGAAATACTGGCCTGTGTTATCATGGTCCTTATTGGGTCATAACCCAGAAATGCAGCGAATAGGGCATAAACTGGTGGTATTGATGTGAGCCTAACTGCGTCACTTACTGGTACGCCAGCACTCACTAATGCATTATATATTGACCTAACTAATGTTGATGATGCACCAGTTAATACTAGGGTTAGGAATATTGCGAAGCTCATTAGTAGACCTATGTTCTGCATTGCTGACCTTAGACCTGACGCAGCTGACCTCTCTGTTGGTGGCACGGCGCTCAGTATTGATACTAGGTTTGGTGATTGGAATAAACCTGAACCTGTACCCATTATGAATAGTATCACTGCGAACCAGACATAGCTGAAGTTCGTTATTGGCAGTAGTGTTAGTAATTCAAAGCTGACAGCGAGGATTACCGCACCCAGTGTAGATACGACCCTAGCACCAAATTTATTCAATAATTTACCACCTATTGGGGCAAAGATTGCATTAGCTACACTACTGGGTATTAGGTATATACCAGCCCACAATGGTGTATCTGCATAGGGTATTCCATGGAGTGGTAGGTAAATTGCCTGCAAGAGTAGTGATAGTACGAATACGTTGGCTCCCTGAGCTAGGAATAGGAATAAACTGCTCACTACGCCGTATGTGAACTGCCTAATCCTGAATAATTTAACCCTAAGCATTGGCTCAGTAATCCTGGCTTCAATGATGAATAATACTATGAATAAGGCACCACCAGTGCCTAGTAATGTCCAGACCATTGGATTACCCCATCCAAGTGATGAATTTTCATAAGGCGTCATTGACAGCATTAATCCCATAAGCAGTAATACTAATGACAGTGTTAGTAATGATGCACCGATCCAGTCAATCTTAGTCCTAGTGAAGCCTGCGGGTAACTTGTACACACTTTTATATGCCCATATAATGCTTACAATGCCTATCGGTGCATTGAATAGGAATACCCACCTCCAATTTATTGTGGCTAATAAACCACCAATCACTAAACCCAACACACTACCTGCACTAAATGAAATACCAACTATGCCCTGAGCCACACCTCTGCGTTCTGGTGGAAAGACATCAGTTATTAATGCGGCGCTATTGCCGAACATCATTGCGCCACCCAAACCCTGGATAAACCTATAGGCAACTAACTGAAATCCTGCAATTGTTCCATAGCCTGGCGTTAAGCCCAGGAGCAATGATGAGACTGTAAACACTACATCGCCTATTGTAAATACTCTACCTCTACCATACATGTCTGATAATCTACCAATGAGAGCTACTGTTATAGCCATAACCAATGGATATGCGAACATTATCCATGCCATTATCATGAAGCCTATTGACGTATTAATACCGAGTCCAATACCCCTGAGTATCGCGGGTAGCGCAATTACAACTGATGAAACATTTATTGATCCCAGCAGCGCTCCAAGGAACGCATTTATTAATACAGACCTTCTCTGACCCTCACTTATTGAAGCCCACAATTCTTTCTGCATACGATTATGACATGCGGATACCTAGTATTTATAAAACCTTCTTTGTTAGTGATATCGGATATTTTCTCTATTTAGGGAAAGACTTAATTACCAACTGTCATAAATAGGACATTGTGGAAAAGGCCCTAGTTATTGGACTAGGCTTCATATCAACGAACTTAGCTAAGTACTTAGTTGAAAAGGGTTTTGATGTATATATAACATATAGATCTGTTCATGGAAGTAAAGCCATGATGATGAAGGACCTGCTTAAACTAAATATAAAGCCATATAGACTTGATCCAAGTAATTACGAAAACCTATTGAAGCTCATTAATGATGTGAAACCCAACTACATATTTAACACCGTTGGTTTATTAGGTGGTTCATGGAATGAGTTATGGAATGCCCATGTAGAGATTCCCCGTAATATCGCAAAGGCAATATTGAGCATTAATAAGTCAATAAAATTAATACACATAAGTGCATCAGCCGCCTCGGGGAAGATCGGTAAATTCATAAGAGAGGAGCCTAATCATTGTGATTATTCATACGTGAATCCAAGGAGTGACTATGAAAGGTCCAAATGCGATGGTGAGAGAACGATTAAGGAAATTAGCAATGAAGGGCTTAATTATGTTATTATTAGACCGACATTAGTTTATGGTTATTATAATGATCATAACGAGTTTCTAAGCTTATATAGGTTGGCAAAGATTGGATTAATACCACAGATTAGAGGTTTGGTGAGTGCGATTTATGTGGGTTACTTAGTACAATTACTTGAGAAGGTTGCGGTTAGTGAGGAGTATAAGAACACGTTCCTTTATGCAACTGAATGCACAATGTATAGTCTCGGAGACTTTGCGGAATTAATGGCTAGGTATATAGGTACCAGTGGGATTAGGATACCATTAACGCCAGGCCTTGTTGGTCTATTTTTACCCAGTGGTGCTAGGTCATTGCTTAAGTATGTTAATGTGCAGTATGATTGTGAGAGTACAAGAAAAGTTTTAGGAAGTATTAAGCCTGCAATTGATATTGGCGTTAAGGAAATTGTTGATTGGATTAAGAGGATTTATGGGTATTAAGTATTTAAATTATTAGCATTACCTGTCTTGATGAGCGAGCCCAGGGTTGCTGGCATATTAATGCTAATCACAGGAGCATTCCTACTAGTACCAGCTCTTCTTTTTGGTATTGTCTCGATAATGCTTGTGCCAATACCCAATATAACAGCGACAATTATGTGGGCATTAACACTAGTAATAATTGCACTTGCTATGATGAACATAGGTGCTGGTGCGTTGTTATTATCACGACCAAGCGATTCAGAGACCAGGACATTGGGGATCGTTGTTGCAGCCCTAAATCTAGTATTCACTTGGTGGACAATAATAGGTGCTGTATTTGCGATTCTTGAATTGGCATTTTTAATGTAAAATTAATATTGAAGTATTCCTTAATAATTGTAATACCTAGGGCATACTGTGAGGGTTATACCACTCGGAATTGGTGGTTGGGTATCAAATCCATTACTCGGCAATGTATCACTGCTCGTGGAGATTAATAACTCAAGGATTTTGATAGATACTGGTGAGGGAACTTACAGGGCATTAAGGACCTGCGGTTTTGATGTAAACAAGGTGGATTTAATACTCATAACGCATAGGCATGGGGATCATATAATGGGACTTTCAACACTCGCATTGTTTGCAAGATCCATGGGCATAACACTTAGGGTTTATGGTCCCAGGGATGTAGATTTACAAGGACTCTTTAATGCGTTGGGTATACCGCAGTATCTATCTGCAGTAGATTTTCATTCAATAGACCCAAGTCCAGAGCCTTCAACGGTGGTAATAGGACGTGATTATAGAGTAACTGCTGTCTCTGCTGATCACACAGTACCAGCACTTGCGTATAGAATTGAGGATTCTGATGGTTCATGTATAGCGTATAGTGGTGATACAAGGCCGTCTAAAAGTATTGTGAATTTATCTAGGGATTGTACATTACTTATACATGAGGTCTCGGGAAATCCAGGTACTGAAGAGGCGTCTCATTTGCATGGTCATTCAACAACAAGTGAAGCCATTCAAGTGGCTAGGGAGGCTGGTGTTAAGTACTTAATGCCAGTGCATTATTACGTGGAATCCCCTATATTAAGTGGTACCCAGGGTATTAACATAGTAATACCTGTACCGTGCACACCAATTGATATACAGAAACTGAAGTGATGCATTAATATTATACTAATATATAGCAACTTTATTGATTCAAGGAAATGCTTAATAATTAAGGTAGTGATTAAATCAATGTGAGAAGGGGTATCTCACGCACTGTTTGGGTGATAATTAGTATCATAATTGTGATAATAATTGCAGTTGGTGCTTATTATTACGTTAAGACAGTAACCGCACCTAAGCCTGTAACCATAGTTGTTGTTGCCTACTCAGGAACTACAGCTAATTTCATACAATACGCAGGTCAATTATTCCATGAGGAGCATCCAAATGTATATGTTGAAGTTATAACATATCCGTTTAGTCAGTATGTTACGAATGAATTAACGGCTCTCGAGGCTCATTCTACTGAGTATGATATTATTGAATTCACATCAACATCATCATTAAGATTTGTACCTTATGTACTTCCACTTAATCAATACATGAATACGCTATTTAATTAAAGTGACTTAATGGCTCCTCAGGAGGCCTTTGGCGGTGAATTCTATAATACAACGACCGGTCAGATTGAGTATATCGGTATAGCCTATGAGACAGTAACCTACATGCTAGCGTATAGATGTTCAATATTTAACAATCAGACACTGGCCCAGGAATTCTATAATGAGTATGGTGTTGAGTTTAATCCATTAACGTGGCAGAACTGGACAACAGTGCTTGATGTTGATCAGTTTCTTGTGAGTAATGGAATTACTAAGTACGGTGTTTTGGTAGATGATCACGTATCTCATGGTATAATAGATGCGTATCCGGCAATATTTGGTTGGTGGTATATGAATGACCCAAATCTCAATAAGGGAAGGATAGGAGGCTTGCCGAACTTTAACATATTGTTTTATGGAGCACCAGCGCCTGGTTGCCCGTATCCATTACCTGACTTTAATACGACTGATGGTATTGAGGCGCTTGAGGTCTATAAAGAACTTGTATCATACGAACCACCTCCAAATGTTACCCCAGTAACTTATGATAATTTACCTGAGTTATATTCCGAATATGCGCCTGCTGCTATGTTATTCGTTAGTCAATTATCATATTTACCATCCAATATATATAATGATACATGCCTAGCGCCATTACCTGGTGGCTATGCTGAGACTGGTACAAACTTCTTGGCCGTTAGTAAATACTCGACTCATAAGCAGTTAGCCCTTGAATTCCTGGCATTCCTAGTATCACCACAAGTACAGGTACATGAGTACGTAGACTTCCATAAGTTCCCCATATCAAAGGAAGCATTTCAAATGTTACTGAGTAATAGCACTCTTAGTCCGCATGATAAGGAGTTACTAGATGCTGTTTATAATGCTGCTCAGAATGCATGGGCAAATCCGCCAAACATACCGCCAACATATACGGAATTAATACCAAGCTTTAACCAGGAGGTATACTCATACTTACTTGGTCAAATAGGTGCACAGGAGGCAATGAACACTGCAGCAGCCTCTTGGGTAAATGCCCTGGTCCAAACGTATGGCTCCTGTTCAGGCTAATACGTAGTTATACTAAAATGTTAAAAATTAAAAATTAATTTTCGCAGTAAATCGTTGGTGATCATCACGAGGAGATCATGGTTATTTCCATACCTGATTTATATACTAGCCTTTGGCCTAATTCCATTAATAACAACATTCTACTTCGTTGGCTTTAACCCAGAATCAATAAAGGGCCTGATACTTGATTTTCCACCGGGTACCTTTAACCTGGCGCTTAATAATACCCTATTATTTGCGGCTGTCACGGCCTTAATATCAACATTATTAGCATTGATATTGGCAATTAGGGTTGATAGTTTGCCCATGAGGTGGCAAGTACCGATGTCATTAATAATACTTATACCATATACAATACCATTTATCTCATCATCAATGATATGGTACACACTCTTTGACCCCATGTATGGACCATTTTACTATCTCTTTAAGGTATTTCATATACCGATGTTAAACATGACTACGATACCTGGCCTATCAATATGGGCAGTAATAATCGTAGGAATATGGAGCAGCACGTCTTTCGCGTACTTGGTGATTATTGGTGGTCTTAAATCAATAAGTAAGGAGCTTAAGGAGGTTTCCCAAGTGGATGGTGCCTCTATATCCCAGTATTATAGTGGTGTTGCATTACCCTACATATTCAAAATACTGCTTACAGCATTTTTGGTCATTTTCGTGCTCCAATTAGGTAATTTCGATATACCATACGTATTGACTGAAGGGGGACCTGGCTATTCATCAACCACACTACCCCTACTTATATTTGACCTGTTATATTTCATTGGAAATTTCTCTGGCGGTGAAGCCGCAGCTGCATTGCTTGCTGCAATGGCTACCTTACCAGCTGCTGCATTACTATATGTTATGCGTAGTAGTGGGTTTTATGTCAGGCTTCCTGTTGTTAAAATTCCGGATAAGGTTTATGATTCATTACTATGGCTATCGACAATAATAATACTCCTTTTCTTATTATTTCCAGTTTATTGGATGGTTATACTTGCCTTTAGGCCTAATATATATGACTTCATAACACCACCGATACTTTACCCAATAGCCCCCACTGTTAAGTATTTTGTGAGCGCTCTTTCGAGTTCTGTGCCGTACATATCCACAAACCTTATAGTTGGTGCATTCGTGGCATTGATCTCAGCAGTGCTGGCTGGTACGGCCTCATACATAATGTCTAAGCAGAACATTTATTGGTTATTGCTCATTACAATATACCTATACTCATTACCATCAACGAGCTTCATATTCCCAATATACATATTATTCATGAATTCAGGGTTTTTAAATACATGGTGGGCATTAATTCTTACTGAGCCGATATTCACGGTAACGCTATCTGCCTGGCTCCTCTTCAATATATATAGGGACCTGCCAAATGAGTATCAGGAGTTGGCCGAGGTTGAGGGTGCGTCTTCGACCTATATTCTATTTAGGATAATAGCGCCAATAACCAGGAGTAGTTGGTTCATGGCTATGATACTCTCATTCATAATAAGTTGGCAATTACTATTTTACCCGTTAATACTCACGGAGACTCCATGGCAATTCAACTTCCCACCAACGGGTGCACAGACAGTTACTATATTCGCAATAGAGGCGATAAGGAGTAGGGCAGTTGATTGGGGCTTGTTAGCCTCATCAGCACTTGTTGTTGCATTACCAGTCATGATACTCAGTTATATAATAATGGGTAGATTACTTGAGGGATTCAATATTGGTGGGTTGAAGGGATAATCATCTTAATTTAAATGTATGCATATGTATTATGTACCGATGAAAATAATTGTTGAGTAAGGTTTTTAAATTCGATATCAGAAGCGATATTGGTGAGAAAATGTTCGGTACGACAAGATGGGGTACATGGTTAATACTGAATCAAATAACGGATAAGATTAAGATAAGCGATTTAAGAAGTAAAGTACCTCTCTATGGCGCTGCCTTTGACTATGCAATAAGCGCACTACAAATGGCCGGTTTAATAAGGGTTGTTAGGGAGGGTAATGAGGAGTACGTGGAATTGACAGATCTGGGCAAGAGTTTCAAGAGCTGGTACACAAGCTATCCATACCCACCGCCTGCCGCTCCATGGGGTCCAGGTTGGGGTTGGTTCTACGGAGGATGGCATGGTGGAAGACGCTGGTGGCATTGGTGGTGGTAATACAATAACTTGGTTCATTAAAAATTAAAATTATTTTATTATTTCTGTTGGTATCTTCATGATGACTCTTGCCATTGGTGAAACAATGTTTGCAGCAAGCCTTACAAGCGTTACCATATTGCCCCTAACCTCCAGTTTCCTAAATACACTGAGCATTGCCGTTATAGGATCGTCTAGGTTCTCAAGTACTTTAAGCCATACATCATAGTCAGCCATAACGACGTATTGATATGAATCGACACTAGGATTTACTAGGAAGGATGCCTCATTGCATGAATTGTTGAATTTAAGCAGGATACCTATGTATTTAATATCATTAGCTCCATAGGTTTTTTGTAGGTACTTAATTACATTATTGCTAAGGTTCTTACCAATGAGTAGTACATCTATTTTCCAACCATTAATTGCATTGAGGAAATCCTTATCATTATTAAGGTTTGAGCATAGGGCGTTAACCCATTCCCTGCTTGGAAATATGTATGTCACGTGATGGTTTTTAATAATATGTTTTAAGTATTCCCTTAATTTAATGATGATAGATAAATAGACATGCACCTATTAAATTCTGATCTACATTTATGGCAATCATCGGTGTACCATGGCTTTAGGCACTGTACCATAGCCTCTTGATAGATTCTCCTTGAGTACTCAACTTTTTGACTAATCACGGTATTTTAACCTAGAGAACTATCCTAAAAACTTACGAAAACTCTTTAAGCAATAATCATTAATTAGTGAATCCCCTTTCTAATAACTGAATATTATACATATAATACCATTATTCTCTCCAATATGTGATACTTTACTATGTATACAGGTATAGAAAGAGGTTTTATTAATTAATTTTTATTTTTATATTCAATTACTAATTTATTAGAAATAGAAATACAACATTTAATAAAGTATTTTAATAAATACGATGCTAGTACCCTGGATGTTAAATGTCTCGTTACGTCTTTGGGCCTGTACCTTCACGTAGATTAGGCAGATCATTGGGCGTCAACATTGTCCCGCTTAAGTACTGCAATTTCAACTGCATATACTGCCAACTCGGTAGGACTAGGCATGTAATAAATAACTTAAGAATGTTTTATCCACCAGAGGATATAATTAAGGAGTTAGAGATAGCTACGAGGACCAGGAATTATGATTATTTAACATTTATTGGTGATGGAGAACCAACACTATATGCTGGACTTGGAAAGCTAATACAATGGGCTAGGAATAATCAGGATAAGCCATTGGCAATACTGACTAATGGGGCTAAGTTAATTGATGAAGGAATCAGGGCTTGGTTAAGTGAATTAGACGTGGTTAAGGTTAGTACAGATGCAGGGAACGAGAAAACGTTTAGGCTAATCAATAGACCGCATAGGGAAATAACCTTCGATAGGTTCGTAGAGGGTATTGAGAGATTCCGTGAGGTGTTTAGTGGGCAGATATGGACTGAGATAATGCTTGTGCAGGGGGTGAATGATAATGAGGATGAAATAGAACGTATTGGTGATGCCCTAAGTAGGTACAGACCGGATAGAGTCTACATGATGGTGCCCACAAGACCACCCGCTGAGTCCTGGGTTAAGCCACCAACATCCGATGTATTAATGAACCTCGCTAGGGTGCTTTCGAGGTATGTGAATAGTAATAGGATATTCATAATAGATTATATTGAGAGAGGGGAGTTTCATATAGATAGGGATGATCCAGTAAATAGTTTGCTAAGTATTCTTAAGATTCAACCAATGACTATCGATCAGATAATGGATGTTATTAAGAGGAATAACCTGGATATGTCGACTCTTGATGAAATAAGGAACTCCACAAAGGAGGTTGTGTTTAACGGCATTAAGTACTTAGTTTATTCCGGTGTGTGAGCTTCATTAAATATATAGTTCCTTTATTCGCATTATTTAATAACCATAATAAGCACAAATACATATGCCAGAACCACTTAATTTTGATATTGCCATTATTGGTGGTGGTATTGCCGGTGTGTCCATAGCTCGTGAATTGTCTCAATATAATGTTAATGTTGTTGTTATTGATATGCATGATGATATTGGTCTAGAAAGTACATCAACAAACCATAACTTGGTCTGCCAGGGTGGTGATTCTTTGTCATTCAGGCCAGGTACACTCCATGCTGAATTGAATATTAAGAGCATACCACTTTGGCCGAAACTCGCTGAAGAGTTGAATTTTCCATTGAAGAGAATTGGTGGTCTTTGGCTAATTAGGGATAAGGCCGATTTCAAGAGGTACCTAAGGCTTTACTCAAGGGCGTTTAAGTCCTCACTTGAGCCAAATGCGCCTTATTATATTCCTGAAGGTAGCTTTCAACCACTCGAGTTTGTGGATAGAAAACGGCTTCTGGATATGGAGCCGTACATTATGCCAAACGCCCTGGGCGCACTACATGACCCAAACCTATGCATTACAGACCCAGTTAAGGTTGCCAAGGCTCTTGCTGAGAATGCTAAGGCTAACGGTGTTGAGTTCTTACTTAAACAGGAGGTTACTAAGGTTGAAAGGCAGGGTATAACGTATAGTATCTATACGAAGCAGGGATTAATCATTAAGTCAGCCTTCGTCATTAATGCTTCTGGTATTGAGGTCGATAGAATTGCCGAGATGGTTGGCGCGAGGAATTTCTCAATAGTTCCGTTGAAGGGTACATTAACAGACTTCGATGAAGAGGTTGGTAAATTAATAAGTCATGAGGTACACGTATTACCTAGGATGGAAGACCTACCCCATGTAAAGGCCGTACTACCTAACATATATGGGCTCGCCAGATCAGGTATTTACCTAGAACTCACATATAGGAGCAATAGGGCTGTTCATGAGGAGGCTGTTAATCACAATATTAAGGTTGCCAAGGAATTATTCCCGGAAATACCCTTTGAAAGACATGTGGTTAAGTCGTTCATAGGCTTCATGGCGTATACAAACGCGGATACTGGTTGGCATGACTTCGTGGTTGACATACCCGACTACGTACCTAACTGGGTCAACATAGTGCTTGGACCTGCCGGTGTATCTGCATCACCAATGCTTGGTAAGAAAGTTGTTGAATTGTTGATGCAGTCAGGGCTTAGGCTCGAGCCTAAAAAGGGCTTTGACCCAAGGGCTAGGAGGGGTGTATCGTCATGAGCGCACCAAGGTTCTTAACCCTCGATATTGCTAGGAAGATGATTGATGCAATGATTAAATATGCCCAGGACAATAGGGTATTACCAGGCAGCTTCGCCGTGGTTGATGAGGGTGGTCATGTGATTGCGGCTGAACGTAGGGACAATGGCTTACCTGCAACCTTTGATATTGCAATTGACAAGGCCTGGACAGCAGCAACAATGAAGACATCGGCTAGGGTTCTTGAGGTTATCACGAGGGGGCAGGGTTGGAGACTCAATGTTAAGTACAATGGTAGGCTCACAATAATTCCCGGCTCAGTGCCCGTGATCTCAGGCAATAGGGTTATTGGCGGTATAGGGCATAGTGGCGGCTCTGCTGAGGAGGATGAGGCAATAGCGCAGGCAGGGTTAAGTACATTTTATAGGGAGGATCACATAGACTTCATTGGCGAGGATAGACTTAGGTCATTAAGGAAGGTAGCAGACGCCGTGATCAATCACGTCATGGAGAAGAAGTTACACCCAGTAGTCATAACAATAGTTGATGAATGGGGATGGCCAGTATTAATATATAGAATGGATGATGCATCATACGGTTATTTGGAGGTTTCTCGTGACAGAGCATGGACCGCCGCAGCCTTTAAATTGCCATCTGACGAAGTTCCTAACTATACAGGTACTGAGCATGGTAGCGAATGGAACGAGAGACTAAATACATCAGCAGGTGGTGTACCCTTTAGATTACAGGGATTATTATTTGCAATTGGCATTGCGGGTAATAAACCACAGGAGGATAAGGAAATAGCGATTTCAGTACTAAAGAGTACAGGGGTAGAATTACCAGCCTAAGCCCAGCCCCTAAAGCCACATCACATAATCAGATGGGCAAGTCATCAGCATCAAATAAACCATTAATAAAGACATATTTTAACCTTAATGCTAAAGAGCGCCTATGAGGTATGAATGATCTCCTCAAGCTTCTTAACTAGGGTTTTCTCCACATGCTCATTCCAAAGCATCTCAGCAACATCAACGGCAAGGAATAATTCACCAAGAAAGAGGGTCTCAAGGGCCGTTACAGCAAGATTCTGCAACCACTTACCAACACCAACAGTAACCCTTAACTTATCTGAAGATTGCTCAAACGTGAATGTTAAGGCCCTATCAGCAGCAATTAGATCCCTCAATATACCGCCCTTCTGGGCCTGCACTAAAGCCCTACTACCCTCAACCTTCTGTTGCACTCTCCAACCATCATTAACTAGATAACTCGAGAACTTCTGCACAACATCATTGAGATTTACCTGCTTATTATACGTAAACTCCTTCCTAAAAATCCCCATATTAATACCGTAGTGTCTAAACAGTTTTTAAATTTTTGTCACACCAGTTTTATAAGTAGGTTATTTATCCTATCTCGTGATAACAAGGATAAGTCACATAACGTATTACATCGATATAAAATCAGCCTATGTACAATACATGGGTTGTAATTTCCACTGTCCATGGTGCATAAGGAAACTAACGCCATGGGATCATCACCTAAGTAATAACGAATTGACTAGACTGAGGTTTCAGGGATTGTTAGGCACGGATGAATTCCTGAGAATAATCAATGATGCAATAGCTAAATATGGCCTAGAGGAGGCTGTTCTCGGTGGCGAAGAACCAACAATTGATCCAGCTTTACCTATGATAATTAAGGAGTTGAGCAATAGGAAACTAAGAATAAGATTACTAACCAACGCCTACGAAATAAACAATGAATTACTCAATGAGTTAAAATTGTGCGATGATTGTGAAGTCGTCATTGGGATCAAGACCCTTGATCCAAAAAAGCACATCAAGTATACGGGCAAACCCCTTGAACCTGTACTAAGGAATACGGGGCGGTTACTGGAGAGTGGTATTAAGGTTATTTTTGAGACCGTGTTAATACCTGGGCTAAACGATATTAATGACATTGAGGAAATAGCGAAATACCTAGCAGGTATTGCAAAGGACCCAACTCTAATAATTGATCCATTAATACCAATACCAGGCACACCCTGGAGAAGACCAACTCAGGAGGAATTAAATGATGCAATGAGTAGGGCAGGTAGGTATGTCAGGGTAATGACCCATGAAAAAATCGGAAGATCCAGTAGAGTGGTTGTACTATATCCGAGACTTTAATCACAGGGCGATATGATTGCTTAGCTCTATATCTATTCCCTTAATCACCTAATTAACACAGTAGCGCAAAATAACTCATTTGCAACATGCGAGGAAGTAAGGCCACAATAACAGCTTTTGACGCATACATAACCATGAATGGAATTAAGAGAATCTAAAGCTCACAAGGTCTATGAGGTATTGAAAAAGATACATGAAAAGACGGTGAGTAAGTACAGGTTAAGGAGGACACCAGGCAGAATGAACAAAAACGAATGCTCTAACTGGTAGCCGGGCCCGGATTCGAACCGGGGTCAACGGGTCCAAAGCCCGCCATCCTTGGCCGCTAGACGACCCGGCTAATAATGATAATAAAGGACCCAGTTTAAAAGCGCTACTCGTCGTGATCTACGGCTTTACGCCTTTAATGCATTCTTCCTTATTGCTAATCCCCTTGCTATTAGGAGCTTCGTCTCTATTGTAGCTACTGTCTCTCCTCTTTGATTCTTAACTTCATGCCTGAATGTTATTATACCACCATTGTACTTCTCGCTTGGTTTCTTATCAACGACCTCGGACTCGACGTATATCGTGTCACCAATCTTAACGGGCCTTAAAAATTTCGAGCTAACCTCAATTAATGCTATCGTTGTCCCAGCAACTAACGGTGCGAATAGACCAACGGCGAGGGCTTGGATCAGTAGTCCATGGGCGACCCTACCCTCAAATATGGTCTCTTTTGCAAACACATCATCAACGTGTAATGGGTTGTAATCTCCCGTTAATCCAGAAAACTGGATGATATGGGTCTCAGTGACTGTTAATCCCTGTGACCTCATTTTCATGCCTATCTGGAAGTCGTCAAATGTGTATGGTGGTAATTTTAGGCTCACAACCTTAATTAGTAATTCAATTATTAACGTTTACCCGGGTCTTACTAATCACTTCCGGTGTCTCATGATGAGTAATACCGATAGTATCAGCACGATCGCAATTATTACTATTATGTAGCCTAATGATGAGTAAAGAGCGGACTGCGCCATGTTCGTCTTCATTGCATGTTGTGTGGTTGTGGTCTTTGTGGTTATTACAGGTCCTGTTGTTATGAAGTTTATCACGTAATTACCTGGCGCTAGTGCCAGTACAATTCCATTGCTCGTTTCCTGAAAGCCCTGTATATTGCTTGGTATTGTTGTTGGCAATACATTACTTGCCATGTAGACTTGAGTTTCGTAGTCAGTGCTTATCCTTATTTGTAGTGTTCCATTGTTAAGGACGTTTATGTATGGCGTATATATTATTGTTACATTTCCTGGATTAACCATAGATAGGTATACCTCGTTATTCGATATGTAGTAGGGTATTGATTGTCCTGTACTATTTACCACAGTTACGGGGCTCAGGGGCTGCACAGGAAGTGTTATGTTCATTAGCAGTGCTGGTGTATATAACGTTGCGTTTATGGTTACCAATGAGTTATTTCCTGCTAGGTATATGAATACCATTATTGATAGTAGTTCAAGCACAACTATTGACCTAGTGCTGTGTTAAAAATCTTTCTTTCAATCACTAATTAACAGAAAACCCAAGGCCACTAACCAACCTATGCCTATTCTTAATAAAGGCATTGGTCAGGTGGAGCATGTGCCAGCAAACCATGTGGCCCTTAGTAAACGCCTCACAATCACACCTACCAACCATGGCAACCTCACCATTCCTCAACCTCCTAATCCTAACCTCAACACTATGCCAGGTATTTGGTCTAGACCTACTCCTAACTCTACCCCTAATCACCCACTCCCTACCAACCCTCCTAACCTCATCGAAGATCACGTCCTTACTAACCATTATTAATCAACGATATTACCCACTAATTTAAGAACCATTCTAGTTGAATCAACTCATTGGTAGGATAATTACAGTACCGGTCTTAACATCGCAATACTTATCCCTATAAGCCACGCTCACGTAGTGTCTAGCCTCATCGCCAGAGCAATGTGCTGGGCATACATACCTTGAGTACTTAGCGACAACATCAAGTTGTTGCCTAGATGGGCCGTGGAAACCACCAATTACCAGGTAAACATCACCGAGCAACTCATGGCTTCTCTTCACGATATTGTCAATGCCAGGGTGGGAACAACCAACTACAACAACAGAACCATAACCGCTCAATTTAATAATTAATGAATGTTCATAAACACCCATACCACTCATGACACCCGTCGTAACGGCATCCTCAAGTACCTCCTTCGAATCCCTAACTGTAACTGGGTTGAGGCCCCACCTACGCAGTACGTCATCCACATCAGGAACATAGACAACCAATCCTCTCCTAATTTCACCAATATATTTAAATCCGCCGTAGTGATCTGCGTGATAATGACTAAGAAAGGCTGCATCGATTCTATTGAGGTCTATGCCCAAGGCCTTAATGTTATTCTCCATAATCCTCGGTTCCGTATCAGCATCATAAAGAAGCACCCATTTATCTGTCTCAATGAGTATGCTCCATCCCCAATCATTCAGTAGTGATGAGTTTGGCTTATTATCATTAATTACAGTTAACTTAATCCACTTTACCATGATTGTTACTTAATATAATACTTTATAAGTATAGTGTAATATTTTAGTCTCAGTGATGATATGCACCTCCACCGATTAATGAGGAGATTAGCCTGGAACTGAATCTCCCTGGAGGATTTTGCTTATAAATTAATGGCATGTTTTTGGATCTGTGGGTCAAGGTATTGAATAATGGAGTTAGGTATAGCATTAGTCATTCCATTATTAACCTGCTTAGTACCAAGGATTTTAAGGATAATAGTATTATTAATTTTATAATTACCATGTTTAATAATGCTTATTCATTTGGGGTTCCTGAGGATATACGTAGTGTTTATATTCATGGCAATGTTGGTTATAGACGTGTCTATGGTTATGTAATGTACATTAGGAGATACAGATCCGTTAGTATTCATGTTGGAGTTAGTCATATTAAGCATGACTTTGGTAACTGTGCTAATTATTGGGGCTGGCAGGTGCTTGCCCATGAATTTGCTCATTTGGTGGGTATTGGTGGTGGACATTACCTCAGGCATGGGAATGTTCACCTCAATGTTGCTAAGGAATTGTTACTGGGATCATTACCTACGGAAATCGCCATCCCATCAACTTATTACCTACTAATTGACTACTCATTGGGCGATTGTAAGAGAGGTTATTCCTCAGTTTCAAGGAGACTCGTTATTGATGAACTAGATAGGTTAGTTGGTGATTATTCGATTAATCCAGGGTATTACATTAATTGTTCAGATCGTTTATTATCATTGATGAACACGTGCAGTAAGCACATGAAGGAGAGCAGGGACGACTTTTCATGAATTGTATTAGTCACTTCTCGTATCGTTATTAGAAAGGTTTATTAGGACTACTTAACGCTGGGTTTTGATTATCGATGGCAGTTAGGATTATCGAGAAGAAAATCGAGGATATACTATCAATGATGCGAAATCCTGCCCAGGTTAGAAATGCAGGTACCCTGGCGCATGTTGATCATGGTAAGACAACCACAACAGACTCATTACTAATGGGTGCTGGTTTACTAAGCCCTAAGGTTGCTGGTAAGGCCCTTGCTATGGATTATGTTGAGATAGAGCAATTACGACAAATGACTGTTAAGTCTGCTAATATAAGTCTATACTTTGAGTATGAGGGTAAGCCATATATAATCAACTTTGTTGATACGCCAGGGCATGTTGACTTCACGGGTCATGTTACGAGGTCTCTCAGGGTTATGGATGGCGCCTTAGTCGTCGTTGATGCTGTTGAGGGTGTCATGACACAGACAGAGACTGTGGTTAGGCAGGCAATGGAGGAGATGGTTAGGCCTGTGCTCTTTATTAATAAGATTGATAGGTTAATCAAGGAGCTTAGGCTTAATCCAAATGAGATCCAGGAAAGGATTATTGAGATAGTTAAGGACTTCAATAATTTAATAGATATGTATGCTGATCCGAATTTCAAGGATAAGTGGAAGGTTGATCCATCAAAAGGTCAGGTAGCGCTGGGTTCGGCACTGAATAAGTGGGGAGTAACGATACCGCAAGCTGCAAAGGCAGGTCTTAAATTCAGTAATATTGTTGATGCCTATGAGAAGAATTACGTTGATGAATTAGCCCAGGAATTTCCACTGTATAGGGCTATCCTAAACATGATTGTTGAGCATGTACCACCACCAAACGTTGCTCAGAGATATAGGATACCAAAGATTTGGAGAGGTGACATAAACTCACCACTTGGTAAGGCATTGCTTGAGGCTGACCCAGATGGACCAACCGTAATAGCTGTTAGTAAGATGAATAAGGACCCACATGCAGGTTTGATAGCTACTGGCAGGGTGTTTAGTGGCACTATTAGGGAGGGTGACGAGGTCTACCTAATAAATGCCAAGACTTCCAAGAGGGTCTTACAGACATACCTATACATGGGTCCAAATAGAATAGTGATACCTGAGGTACCTGCTGGCAACATAGTTGCTTTATTGGGTGTTGATGATGCGAGGGCTGGTGAGACCATTGTAGCTTCATCAATTAAGGACGTGGCTGCACCATTTGAGAGAATGAAGTATATAAGCGAGCCCGTAGTCACAGTCGCAATAGAACCCAAGAATCCAAATGACCTTGCAAAGCTTGTTGAAGGTCTTAAGGAGTTAACTATTGAAGATCCAACACTTAGCTTAAAGATTGATGAGGAGACTGGACAGATATTACTTAGTGGCGTTGGTACACTTCATCTCGAAATTGCCACGTGGTTGCTTAAGGAGAGGACTAGGCTTGATTTCGCAGTATCACAACCATTGGTCAGGTTTAGGGAGACCGTTAGGACTACATCGCCTACCTTCGAGGGCAAGTCACCAAATAAGCACAATAGGCTATACATAAGTGTTGAGCCGCTTGATGAGGAGACCATTAGGTTAATTCAATACGGTGAGGTTACTGATGACCAGGATCCAAGGGAGAGAGCCAAGATACTTAGGGAGAAGGCTGGTTGGGATACTGATGAGGCTAGGGGCATTTGGACCGTTGACGAGCAGTACATTAATGTCCTTGTTGATAAAACAACAGGTATTCAGTACCTTAGGGAGATTCGGGACTACATAGTGCAGGGCTTTAGGTGGTCAATACAAACAGGCCCATTAGCTCAGGAACCAGTTAGAGGAATAAAGGTAATACTCCATGATGCCGTCGTTCACGAGGATCCAGCACATAGAGGTCCAGCCCAGATAATGCCAGCAACGAAGAACGCCATAATGGCTGGAATACTCGCAGCAAGACCAACACTGCTTGAACCTGTGCTTTCCATAGAGGCTAAGACGACCCAGGAAAACATTGGCTCAGTAATTGGCGTGTTGAATAGGCATAGGGGTAAGGTTATTGATATGGTGCAGTCTGAGTACATGGTTACGATTAAGGGTGAGATACCCGTCATTGAATCATTTACCCTAAGCGACGAGTTGAGAAGTGCCACCGCAGGTAGAGTGTTCTGGAGCCTTCAGTTCTCAAGGTGGTCGCCAGTTCCTGAGAACATGCTTGTTGATATGGTAATGAAGATTAGGGAGAGGAAGGGGTTGCCTAAGGAGATTCCGAAGGTTGAGGACTTCATATCACAGTACTAAAATAATAACTTAAGGAGTTTGATTTTTAAATACATCAAGTGTAGTTGTAATACACATGTCATCACAAGGTAGTCAAGGCGGGGGTAAGATAAAGGTATCCGTGCAGAAGGCAGGTCCATTAGACACTGGTGAAATTGCGCAAACCATGAAGACCATTAAAACAAAATTTGCAATAATGAGTGGTAAGGGTGGTGTTGGTAAGAGCTTCGTTACTGCGAGTCTAGCGCTGGGTTTTGCAATGAGGGGTTATAGGGTTGGTGTGCTTGATGCTGATGTTTACGGTCCAACAGTACCAAAGTTACTCGGCCTAGTTGGTGCTAACCTTTACCTTAGTGAGGATGAGAAGATAATACCTGCCGAAGGCCCATTTGGCATAAAGGTAGTTTCCATGGACTTCCTATTACCAACCGAAGATACTGCCGTAATTTGGAGGGGCCCATTAGTTGATAGAGCCATTAAGGACTTCCTGGGTAGTGTTCTTTGGGGCGATTTAGACGCGTTATTCATAGATTTACCGCCGGGCACAGGTGATGCTCCATTAACAATAGCTCAAACCCTTGCTAATGAAATGACAGGTAGCATAATAGTCACTGCGCCAAGTGATGTCTCAAAGAGGATTGTGCAGAAGGCTATTGATTTCTCAAGGAAGGTGAAAATACCGATAGTTGGCATAATTGAGAACATGTGTTGTTTCTATTGTCCTGAATCTGGTAAGACTTACTATGTGTTTGGTAGATTAATTGGTAAGGAAATGGCTGATAAGTATGGCGTGCCGTACCTTGGCATGGTACCACTTGACCCAAGGATCGGTGAATCAAATGACTTAGGTGAACCCTTCCTAATGAAGTACTCCACCTCAGATACTGCTAGGGCTATATTTAGCATTGTTGATACAGTAATAGCAATGTATAAAGATAAGCTTGAAGCTAAGACTGAGACACCAACTAAGAAACAAATAAAGTCATTGCTTAAATTGCCAGGCGAGGAGGAAGGCGAGGGAGAGTCATAAGTACCTCCTCAATGCCTTAGCGGTCTCTATTACCGCATCAAAATCCCCAGGCGCTGACAGGTAAATACCGGGGAAGTACTGTAATAATTCACGAGCTCTCTTAACAGCATCATCTATTGGGTCCCGCTTTACTGGAACTTCAGCATTAAGTATTCTGCTTATTATCCTTGATGATTTATTAGTAATTATTAATAAGGGAGGATAAACATCAACATTGAATTCCCTATTTACCGTAATAACCCTTATTAAATCATCCATTGATAAGGTATATTGAAGCATAGCAAAGTTAGGTTTAGCACTTAGTCTTTCCTTTATGTAACCCTCATCAAAGTTCGATATGGAGATCCCAAGCCTTGCACCATCTATTTGTTCAACGCCTCTTAAATAATCAATGGCACTTATTGGTGTTAAATCAGTAACCGCAGTAACACCAGGTCCCAAGTCTCCCCTCATTAACAAATAATCCTTAACACCATTTGCTAGACCACCCATTATTAATGCAACAAGTCCAACCTTATTATGATCAGCCACCCTGACATTTGCCATAACTTCAACATTACCATACCTGCGTTTAATTAACGCACCCACAAGTACTGCATTGGCTGATGGATTTGCAAATGTGGAGTCAGGTATGTCTACGTGCGTTACATAATCAACAATATTACCCACCATATCTAAGTAATTATTTACGTTATCAATCCTTCTCAGCGGTGGTAATTCAGCTATTATTACCATTACTAGGTGGTGATTATAACTATAATTAAGAATTACGCTATTGAACCCTTTATACAGTTAATGTTTAACCATGGAGATATGAGAATGAACTCATCATTAAGTAGGTTCATACCTTCAGAACAATTACTAAGCTTTAGTGAACTATTCATCCTCATAATGACCAGATTCCCAAATTCCCTATACAGTTTCCGTGAGAATAGCCTTGTAGCAATTATGAAGAATACACCATGAGTTCTGCCAATCCTCATACTATTAATTAATGAATTCAGCAGGTCCTTATTGCTCATGAGGCCTTCAGCATTATCAACAATCATGATAACCCTGTTATCCTTAGAACCCATGAACCACTTGGTAATGTCTTCAATGAGTATGGTCTCATATATATTCATTAATGAATCAGGCAATTCATGGAGATCAATTACGGCAACCCTATTCTTCAATATCCTTATTGGACTAAAGATAGAGATGTCAATGTTATCACCGCCTACATTTATCAATGCATCAAAGTAACCAGTATCCTTTAATGAGTATGCAAGATCGATGGCTTTATTTATTGGTGATCGACCGATAGTATTAAGTAGTTCGGGATCCTTGATGGCGCTAATGAAACTCTGAGCCGTATTAAGGGCCTTCTCATTTTCCATCATCAACGTAGTAATTACATACTTAATCTCAGGATCTAAATAATTAATAGCTCTCTCAATGAACCACCTAAACCTAATCGATAATGGCATAATACTCAACTTCCCAAAATCCTTCCTCTGGAAATCAACGTTAAATTCAATACCGTCATTCTTGGACATGCTCATTGTAATTCTAGCCCTCTTACTCCGAAAGCCTAAAATACGTAACTTATCAACAATGTACTTCTTCAACTCATCAATATCTATTGGCCTACTCAACTTCATAAGATCCAGTGGTACTAATACTGAGGCATCTATGCCATCCTCAATAAGGCCCTTTGAATACTCACCAGTCCTATCAAGTATTATTATGTTTTCATAATCACCTATTGAATGTAATCCCTTAATCAATTTTTTAATGAAGAATGACTTACCGCAACCTGGCTGACCCATTATTAATAATCCCTTACTCAATGCACTTTCATTAAGCATTATTGGTATATCATAGCCATTAATCATTGTCTTACCGAACATTAAATTACCTACTAACCCTATAAATTCCCTAATAACATCACCACTTGGGTAAATAACTAAACTGCCGTTAACAGGTATTATGAGTAATGTTGTGTATCTGTAGGATCCGTTATTCTTAATTCGTGAAATAACGAAGTCACTAATGACCTTAATATATGTTGAGTTTGTACCCCTTATTGAAAGTGGTGGGTTGATAGTGCTCTCGACTTTACTAACTTTAAGCAAGATCTCATTGTTTGTTGAGGAATCGATAACGACTATGTACGATCCAATGAAGAGCTTACTAATCAGTTCATTATGACTAAGTCTTGAACTTATCGTTAATATTAATCTACTATTTTCATTAATGCTTCTCTCAACAGTTCCTAATATATCGCCCAATTTATTAATGCCCAACCTATCAATGGCGCTATCCTCAGAATCACCTCTCTGCATTAAGATAGGAGTTATAAAGTAGCTTATAAGGATTCGTGAAGTATTACCCCGCAGTAATTACGATGAACTCCACGTGAAACAAAATGAAAACCCATAGAAAATACTGAAACTACTGAGACAAGTACTCCCTAATGGTTAATGCTAGTCTCTTTATACCCTCAAAGATCTGCTGTGGTGTTGGGTATGTGAAGTTAAGTCTCATATCATTATGCCTATCCTCACTTGGGTAAAATGACTTACCAGGTACGTAAGCCACGCCATACTTCTTAACAGCCATGCCAAGCATTTCACCAGTATCAATCTTCTCAGGTGTTGTTAACCAAATGAACATGCCAGCCGATGGCCTGGTCCAAGTGACACCATCAGGCATGTACTCACTCAATGCCTGAAGCATTAGGTCTCTCTTCGACCTATAGATCTCCTTTATTCTCGGTATATTCCTCTCAATAATACCTCTCCTTAGTAATTCAACAGCAATGTACTGATTAAGTGTTGATGTGTGCAGGTCAATGGACTGCTTAGCAAGTTCAAACCACCTAATTACCTCACTGCTTGCCGCGACCCAACCAAGCCTAAGTCCAGGTGCGGCTATCTTACTAAATGTAGATAAGTAAATCACCCTGTCCTCACTATCCATTGCCTTAAGCCTTGCTGGTGGGTGGTCATCACCAAAGTAGATATAGCCATATGGGTCATCTTCAATTATTAATAGGTCATACCTACTGGCTATATCTAGTAATGCCTTTCTCCTTTCCATACTCATTGTAATGCCCGTTGGATTCTGCCCAGTAGGCACTACGTATATAAACTTCGGCTTAGTACCATTATCAATTATCTTCCTAATAGTATCCTCGAGAGCATCTATTTTGATGCCCTTATTATCCATGGGTATACCGATTATCCTAGGTCCATAAATCCTAAAAGCCTGTAAGGCAGCTAAGTACGTGGGGCTCTCGGTTATTATGTAATCCCCTGGATTAATGAATAACCTGCCAATTATATCAAGTGCCTCCTGACTACCAACTGTAATTATTATATTCTCAGGTCCATCAATCTTAATCTCCTCCTTTTTCATGAACCTTATCAATTCCTCCCTCAATTCTAAAATGCCACCTGTTGTTCCATATTGAAGAGCCTTCTCAGCTTTTGTGGATAGCACATCTCTCGTTATTTCTATTATTTCCTTAACAGGGAAAGATGATGGGTCAGGCATCCCACCTCCAAAGGATATCACGTTTTCAGTAACCCACTTCAATAATTCCCTGATTTCAGAAGCTTTCATTAGTTTTGACCTATCCGACAAGAATTGATTGAGGTCCATAGCCAGTCGTCATGTTGTGATTAAGAGGAATTTATATTGTTTTCTCTAGAATAAAAATAAGTATATTGAATAAATATTTATTTTTAGATCATAATAATGATTAAAAGAGTCGCTCAATTTCATCAAGGTAAGCAACAACATCCTTTGCAAAGTACGTGATTATTAAATCTGCTCCAGCCCTCCTAATGGCGATTAAGGACTCGAGAATAGCCTTCTTCTCATCAAGCCAACCATTCATTATGGCTGCCTTGAGCATGGCATACTCACCACTGACCTGATAAGCAGCCAGCGGTATCTCTGGAAAATTCTGTTTAACAAGTCTAATAACGTCGAGAAAGAGCATTGCCGGTTTGACCATGACTATGTCGGCGCCCTCGTTAATGTCCATGGCAACCTCCTTAAGGGCCTCATGCGCATTCCGTGGGTCCATCTGGTAGCTACGCCTATCACCAAACTTAGGTGCACTGGCCGCAGCCTCCCTAAATGGGCCATAGAATGAACTCGCGTACTTAGCGCTATAAGCCATGATTACCACATCGTTGAAGCTAGCCCTATCCAAGGCCTCCCTAATCGCCTTAACCTGCCCATCCATCATACCCGACGGCGCAACAACATCAACACCAGACTCCGCATAGGTTACTGCAGTCTTTGCATAGAGCTCTATTGTTGAGTCATTATCAATTATGTACCTACCATCAGGCAGTTTCTTAATAATGCCGCAATGACCATGGTCTGTATATTCACAAAGACATACGTCAGCCATTACAATGAGCTTATCCTCAAAGGAATCCTTCAAGAACCTAATGGTTCTCTGTATTATACCATGCTCATCATACGCCGAACTACCCCACTCATCCTTATGCTCAGGTATGCCAAACAAAATAACCGACCTAACGCCGGAACTAACCAATTGATCAACAAAGTTAATCAACTTATCATTAAGTGGCCACCTATATTGCCCAGGTAATGACTTAATGGGTTCAGGTTCGCTGATATCCTCCCTAACGAATATTGGCATTATGAAGTCATCAGGTTTAAGCGTAGTCTCTGCTATCATATTCCTAATGAGAACATTTGATCTAAGTCTCCTGGGCCTATTAACAGGGTAATTAAACAAATAATTCCTTAGTCTAATACTTTCAGTGGTAACCACACCCTGAGGCACTAAGCACTAGTTTAAAAACAATGCTTCCCTAGCCACTGGGAGTGAAGAATGAGTAAATGCCAAGCCCAATCATAAATAAGCCCAGCATGCCGAGGGCAATCCTACCGGCATCAGCAACAACACTCCAATCGCCAACACTTTTGACAATACCCTTGTAAATCGCTAATACGATAATTGACTGAGCTAGCCACGAGCCAAATCCAAACATAAAACCAACCATGAAGGATAACTCGGCCGTAATCATGGGAACGATGGCAATAGTTAATATTAGAACAATGAAGAAATCACCACCAAACGCAGCGGCTAAGCCGTGTATCCATATGAGTTTATAATCCGCGGTCCTAACACCATGATGATCTTCATGCTTCCCAAAAACAAGATATGCAGCGACACCCATCATTGTTAATCCAACGATTATATCCACGTATGGATCAAGGACTGAGATATTAAGTAGGCCCATTAGTTCTCCGACTAAGGCGCTCATTAACGTCCATACCAAGGTCAGGGCACCAGCAAACACGGAAACGGCGGCAGCAACACCCTTTATGCTTCTCTGCATTAGGCCGTAGGATACCGTGATCGGCCAGGTATGCTCATCAGGCTTCAAGCCATGTATCACACCGACAATTAAAACCGCCAACAACCAATAAGGACCCATTGATCTAACGATATATTTAGCAAGCGGCTCAAGTATCTCGGGCATTGATAATATCGCTATAACTATGGCTGTTGATATAACACCAGCCAGTAACCATACCTTAGTGCTTGTTCTCTGCCTCTGTGTTTGCATACTATTAGGGTTATCCTAATGGAATTTATAAACCTTATTGTTAGGGTAACCCTAATTAAGGTTACGCGAAATATTTTTAACATAGTATAAAGTTATACGATAGTGCTGTAGATGGACTCATTACGAAATAAAACCATTAAGGTAATTGTTGCTGGGGTTCCAAATAGCGGTAAGTCCACCCTAGTTAGTGGGCTCAGCGGCGCCTTCATTAGAACGGCTAATTACCCAGGCACTACCGTCTCAATTAACGAAGTTAGCTATAGTGTCAAAGGAACAAGGGTGTTGATGAAAGACCTACCAGGTACTTATAGTCTCAAGGCTGACATGATCGATGAAGCTGTAGCGGCTAGGGAGCTGCTTCTTGGTGATTATGACGGTATTATTATCGTTGGATCGGCCTTAAGCCCCGAACAAACACTCTACTTATTGGTTCAAGTCCTAGAACTTGGTAAACCGACAATCCTGATCCTCAATATGATGGACCTAGCCATGAGGAGGGGTATTCGATATGACATTGATGGTCTAGAGAAGGTATTAGGAATACGTATAATACCTACAGTGGCAGTCAGGGGTTATGGATTAAGGGATATTAAAAACATGGTATTGAGGATCCATGAAATAGGGCCGGGTAATGCAAAGTTAATTAATTATGATGTGCTTGAGAAGTATATAGATACCTTAGTTAATAATCTTAGGGTATCACGAGGGCTCGCCATAGAGATCCTCAGTGGTAATCCAATAACGAGAGGTCTCATAAATGATGACATAAGGCAGATAATCGAGAACGCGCGTAAGGAAATACCTAATATAGATAGTTACGTGGCAGAGATGCGTTGGAAAACCGTTAAATTACTTGTTAATAAATTTGTTATAAAAAGTGCTAAGGTAACCATAAGTAAGTATGACGAACTATTCCTAAATCCGAAATATGGACCATTATTGTCGTTATTAATTCTATTTGCCATTGCCGAAACAATATTCCTAGCCCTCGAACCACTTGTAGATTTACTATCAACGGCCCTCGACTCGTTACCTGTCAGTAGTCTCGTTGAGTATTACGTAGGTAATGATATTTTAAGATCACTACTTCTAGATGGGGTATGGAATGGTCTTGCGACCTTAATTGACTTCATACCTTACGTTTTTGGAGTAGCGCTTCTTATAGCATTTATTGAGGATTCAGGCTTGATTACAAGAATTTCCTTCCCAATAGAGAGGTGGTTGAGAAGGATTGGCATCCCTTCGAGAGGTTTAATATACCTAATCGCTGGTTCCGGTTGTAACATACCCGCTATAACGGCCACAAGGGCCATGCCAAGCACTAGGGATAGGGTACTTACAGCGCTCATGATACCGTACATACCGTGTACCGCTAGATTCGTGATAATATCTTTAATAGCAGCTGCCGTAATACCACATTTAATGGGCCTAATTGTTGTATTACCCTACGCTGTAGCATTAATTGGTGTAATTATGATATCAAATACCGCAAAGATACGCCTCAGGTTCATAGGTAAAGGTGTACCGTATGCCTATGAATTGCCTCCATTAACAATACCATTGCATAAATCCTTCATCAAGAAGGTTTGGTACTATACGTATGAATTCATACTGAGGGCTGGCGTTTTAATAATAGTGTTCATAATAATAATGTGGCTTCTATCAATAACCGGGCCAGGTGGTATAATAGGTCCAGCAGCCCTGAAAAATCCAGCACTACTTAAACGGACCTGGCTTGGAATAATAGGTAATGCAATGTCACCACTATTAGGCCCCATTGGTATACCCTGGCAGGTATCCGCATCGCTTGTTTATGGCTATATATTTAAGGAGGTTGTGCTGAGCACATTGGCTTTATTGTACGGTGTTGAGGAGGGAGGGCTTGCCTATGCCATTAAGTCATTTATTACCCTGCCGTCTGCCATAGCCTTAATCGTATTCATAACTTTCTATTCACCGTGTATCGCAACCCTCATTACCGAAAGTAGAATCGTTAGTGTAAAGCTCACCATAATAAATACCATTTTACAATTCACACTAGCATTGACATTGGCATACATCGCATATTACCTGACACTATTCATGGTGATGGCATTATGAGTAGTAATGATTATTTATCAATAAATAACGTACCTAACAATTCAATAGTTAAGATTGTTAAGGTGAGTAGTGAGAGGCTTAGAGATTTAGGGCTGATGGATGGATCCATCGTAAGGGTGCTAATAAGCACACCATGTGGTCCAGCGCTCATCCAGAGGGAAGATGGATCAGTAATAGTTCTTGATTCAGATGCCGCATCAAATACCCTAGTGTCAATAGTAATGGCACCACAGGGAGTTAAGCATAGACACAGATGGAGGTGGGGATGGAAGCATTAATACGTTAATTTAATACCTATATAGAACAAATACTTTAGAGACCCAGCACGCATTGACAATATGCCTCTGGACCCCGCGGTTAGGAGAGTCCTTGAGGAGCTAAACAAGGTAATGCCACAAATGACGAAGATATCCCTTAGTGAGTTCAGGAAAATGTTTAGGGCATTCTTCGCATCGCAATCAAGAAGACCCATCTACAGGGTATATGATATAACGATACCAGGTACAGAAGCTAAGATACCGGTTAGGATTTACGTTCCCAGAGAAGGCACTGATCTCGGTATACTCGTTTACTTCCACGGCGGTGGTTTCGTACTTGGCGATGTTGAAACCTACGACCCATTATGCAGAGAATTAGCGGTTGCCTGCGACTGTGTAGTTGTTTCCGTGGATTATAGACTGGCTCCCGAACATAAGTTCCCAGCAGCAGTTATTGACTCCTTCGACTCGACGAAGTGGGTTCTTGAGCATGCCAGGGAAATCAATGGTGACCCAGAGAAGGTGGCTGTCGGTGGCGATAGCGCCGGTGGTAATTTAGCCGCTGTGGTAGCTATAATGGCTAGGGATCAGGGACTAAAGCCAAGCCTTAAGTACCAAGTACTAATAAACCCATTCGTCGGAGTTGATCTAGCATCATACACGATCAGGGAATACTCAACGGGACTATTCCTAGAACGTGAGGCAATGGCATTCTTCAACAAAGCTTACCTAAGGAGCCCAGCCGACGCCTTCGACCCAAGATTCTCACCAATACTCATCGACAACCTAAGCAACCTATCACCAGCCCTAATAATAACCTCGGAGTATGACCCACTAAGAGATTCGGCAGAAACCTACGCCGCAAAACTTGCCGAGTCTGGCGTACCAACAATAGTCGTAAGATTCAACGGAGTAACCCATGGATTCTACGGATTCCCAATACCACACGCAAAAGCAGCGATAGGACTAATAGGGACAACACTAAGACAGGCATTCTATAATAAGTATTAAGTATTAAGAAGTATTAAAACAGGGTTACCGGGTTGAATAAATAAAAATAAAAAGCAAGCAAATAATAACTGGTAGATATGGATGTTATTCATTTACTAATACTAAAATTGCTCCTAAAAATGACTCTACGAATAGTGAGGGATCAAAGTGCCGTAAATGAATTATCATTATATAAATTGCTCACAGGTTACGCGGATGTAAGCATTGCGACTATATATAGAAAAATAACTGACTTAATAACGTGGGGCTATATTGTTAGAGTCAATAAGAACCATTACTTAATAACAACTAAAGGCTTGGTTATAATGTCATTATTATGCGTAAATAAAAATATAAATGATGATGAAATCTGCCATGACACCATATTACTGTTAAAGCATGAGTGGAACCTGGACGAATTTGGCGATGAAAACATAAAGGCCTACTTAAAGTTACTCACTATTAGAGCATTAAGTGAAGGGTTAGATCCGTTACAAGTATTGCCGAGTCTTAATTTTCCCAGATCTGTACTATTGTTATTACCAAATAATTTTCATTACATGAATAGTAAAACAATGCTGGAATTATTAATCGAAGAGATGGGTAATAGGGAATTAATTATGATGGCGCAGGGTATAATTGCTAAAGCTTTAATGTCATTATTGCCAATTACGACCTTAAATGATGGCTGTAGAGCCGTTACAGTGAGTGATAAGGTAATTGCCTTGAAGTGTAGGGTCAGGGGTTATACGCTCGATTCAAGATGCCCAATGCTTATGAAACTAAAAATGAACAGTAAAAGTTAATGTATTCTCATTTTTAAGAGAAAAAACAGATAGATATTACTTTTATAAAATCCTTTAATCTCATAGTTATATATCAATAATATTTTTATAATAATTATACTTTAATTTATTTCGATGTCTACTTCAAGTTTTGGAGAAGAAAAAGCTTCAAGATATGATGCACAATTAAGGAGGGCTTTGAATTTCTGGGACATTGCTTACTTAGAGATTGGCTCAATGATTGGTAGTGGCTGGATGTTTGCACCATTACTTGCTGCTTCAGTTGTGGGTCCCGCATCAATAATTTCGTGGATAGTTGCCGGGATACTCGTCTATTTTATTGCTGAGACATATACCGAAGTCGCTAGTATGTTTCCAAGGTCTGGGGGTCTCGTTAGATTTCCGCAATATACCCACGGTTTATTTGCGTCTTATTGGATAGCATGGACAACGTTATTGTACGTAATTGCAGTTGCGCCAGCTGAAGCATTAGCAACGACGACATACTTATCAGCACTTGTACCTGGGCTATTAATACCCAGAACTATGGAACTAAGCCCACTTGGTTACCTGGTAGCTGCGGTTCTACTTATTTTCTATTTCTTGCTTAACTGGTTCGGTGTGCATGTAATGGGTAAGACAAATACCGCTGTTGGTTGGTATAAGTTATTGATACCAACCTTCACGATAATATTATTACTCGTATTTTTACTTCATCCAATTAATTACGGCGGATTACCTGGCGGCTTCATGCCATATGGACTTTCCACGATTTTCCTGGCAATACCCACTACGGGTATCGCCTTTGCATACCTCGGCTTTAGACAGAGTGTTGAATTTTCAGGCGAAGTCATAAGACCTAAGGAAATAGCTAAAGGCGCCATACTTGGCTTCTCACTAGTGGTTATTATCTATGTACTATTGGAAACGGCATTCATAGGTGCTGTGGAGTGGAACAAGATTTCCGTATCGCCTGGAGATTGGCGTGGCTTAACATCATCGATATTATCAAGAGGTCCGCTCTATCAATTACTCACGTTATCTGGAATTGCCATTCTCGCAGCATTCGCCGTGCTATTCATAATAGATGCTGTTATTTCACCATCAGGTACAGGTTGGATTTACGTGGGTGGCACCGCTAGATCATTATATGGTATGGCAGCCAATGGACAACTTCCTGAGTGGTTCCTGTACCTTAATAAGCATAGAGTTCCTAAGTGGGGTACAATAGCTGCATTAATAATCGGCTTCTTCTTCCTCTACAAATTCCCCGCCTGGGGCTTGATAGTTACCTTCATAACTAGCGCTGGTTACTTAACATTCATTGTATCAGGTCCATTATCATTAGCCCTTAGGAGACTAGCACCAAATGCTCCCAGATATTATAGGATACCAGCAATTTCCATCTTCTCTGCACTGGCTACAATTTCCGTATACCTAATCGTCTATTGGTCAACATTTGACATACTATGGGGCGTTATCGTATTCATACTCGCCGGCCTCCCGATATTCTACATGTACGTAATGCCAACAAAATTTAGTGTAAGTAAAACCAAGGGAATTATTGCAGGCATTACCTACTGGATTGTATTAGCATTGACAACCTACTTCATGCTTTATGAACCAATTATTCTTCCATATGAAAAAAGCGGTAAGCTACCACTACTGAGTCACTATGCCGTATTATTCCTGTCATACTACGTAATAATCTTAGCCCTAACCGTTGGTTTAACACTCTGGCTTTCCAGAGATATACCAGGTGATCAGAGGATTCATATAAAGGCTGGTTGGTGGATCGTAGCCACATTATTCACAGTATTACCACTATCATTCTTCGGACAATTTGGAGTATTTGCAAATCCGCCAATACCATGGCCATATGACACGATAATAGCCATAATAATTGGAATATTAATACACATATATGGCGTGAGGAGTGCATTCATAACGCCAGACCTAAAATACGCATTAGAGAAGACAGTGCATTCACCATAATGACTAAGAAACAACCACCTAATTAAAAATCCTAAACGATATATCACAAATAACGCAAAAAACTTAAAAATCAAGGCATGAAAATAATTATTGGGCCCGTAGCTCAGCAAGGCCAGAGCGGCGGGCTCCAGACCCGTAGGTCGTGGGTTCAAATCCCACCGGGCCCGCCAGTTTTGTGTTCTATCCCTCAATAGGTCGTGCCCACATCGTTTACAGTACATGTGATTACCCATTTACAGAAGGCTTAAATACCTGCCTGTCTGTAACTCAATTGAAAGGGCTACGGCGGACTGCACGTTGATAGACATCGAACAAATCACACCCGAGCAAAGGCGTGAGATAATAACCTACC
>NZ_JBMFVA010000017.1:0-44199 GCF_049966235.1 Vulcanisaeta sp.
TGAGATACAACTCACCATTCCTATAGACCAATCTCGCCTCACGGTTGGGGTACTCGCCATACCTAGGGTCCCTACCAATTACCTTGAGCTTGTAACCACCAATTATTTCCACGTAATCACCCTTGACCCTATAGCCTACATTGGGAGTAAGCCACATCCTAAGGGTCTTGACCCTCGGTATTTTACCGCGGTTAGGGTTCCTAAGCCACGCCTTAACGATGCTCAATGCTTCACGGTAACAATCCATGGCTACCCTAGACGGTAGGTTGAAGGTTGATTTCAACCAATCATAGAGCAAGGCGTGGGCTTTACCCATGCTCGTAACCCTATTAGCTATTAGGACTTGGATTGAGAGGTTCAGGGCTGTTCTGTACCTCCTGAGCAAGTCAATGACCGCTGGCTCCGGGCTGACCTTCCATGCCACAGCCAAGGTCAGAACCCCATCACCACCAGCGGTCATTAAGGGGCTTCCTAACCTAACCCTAATAAGCCTTTCTCTAGAGTTAGATTTATATAAAAAGTTTAGTTAGGAGAATCATGCCAATACTGGCCACTGGGACAATAACTGTAAAGAAGATACCAGGCGGAGAATACGTATACATATACGTGGGCAACGTGGAGACACTAAAGAAACTAAGAGGAAAAAAGATATGCATGATAATATTCGAAGAATGCGAAACCTAAAAAAGCAAGACTTTAAAGTGGCGGTAAGGAGCTTGGCGCACTTAATGATGTCGTTGCTTAGGGGCTTATTGAGTATGGAAACTACCTGATTTAGCAATGCGATTATTGAATGTGTGTATAGTCTTGATCCTGTTAGTTCTATGAGTTTTCCCTTAAGATAGAATTCAACGGCCTGCTGGGCAAAGAAACAAGTCTCTGGATAGAAGCCCGCCCCTATTAAGCATGTCCTGACTTAATGCCTTATACCGCTCAGCCCTAGCGTACCATCGCGATGCCATTTACGCCAGTATTAATTCACACCCAGATATTTATATTTGCGCCATAATCATTGCATTACTCCAGGATACGTGGATTCTTCTATGCTCCGTTTTATTAATACCCAGTTTATCGGTGCTGAATGAATGGGGTATTTAACGAACTGAGGGAAGAGCTTAGAAGGGCCCTTTTTGATTTTGGATTTGAGAGACCTACAGAGATTCAGTGTTTGGTTATTCCCAGGGCTTTAAAGGGTGTTGATATTGCCATGCAGGCTCGAACAGGTAGTGGTAAGACTGCAGCCTACCTACTGCCTATCATGAATTCCATGGTTGGTAAGGTGACGGAATCCTTGGTCATCGTGCCAACCCGTGAGTTGGCGCTTCAGGTTGCTTCGCAATTTACCTACTTCAATAAGTACCTTGGGTTTAGGCATGCTGTTGTTTATGGTGGTGTGCCTTATGATGAGCAAATAAGCTCTGTAAGGGATGCATCTCTTGTTGTGGCGACGCCTGGTCGATTACTAGATTTGGTGAGGAAGTCTTACATTGATTTAGGTCGTGTTAATTACTTCGTTATTGATGAGGTGGATAGGATGCTGGATATGGGTTTTATAGATGATGTTCGTGTAATATCGAGCCTAGCTCACAATAGGAAACAAGCCTATGCTGCCACTGCGACACTGCCCAGGGAGGTGTATGAGTTATTGCGTAGTATTATGAGAAATCCCGTCTTCTTAAGGACGGGTAGTCACGAGTATGAATTACCACATGTGGAGCAGATTGTGTACTTAATTAATGGATTTTGGGGTGAGAAATATAGCGTTATGACGAAGGAGTTAGCGGGTAAGTCCATAGTCTTTACAAACACTAGGGAGAGGGCGTATAAACTTCATAGACAGTTGTCCCGGGAGTACTATGCGTTGTTACTTCATGGCGGCATGAAACAGTACATGAGGGAGAGAGTATTAAGAAGGTTTAGGGATGAGGATGGAAATATCGTATTAGTAACTACGGATTTAGCCTCTAGGGGTTTAGACATAATTGATGTGGGGTTAATAATTAATTTCGATGTACCGAACAACCCAGAAACTTACATTCACAGGATAGGTAGGACCGCAAGGCTTGATAGAAAGGGGCGTGCAGTAACACTGGCCACAAAGAGCGAGTTGCAGGTAATAAATGCTGCGGCTAATCTTAGTGGTTCTCGATATAAATTAATGGTTTTGAATGAATGAATTAATGTCCTATAATCACTCAAACTTTTGTGGTGGTATTACATCACCATACTTACTCCTGGCGTCCAGTAATCTTTGTTTCTGTTCCTCAAGCACCTCAAAGAACCTCTTCGGTATTGTTGGTATTTCCGAGTATATCTTCCAAATCCTATCTATCTTCTCAAGGAGCTTAGTGGTCCTTATTGCGAATTGTTTCGTGTAGTCTTCAAGCCCATAATCCCTATTGAGTACCTCCCTGAACAATATCCTCAAGTCCTCATACCTCGGTATATAGCCTATGGGTGTCGTTATGGCATTAAGCTCGTTATGGATCCTCCTCTCCATCCACTGAAGCCAGACCCTCTTATCCTCCTTACTATTTAGGAATCTTCCTTGTTCATCCCTAAGGAAGTAATTAACGCCGAATATCTTCGGAGGCCTTGTAAGCACCTCACCAAACTTTAGGTAATTCGATATGTAAACACCAAGATCCACAGACAGAAAGTCCAGGTTAGCCATTGGGTTAAACTCTCTCTCGCCGGGTTTGCCTATCACGGCTGCCGTCCTCTCCGACTCAAGTGATGCGGCTATCGTTACTACACCATGCTCCCAATTAAAGGATTCAAAGACAGGCACCAGTGTGTCGGGGTCTCTGCCACCGAAGATTATTCCACCAACGACAACACCATTAGGATCATCATAGGCTGGATCCAGGTTCTTAAATGCCTTTAATGATACCGTGAACCTGGCATTCGGATGTGATGGTGGTACTGGATTACCCTTCTCATCCGTCTTACCCTTCCACCACTTACCCGTGTAATTAATACCCCTCTCAGGCTCTGGTTTGCCCATTCCATTCCAGTAAACCTCACCATTCTCTGTAATCAATATATTGGAAAATATTATCTCATTAGGCCTGGTTAGTACCTCATATATTAATGGATCATCAATGGGATTTATACCCTCAATAATGCCAAAAACACCCACTTCAGGATTTACTGCCTTAACCTCACCATTGACATTCCTTAGGAATGCCAGGTCATCCCCAAGTAACCTGCCGATCATCGCAGTTGATGTCTTGCCTGAGTACGAGGGAAACGCCCCAGTGAAGTATGTGACCCTGCCATTAGGCCCTTCAACACCGATCAGGAACATGTGCTCACTGAGCCAGCCCTCCTCCATAGCCCTCTTAATCGTGAGCCTAAGGGCCAGTTTCTTGAGACCAATGCTGTTACCGCCGTATTGCGTATTCACCGAGTATACGGTCTCGCCGGGAAGATCTATGTAAATCCTCCTCTGCTTAATGTTTTTGCTTTGTTTCATTTCATTCAATTCTCCCTGAGAATGAAGAAACCTAAGGAACCTAGCCCTCTCACCCTGTCTAACGAACTCATCATAGGCAGCCCTATAGAGTATGTTCTCATTATGCATTACGTAGTATGAATCCGTTATTTGAACAGCCAATATACTAAATGGCGAGCCCTTGGGTCCAAGTGAGTAGAAGCCAACGAGCATTTCCCTACCCTTCATTATACCGTTGAGTAGTGAGTACATTTCTTTCAATCCCTCATCACGATCCTTAGTCCTTATGAAGGGCAATTTCTGACCACCAGGTAGCAATATGGCCGTGTCTTCACGGGCTCTAGCCTGGTCGTAGGGACTATCGAAATGCACAGTATGCCCAGGAATCTTCAGTGGCATTTCCTCACCAATTTCTATGGCCTTCTTCCTAATGTAGTCGAAATCCTCGGAACTACCCGTGTTTATAAACACGGAGTCGGGTTTACAGAGGTCTATTGCCCAGGCTATAAACTTGTGGAGTTCGGGATTCCTTATGTTCATTAATCTTCGATACATTTCATCACTCATTTTACTTCGGAGGATTTGATCAACCTCATCTAATGCGCTCGGTCCCATTAGACCTATTACTACTTATGTCCTTATAACTATTTCTCTATAAGTCACAATACCATAACAATTGGGTAAACCCATTTAACCCTCAGCAACTCATATAAATTCGAGGTATTAATTATCTAATGTATGGCATGGGACACCAAGTATACCCTGGTGTTACTAGCGATAGTAATTGTGTTGTTAGCAATATCAATAATTATTTATCTTAATCCCATAATGACGAATACAGGCAACATACTGACTCAGGAAAACACAATGCAACAACAGTACCTTGTACCGATTAACCTAACAATAGGATCGGTATTAAATTACACAAGGAGCATATATGACCACTTAGGTTTGGTAATCATGAATCTAGAGAATATTTATTATTATCAACGTGTTAATACGACAAATATAATAAATGCGGTAAACCGTAGTAATACTAAGGTAATTAACGCATTATCTAGGGTAAACTCAACAATCATTAACTCGATTAAAACGACTCAAAGTAATATTGAAGTAAACGTCACATCAACAATAAATAATGTGGGGAATTCGATATATAATGCTATAACTAATGTTAGTAATTATGTGGCCAGTAATAATACTAAGATCATTAATTTACTTAATGAAATAACAGGTAGGACGGTTATGTATTATCAACTGTATGGCGCGCCTTACATGGTAATACAACAGACCTACACATTATTTATGTTCAGTAATTTAACGCTTGTGGAGACCCTGCTTATAAACCTAAGTATTCCAGCCGGCGGTAATGTAACTATTTACTGCTACACAGTACCCGGTACACAAATAAGTACTCCAGTATACTCAGCAATATCAACAACCTCAGAGACAATAACTGCAAGTATTAGTAATTACCCATGTTGGAAATTAGTAATTCAGGCACCAGGCTCAACCCTTAATTGGTACTCCGGCGTGATTCTCTATCAGGGATGATCATGGTAATCCATAGACAAGGACCAGTATTAAACCAGCTAAGACCAGTGATTCAATTAATAAACAAATACCAATCCTCCTAATACTACGCCTCAAATCATTCATCGGTAATTTACCTTCCCTAACGGCAATAAACGCCCTAATCGTCGGCTCAATAAGCACAATTAAAGACAATAATCCATCAGCGGTGTAAAGTCCGTAGGCCAGGGCTGGCAGGCTTATGAACCAAAGAAGTGATGAGTGGTATGGCTTAACACCCTGCCTAAACGGTAACTTACCCTCCACGTACAGCGCAGAGAACGCGTGGTAAATAATCCATGCTAACGACGCCACTATTACCTTAGCCACCAAATCACCGCCCATGAGGATGTACCACGCCAAGTATGTCGATGCTATTAGCGCAGTTCCAGAAACATTGGTTACCACAGACCTACCCTTCCTACGCACTACCTCAGTCATGAATAATGCAAGTGGTGTTAGGGGTATCAATAACCAAATTCCCAGGTACGGAATAAGCACTAGGTATGGGGCTGTGTTTATTAGGAATAGTAAGTAATCACGTAAACCTCTCCTGGAAGCCAAGCCTAGATGAGCTCTCACGAGGCTCATGATATTCAATAAGGCAAGGCCTGCCGTTAGAGTTAACCTAGTGATGTTAACTTGGTATTTCTCGATAATTAATAGGGTTATTAAGGAAAATAGGTAATTAGTTATTAATAGCGATAATGCGCCAGTGTCTGTATGGATCCTCCTACCAATCAATTTACTATTCATTGAACATAAATCTAGTTACCTTAGGAATAAACATTTCACTCATTACAGGTCTCGTAGGATTAATCGCAATCTGCATCAAGAACAAAATTAATCTTTACTTAGTATGTTTTTGAAGAATTGAGGGGAAACTTTTATTTATCTGGAGTTGAATTATTGAAATAGAATGATAAGGGAAACAATAGTGATAAGAAAAACGCTGTGGTTAGCCCTAAGGAAGCAATTAACTGGTGATTATGGAAACCTAGACTTTGACTGTGAAGTGCTACTAATTAATGATCCAAAGATACACATTGTCGCTTGCACCGATGGTGATGCTGTAAACGTAACAATAACCTACAACCCATTGGACATTGCCCTGGACATTAAGAAAACCCGTGAGAGAGGTAAGCGTGAACATTCACCACGGAGTAAAAGGGTAGTAAATGCACCATTAGCGTAAGTTTAATAATTTAACGATTATAGTATAAATCCAAGTGATGATCATGGTGGACCCTGACCAGTAATTGATGAGCTTCCAGGCTTCTGATAAGTAATGCCTAACCAATCAGTCTTAGGGCTTGTGGATGAATTGATGAGTTAACGATCTCATCAACACTCACTAACCTCCTAAATACCTTGGGTATGTTCTCTATAACATCAGTGGGTGTTATGTGATAACCAAGGTCCTTAGCCGCCAAGTCACCTGCAAGTCCCGTTATGAAGGCGCCAATTGCAGCTGCCTCAAGTGGATCCTGAACCTTAATCATTAATGCTGAAACAACGCCAGTGAGTACATCCCCAGTACCTCCAACGGTCATCCCAGGATTACCAGTGAAATTAACCTTATACCTCTGCCCATCAGTTATTACATCAACATTACCCTTAAGCAGGACGATGCCACCCCTCAATGAAGACTTAACCACATCACGCACCATCAAAGCCTTCGACCATGTATTCCCCTCCTTAGTCACGTCTATTCCAGTCAACCACTTAAACTCACCAGCGTGTGGAGTTACAATAACATTTTTTGTGATTAAGTCCTGCCTCTTCAACTCACCAATCGCCTTAATGGCATCAGCATCAATTACTACCTTCTTACCAACATCAACAGCCCTAGAAACCAACTCAACAACAGCCTTCATAGTCTCCTCCCTAAGCCCAAGCCCAGGGCCGATGGCTATCACATGGGACTTACCGACCTGCTCCATTATTTGATCCACATGATTAAGCATTAGGTAGTCACCATCAAGAGGTATCGCTATTATGCTTGGATCATGAGCCCTGATATCCCTAGCCACATCCCTTGGGGCCATGACTATCGACAAGTCAACACCAGTCCTAAGCGACGCCCTAGCCGCTAGGTAAATGGCGCCGGTGAACTCCCTGGAACCGCCAATGAATAGTACACGGCCATTATCACCCTTCTTAGAATCAGGTTTTCTGGCATAACCCAGGTAGTATAAGTCTCCAGGGCCA
Source organism: Vulcanisaeta sp. (assembly GCF_049966235.1). Lineage (NCBI taxonomy): Archaea > Thermoproteati > Thermoproteota > Thermoprotei > Thermoproteales > Thermoproteaceae > Vulcanisaeta > Vulcanisaeta sp. The sequence continues at coordinate 7,241 of NZ_JBMFVA010000017.1, forward strand.
ATTATATGCTCTATCTCCTCGGGAATACCTATATCAGCAATCACTAAATCGCCAACATACTGGGAAACGCCCTCCTTAATCAGGCCAACCTTCGGTCTGTGCATTGTTACGGTGACGTGCGCCTTAACCGCAATATCCCTAACCTCACCAGTGTCAGGGTCCAACCCACTGGGTATGTCAACAGCCACCTTATACGCCGATGACTTATTAATTAACTCAATAGCCGTGGCCTGCGGCTCCCTAAGAACACCCTTTATCCCAGTCCCTATTATTGCGTCGATTATTACCTCAGCCCATGGATGAAAAATGTCTTGGTAGGCAAGTAAGTCATAGGGCGTTGGGGCCTCCATTATCTCTATGTTTAGTCCCCTAAGAATTCCTAAATTATCCACAACAAGCTCCTCCCTAGCATCACTAATGCGACCCAGGAGAACCACCTTAACTTCCCTGCCCCATGAATGCAGGTACTTGGCAGCCACAATACCATCACCACCATTATCGCCCAATCCAGCAACAACAAGTATCCTCCGGACCTTCGGGTACCTCTCAATAACCGTAGTGGCCACAGACCTGCCCGCATTTTCCATGAGTACGTGCCTATCAACACCCATGTAGGCAGCATTCCTATCTATAACACGCATCTCAAGTGTCGTTATCGCACCTGAGGACCAATCCCTGAAGTCAATGGGCATACTCGAGAATGACGTATTATGCCTTTAAAAACGCTTTTATGCAAGACTTAATGAAGAAACATGAATATAGCAATTAGGATTGACTTGGGTAATTGGGAAATACCTGAGCATGGTGAATATAGGGAGCCTAAGCACGTGATTAGGATTGAGGGTGATCACGTAATTGCTGAGGTGGAAGTTCCAGGCGTTAGTAAGGAGAGTATAATCGTAAAACTTCTCGATGATGATAAACTCTTCATTAAGGCTGAGGGTAACAATAGGAAGTACCTACTCATTAGGGAGTTGCCTGTGTCAGTCACCGTGGAAGGCTCCCACGCGGAGTATAGGAATGGACTTCTCATAATTAAATTACTAATTAAGGGCGTGAGTATTGGTGTTGAGTGATGATTAGGGCTGCGATACTTGATGTTGATGGAGTTCTAACGTACTTCAGGTCAGCATGGCAGCACCTACATAGAGTACTCGGCACCGAGGAATGGGCTTCATTGAACAGGGAGGCCTACATATCAGGGCTTATTAATTATAGGGATTGGGCACTTGTCGATGCGCTTCTCTGGATGGGTGTACCGAGGAGCTGGGTCGAGGTCCCTGTAACCCTAAGGAGAGGTACACTGGAATTACTAAAATTCCTTAGGGATAATGACGTATTGGTAATAGCCGTAAGCGGTGGCTTGAATTACACGGGAATCCCCATTAGGGAGTATATTAATTACTTCATTAGTAATGAGTTAGTGCTTGATAATGATGACTCATTAATATCTGTTAAGGTTAATGTAGAGAATAAGAACATAGTTAATGATCTAATTAATAGGCTGGGGCTTGATTGGGATTATGTGATGGCCGTTGGTGATAGTGATATGGACTTACCAATGCTCAGGAGGGCTAGGTATTCCATAGCCTATAATCCTGTTAATGAGGAGGTTGCCAATGCGGCGAGGATCGTAATTAATTCCGATACGTTATATCCACTTATTGATTTTGTTAAGGCTATTCTTAAGTAAATGAGATGTATACGTAAAGTAAACGTATACTTGCATACAATAATGCATTAATACTGGATCGCATTAATTACTTGAGATTTATGCCGGACACTACAATGGAGGACTTGGGTATCAGGAAGATTTTTAATTCAAGGGGTGAGGAGACTGTTGAGGTTGAGGTTTACTTAACGGATGGTTATGGTAGAGCAGCAGCACCTGCCGGTGCCTCAAGGGGTTCTCATGAAGTTGTTTACTTCCCCAATGACAATGTTGATCTTGCAATAAGTACGTTTGAGAAAAACGTTGCGCCTGACCTAATGGGTCTGGACGCGTCAATACAGGGTGAGGTAGATGCTAGGCTTGAGGAAATTGATGGTACAGAGAACTTCTCTAGAATTGGTGGTGCGGTGGCCATAGCCACTTCAATGGCCGTGGCAAGGGCGGCTGCTAACGCGTTGGAAATACCGCTTTATCAACACCTCGGTGGCGCTAATGCGAGGGATTTACCATACCCACTGGGTAATGTTATTGGTGGTGGTAAGCATAGCCGTGGCCTTGGCCCTGATATTCAGGAATTCCTCGTATTATCATACGGAGCTCCAGACATTTACATGGCACTTAAGGCAAACATTGAGGTCCATAGGACTGTCTTTAAGGAGTTGGTTAAGGCTGATCCAACGTTCACGGGCGGTCGTAATGACGAAGGAGCCTGGTCAGCAAGGATTTCAACGAATACCGCATTGGATATCCTGAGTAGGGCCGTTAAGGAGGTCAGTAGTAGGGTGGGTTTTGAAATAGGTATTGGCGTTGATATGGCCGCATCGACACTCTGGAATGGTGAGAAGTACGTATATACAAATGAGGGAGTCTCGAGAACACCTAAGGAACAGCTTGAGTTTGTTAAGGGATTGATTGATAAGTACGGACTTATTTATGTTGAGGATCCATTCCATGAGGAGGACTTCCAATCCTTCGCGGAATTAACGGACTCCGTTAACGACAAGTGCCTAATCGTTGGTGATGACTTATTCACAACTAATCCATCCAGGTTATCGAGGGGTATTAAGGAGGGTGCTGCAAATGCCATAATAATAAAGCCCGACCAAATAGGGACATTATCGAGGGCTTGGGAAGCCGTTAGGTTAGCCGTATCCAACGGCTACGTACCAGTGGTATCCCATAGGTCTGGGGACACTGAGTATGAGACGCTGGCTCACATAGCTGTTGGGTTTGGAGCACCAATAATTAAGAGCGGAGTACTTGGTGGTGAGAGGATTACTAAGCTCAATGAGTTGATTAGGATTCAGGATTACATTGGTAAGGCTGCCAGGATGAATCAAACACTGACCCAGAGACTTAGGCATTAGTTCTCTATGATATACCGTGAGTGCTCAGTGGTGAAATACTTATTAATCAGATTCTTCACCGTAGTTCTCAATGGGTGAGGAACGTAAGGAGACACGTGAGGAGGGATTAGCTCCGGTTCCACCACAGGAGGAATTATTGATTGCCATTGAGCGTTACCTAGCGGCTGGTGTTAGGCTTGGTACTAGGGTGTCAAATGCATATCTGCAGAGGAGAGGTTTTGTATTCTCAGTAAGACCTGATGGGCTTAGGATACTTAACTTGAGGAAGATTGATGAGAGAATTAGGATTGCAGCTAAGATGATCGCCATGTATGACCCCGAGAAGGTAGTTGCATACTCGGCTAAGCCATACGGCTTCAAGCCTGTGGAGATGTTCTGCAAGTTCGTTAAGTGCAAGGCAATAACGGGTAGGTTCATACCAGGAACATTCACAAACCCAAACCTTAACCACTACATAGAGGCTGACTTACTCATATCCACAGACCCGAAGGCAGATGCGCAGGCAATTGAAGAAGCGGCCACAATGGGTATACCAGTCATTGCTCTTGTGGATACTGACACGCCAATATCCTATGTAGACCTAATAATACCATGCAATAACAAGGGAAGAAGAAGTCTAGCCCTAGTTTACTGGTTACTGGCTAGGCAGGTACTTAGGATTAGAGGCGAGCTGAAGGAGAATGAGGACCTGCCCGTATCACCTGAAGAATTCGAGGTCAAGGTATCGCTTGAGGGAATTACCCAATAAAACACTGATTATTTGCCTAATCATTATAAAGTAAAGCGTTTATTTTCCGGTCTAGTCTAAATCACTGTATGGTTCGGGTGCGTAAACCAGCGGTTGCAGGTGCATTCTATGAGGCTGATAAGGATAAATTAATTAAGCAGATTGAGTGGTCGATAAGTCACTCACTAGGGCCAGGTCAACTGATTAGGCAGCCCCGTGAGGGGTATAAGGCCGTACCAATTGTAATAGTTCCACATGCTGGTTATATATACTCAGGCCCTGTAGCCGCCATGTCCTTCGTCGAGATCTATAGGTTTCACAAACCAAAGACCTTCATATTAATTGGACCTAATCACTATGGCGTTGGTGCGCCAGTGGCTATATATCCAGAAGGTACTTGGGAGACGCCACTTGGAGTGGTTGAGGTTGATTCGGATGTGACTAAGGAATTAATGAGCAGGGTTAAGTACCTGGAACCTGACGTGTACGCCTTCACTCAGGAGCATTCTATTGAGGTTCAATTACCCTTTATTCAATATATATTCGGTAATGACGTGAAGATCGTGCCAATAATCATTTGGAGACAGACGAAGGAGGTTGCTAGGGATCTTGGTAATGCAATAGCTGATGTAATCTCGGGTCATGAACTTGGCTCCATAGTTTATGTAGCCTCAAGTGATTGGAATCACTATGAACCTCATGAAATAACAACGGAAAAGGACATGAGGGCTATCGACCCAGTCCTTAGGCTTGATGAGGATTCGTTCTTCGATGCTATTGAGCGTTATGACGTATCAGCCTGCGGTTATGGCGCCATCGCAACGGCAATAATTGCAGCTAAGAAACTTGGTGTTAGGAACGTTATCCTCCTCAGGCACGCTACGTCTGGTGATACTAGTGGATATACGTTAGAAACCGTGGGCTATGCATCAATAGCATTCTACCTATGATGCGACATCCTATATTCAATCAAAATATTTAATTAATTTATTTCTAGGAATAAACATGGGTAATTAGTATGAGTGCGGTTAGGATATTCTTCGAGATATTACTGATAATAGTCGCCCTAGCCCTAATATACTCAATAGTCGCACCCTTTAAGACTGAGTTAAAGGCGTATATACTCAGTATTGGTAATAAGCAAGTAAGCGAGTTACTGTATATAGGGGGCTACGTTGTTTATAAATTAGGTTACTTATCATATACATTACTAAAAATTATAGCTAAGTACTCATACCAAGCAGTACAATATTTATTAAGCAATTCAGGGGTTAAAACAAGCCTATTATTAAGTAATTGAGAGTGCCGCAATCACTTTCTCTTTGGATGAAAAAGAGAAAGATTTAAATAGAAAGAAAAACAATTAATTACTTTGATGAGCGTTATACAACCTAAGGAGGTAAGGACATGGAAGGATGAATTGAAGGACGTGCTGACGAAGTATGCAAGGGATCCATTCAAGGACAAGATTGATGAGTACCTGGGCTTTCTCGACACCTTATACGACAAGTGGTGGAATGGTGATGTAAAGACCAGGGAATACTATGCGTATCACATGGCGCTCCTAATGGCTAAGTCAGATAAACCAAACGTAATTAAGGCAAAACTCAACAGTTACTATGCATACCTCGTCTATAAGGGCTACGTATCAGCCTACAGACTCATGAAGGACAAGTACGTGGCTGGCGGCGAGTCAATTTATACCTGGCTGCGCATGTATAGGAAGGTAATTGGTTAGTAATCACTAATTAAGTTAATAACTAAAACCTACCCTTATTATGCAATACGTTATATGCATAGTCATAGATTATATCAACGACCTTACGGGCATCTACATACGTAGTATCCATAATAAGGTCAAAAAGCGATAAATCATTTATGTCAATTCCATAAATGACCAGGTACCTCTTTCTATTTGATTCCTCACGTGCTCTAATCTCATTCAGCGCCTCCTCAATTGATTTACCATCCCTAGTCGACAGTCTCTGGGATCTAGCCTTAATGTCGGCCTTTAAGTAAATACGTACATCAGCCACATCCCTAAGTATCCAAGCAACTAGATGGCCCTCAATAACTACATTGTCCTTCCTAGCCTCCCTGATTGTCTCCTCATCAACGGCCCTATCAATACTAAAATCGGTCTCCGCAATCCTATGAAGCTCAAGCAATGAAACACCCCTCTGAATAGCGATTTTCCTAAACAACTCACCAATGGACACAAACCTATAATTCAGCCTATTAGCTAATTCCCTAGCCACTGTGGTCTTTCCACTAGCTGCTTGTCCACTAATGGCTATAACGCCCATCTTAATCACGTCGCTGATAAACGTACAGCCATCCTAAGAGCCAATGCCAAACACCTATGGCAAATGTAACCACCGTATGGCCTTGACACGGTTAAACCAGCAACATGCCTTGTCTTAATCCTGGTCTCATCAATGCCCTGCAGTGGCCTACCACAGATGGCGCATCTAGGCTTAGATGCGAATTTCTTTTTATAATGAACCACGTGTCTACCGCCTGGCGTCCTGGTTTGCGTCCTCCTTAATTTCCTTGACCTTAATGCTGGTCTTGGCATAATTGATCGTCAAAACACCTATTAGTTTTTATGCTTTACTTACGTACTTACCCGTTAGAGGGCCAGGCCTAGCCATACCAAGTAATAAGTACTTACTTAATTCCTCATCATCAATCACGTAAATATGGGATTTCCTCAACACAAGTTCCACTTCCTTATCGGAAGCATTGACCCAATTAATCCTGTTAATCATGGACCTTGGTATCACGAACACGGTGCTACCCTCCCCACGTAATCTATAGGCCGCCCTCTGGAATTCATAGAACAGCCTATTCACCCTATCTCTTTTTGACATCATCCTAATTATTGCCTTCTCAATACTGCCCGTCTCAAGGAGTGCTATTAATATTATTTCAATTATCTTATTTATCCTATCAGGGACGCCAATCACCGAGCCCCTAAGCTCAATCCTACACCTAGGTACACTTAATCCCAACAATCCATACAACCTACTTGTCCCATCCTTAATCCTCCTCTCCTTATCAACAATACCGCCTATCACGAAGGTGGAGATCCTCGTAATTAATTGCTCACTAAGTACGCAATCACCCTCCGGGTCAAGCATTACGGCGTTATCATGAATAATCGGTTTATCCCGTCTAATAACTACACCGTGCCTAAATCCCCTAGCAAATTTGCCGATTCTCTCGAGAAACTCACTAGGCGTACTCGTTAATTCCAGGTTAGAGTCCCAGAGGTATCTCCTTATTGTATTTATTGAGGTTAATACCTGCTCTATGAGTTCGTTCTTCTCGGAATCCGTATGTTCATTCCAAAGGGATAGATCAACTATGAAGCGAGGCTTCTGGGGAATATCCATGAGTAGGTCCAGTGATGCCGTACAATCACTTGGCTTGGCTAGGTAGGCATCGCATGGTAATGCCCCCATTGATAATAACGATAGTATCTCTAGGTCATTAATTCTCGAAATAACATTACCACCAAAACCACCTAGGCAAAGTACGTACTTACCTAACAATAAATTCACGGCAATGCACTGCGGTAAGTAATAATTGCATTTGAGTTTACGGGGTATGCACAGTCTGTGAATGCCGAGATCCCTTAGGGCATTCAATAATTGATTACCGAGTAACACTACGGAAGGATTATTAATTTAGGCTAATAAAAACATGAACTCATAATGACTATGCGGAATAAGGACTTACCACTCTGCGATAACCATGCACATACAAACCCAGTAATCGGTATGGGCCCTAGGGAGTTGGCCAGGAGGTTTAGGAGGGAGGGTGGTAAGTTCATCGTAATAGTAGCCCTATTAACCTGGAGCCTGGGGTTAACACCTGGGGATCTTGATAGTGTTAGGAGGATGTACGATATAACCGTGGAATCCACCAGGATAATTAATGAGGAGGGTGTTAAGTCCGTAGCCATTGTCGGCTTACACCCAGCTGAGGGTTATGAATTACTTAGGAGGGGTTGGTCCAGGGAGGATGTACGTAAATTCATGGAGAAGGGCATCGACTTGGCAGCTGAGTATGTTAGGGAGGGTAAGGCCGTGGGGATTGGTGAGATTGGTAGACCTCATTGGGAGGCGCCTAATGACGTTGTTAATTTCTTCAACGAGCTAATAGAATATGCGTTTAGGGTTGCTAAGGACGTTAACGCAGTTTTGCACCTACACCTGGAGAGGAATGGTGTTAGGACAGCGTTGTCAATCACGGATATGATGAGGAGGGTGGGTAATAGGCCCTATAGCGTTGTTATGCATCATGCAGAGCCCGTAACCATTGACACAGCATATAATAGTAACGTAATGCCATCAATACCCATGGGTAGGAGAGGAGAGTTTGAGGATGCCGTTAAGCATGGGCCGAGTTTTGTTGTGGAGAGTGACTTCATTGATGATCCAAAGAGGCCAGGCGCCGTGATACCGCCGTGGACCTTGGTTAAGAAGTTGAGGGGTTACGTGGTTAATGGTATTATTAATGATGATTTCCTATATAGGATTTGTGTAGATAATATTGGTAAGGTGTATGGCATTACGTATTCATAGCCATAGTCAGTAATTAATGAATAGGCGCTAGTGGTTTTTAAAGGCATAATATTCTATTGATTGAATGAGTGACGAGGAGCGGGAATTAATTGAACGTATGTATAGGAGGATGTTAATGAGTACCAAGGAGCAGTCAATAGGCGCTAAGTCAGTAATGTGTCCTACCGGCATCATATCTCTTGATAATAATAATCTAAACTCAATGATTAAGAAATGCCTTGTGTCCGTGATTGATTTCTACGCTGATTGGTGCGTACCATGCCGAATAATGGAGCCCATACTTAATAAGTTAGCCCAGGTATTTGCTGGTAAGGTATTCTTTGGTAGAGTTGATGTTGATGAGTACCCAGAGGTGGCTGCTGGGTATGGTGTCATGTCCATACCAACCACGATATTGCTTAGGAATGGTGAGGAGGTTTATAGGGTAATTGGTGCCGTTGATTATAACACAATGAGGAGGTATATTGAGATTTACCTCGGTGTTAAACCCTAGGTATTTACCTCACTAATTATTAATCGCCTGCCATCCTGCGCCGGTAATATGAATGTCAACTTATAACTATCGCCAAAGAATATTACACTAACATCATTACCAAGGTGAAGCTCCCCATCAATGCCGGCCAGGATACAGTTCTCGCAGTTCCTGGCATCATCAATTATATTCCTAAATATGCTAATGGCATCCTTACCATTAATCATTATTGAAGCCACAACACCCGCATGATCACCATGTACATGATGGTCCATCTTCGCATTATACTTAGTCCTTAATGTGTCCATGAAATAACCAAGCTCCTCAATAACTTCCTTAGGTAATTCCGTTATGTGATGGTGATGATGCTCATGCCCCTCCTCAACTCCCTCTTCCTCCTCGTTCTCCCCCTCATTGCCTTCAACACCACTAAAACCAAAGGTCATACTAATGATTAACTCAAGCTCCTCATTCTGAGCAATCCTCTCAATCTCCTTACCCAATTTACGCCACTCCTCAAATCCAAGTTTTATTTGCATCATATCAACGCCAACTAAGGAAACCCATTAATAAAACCTTTTGCTTTCCTTTAAATGGGTCATGGTTTCAAGACCGAAATAATTACCGCATTGTTCAGTGGCTTAGGGTTATTTAATATACTTATTAATGCCCTTATTCTATATATAATCATGGTAAGACTAAGTATAATAAGAATAAAGCTTAAAAAACTCCTTTTGCACATTATTCGTGCCCACTAATAACCTAGAAATCGAACCAAGCGATTTATGGAGAATCCTAAAGGCCTCGGGCATAAAGTATGTCAAGTTCATAATAGTTGACATCAATGGTGCGCCAAGGTCAGAAATAGTCCCGATAGACATGGCCAAGGACCTATTCATTGATGGAATGCCCTTTGATGCTTCATCAATACCATCATACTCAACAGTGAATAAAAGCGACTTCATTGCATATGTGGATCCAAGGGCTGTGTACGTGGAGTATTGGCAGGATGGTAAGGTGGCTGACGTATTCACAATGGTTTCCGACATAGCCAATAAACCATCACTACTTGACCCAAGGAGGATTCTTAACGACACGCTTGAGCAAGCCAAGTCTAAGGGTTATAATTTCCTAATGGGTGTTGAGGTTGAGTTCTTCGTGGTTAAGGAAGATGGTGGTAAACCAGTCTTTGCAGATTCTGGTATTTACTTTGATGGTTGGAATACTACGGCGCAATCTCGATTCATGAAGGAACTAATAACGGCAATAGCTAAGGCAGGAATTAACTACACCAAGATTCACCATGAGGTTGCCCCAAGCCAGTATGAAATAAACATAGGTGCTATTGATCCATTAAGACTTGCAGATCAAATGATATACTTTAAGATTATGGCTAAGGACATGGCGAAGAAATACGGCTTAATAGCCACATTCATGCCAAAGCCCTTCTGGGGTGTTAACGGTAGTGGTGCCCACACGCACATTAGTGTTTGGAGGAATGGCGAGAACCTATTCCTAAGTAATACGGGGAAGATAACTGAGGAGTGCGGCTACGCAATAAGTTCAATACTGGACAATGCAAGGGCATTAAGCAGTTTTGTTGCCCCACTCGTTAATTCATACAAGAGGTTAGTGCCTCATTATGAGGCACCGACTAGGATTGTTTGGGGTTATGCAAATAGGAGTGCCATGGTTAGGATACCGCAGTATAAAATGAGGATAAACAGGATTGAGTATAGGCACCCGGACCCAAGCATGAACCCATACCTAGCCTTCGCAGCTATGATAAAGACGATACTGAGGGGTTTTGAGGAGAGGAGGGAGCCACCATCACCGACAGAGGATGTGGCGTATGAATTAGTCAATACCTTGGAAACACCGACTACATTGGAGGATGCGCTTAAGGAGCTTTCTAAAAGCTTCCTATTTAGTGAGTTTCCAAGTGATTTGATGAATGCGTACCTGAGGGCTAAACAGAATGAGTGGGAGGATTACCTAACTAGGGTTGGCCCCTGGGAAAGGACTTGGAATGTAATAACTGATTGGGAGTACAGCAAATACCTAGTTACGGCATAATCACCTTACTCAAAATCAGCCTCTAATCTACCTGAACTCGCCCTTAAATAAATCGTTCTAACACCCGCATTTCTCAGCCTCCTTAGTAACTTCATGTCGCATGTCACGGCAACACAACCATACGCCCTAGACACCTCGATTACAGAATCATCTGGTGAGCCATCAGTCTTAGCAATTGAGAAGTTATTAATAACGTAATTAAGGGCGTTACTTGACGCCCTAGCTGTCCTAGGCCTACCCCTACTCAACTTTACCAACTCATTAAATACTGGGTATGGTATTACCGGTATTACTAGTGTATTGATAATTTTAAGGACCTGGTCAATTACTCGCACACCCTCAGTAAACATAAGTAATAACGCACTAGTGTCAAAGACTGCACACTCTATTTTAAAATCCATTAAAACTCACTCAAGGACCGCATTACCATCCTTAAGTATTCCATAACCAACAATCCTCCATCTATTATTAACCTGCTTAGTAATGACCACCTTGGAATTCTGCTCTGTAGAGACCGCCTTCCTCAACGTTATATCGAGCTTACCACCATGGAATCCCTTCACAATACCCATCACTGCTGCTGAACCCACATGCACCATTACAATATCCCTGGGCTTAAACGTCACATCCCTTAACGCTTGATCACCAGGTTTCTCAATCCTATGAAACTCAAGGGTTAACTCACTCCATACAGGTGGTAATGTGCCAGGCTTACCAACAACACTACCAACGAGAGAGTCAGCCTTCGTTAACGCCGGATCAAGCTCCGTACCAATACCCACTAAGCCACCTGGTCTAGCCTCCTCAATACGTTCATTACCGATTGCTATGCTAACGATCCTTGTGATTATCGGTTCATACTTATTACCCAATTTAAGGCCTGGTCTTATCTCGATTTCATCATTTACCTTTGCTGAGCCCTTAATAACCGTACCACCAAGCACACCACCAACCAACTTATCTGGTGAAGTGCCTGGCTTATTAACGTTGAAGCTCCTAAGGACAAACATCCTGAAATCACCACCAGAGGCCTCCCTAGGTGGTACTAGCTTATCGATTAATGTGGATATGACCTCTATATTGACCTTATGTAGTGAGGATATGGGTATTACCGGCGAGTTCTTGGCCCACGTATTACCAAGAAACTGCTTAATTTGCTTATAATTCTCAAGCGCCTGCTCTTTGTTCACTAGGTCGAGCTTGTTCTGAACGACAATTAATTTGTTAAGGCCCATTATCGTCAATGCCGTGAAGTGCTCCTCAGTCTGTGGCTGAGGTACTGGCATTGATGCATCAATCACTAGGAGAGCGGCATCTATGTAGGAAATACCGGATATCATGGTGCTTATTAGGACTTCGTGGCCAGGCACATCAAGTATTGACACCTTCCTCTTAAGTGCAGGTTCATCACCATTAGGGCACTTACCATCCTTAAGCAAACCATCACTAATTATCCTAAACTCACCCTCCATTGATGGGCACTCATAAAGGCCAATTGTTATGTAGCCAAGCTTAACAGTCATGGCCCTCTTAATCTCCTCACTATACCTAGCAACCCAAACGCCACTAAGCGCGTGAACTAGGGTGGTCTTACCGTGATCCACATGACCAGCAGTCGCAATAATGGCATCCGGGTAGATGTATTTACTCATTCAAATCGAACTGGCATTAAGGGTTTAATAAGATTTCAGCATATGAAAGGTACAAAACCATTATCGAATGGAATAAGTTTTATATCGGGCAAGGCAATAATTAGTCTGCGGCCATACACTCAGCCACGGCCAATAACCGGGCGAGCCCGGCAACGGCTCGTCTGAGGAAACTTCCCCACAATACCGTGGATCCCCGCGGGGCAACCCGCCGATCGAGAGGTCGTCAGGGGATAATGGCCCAAATAGGGACCTGTGATCTCCACGGGTGAGGTCCGGGTAGGGCCTTAGACGAATGGTACAGAAGGGGAGTTATGCCGTGGCTGGGTGTATGGCTGGCCAAGGCAATTATTTTAGGTATTATTTTTATTTATTCATAGTGACTTAGGAAATTATTGAAGATTAAAGGGAAGAAAATATAGATTTATTTTTAATGAGTATCGATTTCGTAACTAACGTATCGGCTTATTTCTTCTTTTCCTTCTTCTCTTCCTTCTTTCCCTCTTCCTTCTTCTCCTTCTTGGACATACTGTTCTTGATTTATATTGCGGTTTCTTATAAAGGTTGTAATTTTAATTTATAGTGTAAAAGTTAGATTGTGGCAGGTGTTTAGCTACGTTGATTCAATACATGCCTAATAAAGCATTTATCTGCTTGCTTCGTCATGCCTCACGTGGATTTGTATGAGTTTAGAGTCATTAACTCGCGTCTAATGATGTTTTTCTCCCAATGTTTCTCTCTCTTTTTATCCAATTAATTAATTAGATTCTTCGACCGCTAATTTCTGAAGGCAATAATGTTTAGTGATTTTTTAAGGAAAAATTGGTATTGGATCCTAGGTGCTTTAGCGTCTTTCCTGCTATTCATAATAAGTCCCGTACTATTCATTATCGTGTTTGCCGTTATTTTAGCAATTTACTTCCTTGTTATTAGGCGTAGGAGGGGTGGTGTGAATGCGGAGGGGGTTGTCACGACTAGGGTTAGGGTATTAAGGAGTGTTTCCTCTCAGGGAGTTAATGATTTAAGGTTGAGCAGAGTCTGTCTCAGTGTTGGTGTTGGCGAAGGGGTAGTACGCATTGGTGATAGGTGGATCTCGGCATTATTAATTAGTACCTTGGACTACTCATTGCTTCGTGATATTATTGGTCTCGGAGCCGTAATTAGTGATAATAATAATCATTACCTGGTAATTTACGGTGAAAGCGTTGATGATGTTTCCGTTAAACTCAATACGGCAATTGAGCTACTTAAATCCCGTAATGTCCTATTTAGGCAGCTATCATCATCTGATATAATTAATGAGGTGATACTGAGATGGATGAATTAAGTGAGAAGGGTAAGGAGTTGCTTAGGAAGGTTTTGAGTAGGGGTAGGATTGCCTACGATTCATTGAGCGAGGATGAGAGAAGGGTTGTTGATGAATTAGTAAGGCTTGGTTATGTTAAGCTTTACCTTGAGCCAAATGGTAAGAGGATCGGCGATGCATTGAGGATAACCGGCTTAACAAGTACTTCCCATGGCAAGCCCAATTACATGAATTACCTATGCCTAGTACTGGCATCGCTAATACCATTATTGTTCCTATACCTGTCAATAAGGTCATTGATCATGGGTTACGCATTAGTCGGTGTATTCTTCCTAGCCATTAGCGTGGGTCTCGCCTATGTCATTTACTTAATCACGCGTAGAAGGCACTGCCTAGATTAGTCTAGACCCTGAGTATCCTTATGCTATAGTCATTGTATGTGTCTATAACTCCATGTGTCAGAAGGACAAGGTCACCCTTAGCAATCAAGCCACTCCTTATTAACTGATTCAGTGTCTCCCTCTCGCCCTCATCGTATTCCCTAATATTCCCAATTAGTATAGGCTCCACACCCCAATAAAGCCTTAACCTCCTCATTATTCTCTCATCACTGACACCAACGTAGGTAGGCACCCTAGGCCTATACCTAGAAATGGCCTCGACGAACCTACCACCCCTCGAGTAAATGACTATCTTTGCACCAATATCCTCAGCCAACTGAACGATGCCCAGGGCAAGCCTATCGGTTATATTCGCCATCACATCCCTCTCGACATGGACCTCATCCTCATACTCACTGGCAACCCTCCTCAACCATTGCACAGCCTCAACAGGGTATTTACCAACGGCGGTCTCGCCAGTTAATAATAATGAATCAACGCCCTCCGTGACCGCATTCGTTATATCCACAACCTCAGCCCTAGTCGGCACTGGTTGCTCAATCATTGACTCCAATAACTGTGTTGCTACCATCACAGGTCTACCGCATTTTTGGGCCTCCTTAATTATTGCCGTCTGTATCCTGGGTATTTCCTCAAGGTCAAAGTGCATACCTAGGTCACCCCTGGCCACCATCACATAATCACTCGAGCAAACAACATCCTTCATGTTCCTAACAGCGTCGGGACCCTCAATCTTAGCCACAAGCTTTATCCAATCACCACCAAGCCTCCTCAACTCGGTCCTAACTTCCTCAATATCGTCAGAACTCCTAACGTGGCTCACACCCAAGTAATCCATCCCAACCTCCACAGCGAACTTAAGGACCTCTCTATCATAATCATCAAGTATTGGTAATGGGTAATCCTTACCCTTAATAACCACGGCCTTCTCCTGGGCAATAATTCCAGCAGTTAATGCCGTGAGAACCGCATTATTTCCCGAAACCCTATCAACACGCAGTCTTAATCTGCCATCATTCATCACGATAATATCATCAATCGTTATAACCCTAAAGAATGATGGATTAGGTATTGGCACGAAATTCCCAACCGCCTCCTCAGCGAGTCTGAATTCCACAGAGTCGCCAGTATTGAGTGTTAGGGGTTTCATGCTTCCTGTTCTAACTCCAGGGCCTCTTAAATCACCAAGTACGGCGATATCACTCCTAAGTTCCCTGGCGTTTAATATCCTGGACTTCCACTCCTCGGTATTACCGTGGGAGAAGTTTATCCTTATTCCATCAACATACTTAATGAGCTCCTTTAACACCTCTGTTTTTTCCGAGGTCGGTCCTATGGTTGCCACAATCTTTACTTTACCCACAACCACGCCATATTACTGGGATTATAAACCTTAGAGAACGCGGGTCTACTGATTCATTCTTCATAATTGCATTACCAGGGTAATACTTTATAGTTAGCGCTATGTGTATTTCATAGTATAAGTTACTTAGGTGATTCATTTGCCCAGGCTCGACACTGTGCCATGCATGGAATTAGTTGGTGAATATGCCGTGCTTCATTGGGGTAATGAGGAATTTACCATACCCAGGCTTAAGCATGGAGTGCTCTTTTTAATGTCAGGTTACGTTGGTTCACAAATACATGGTTGTGAATACAGGATACACCTAGACTACTTGAGGGGTAGGATTGTTAATGAAGGCGTAATTAATGGGCTCCAGGAACATTCAAGGCAGCTTGGTGTTAATGAGGATGGGCTTGGGCTTGAGCTTGGTTGGAATCCCATCATAGTTAATCGCGGTGAGGAGGGCGTCTACTTCTTCAATTCTAAAATGAAGAACTGGATTGGCTATGCAGACTTTAGTAAGCCTTTTATTCAGGAGGCTTCGCTAGTAATGGTTAGAAGAAACGTACCAATCCTCGGTCTTCCCGACTTAATAATAAACCTGGATAATAAGCCCACGTACATAATAGAATTAAAGACCACTAATAATTTGACAAATCTGAAATTCATGAGGGGTAGGGAGGCGCTACAGGCAGAGTCGTACTTCCATATGATGAATTACCTGGGGCTTAACCCACGGGGTGCAGCCATCATAAAGATTGTTAGGGGATCAGAATTTCGAATAATTGATAATATAGACCTAATCATTAGATCCTTGGATGGTGGTGAGGATTTTGTGAGATTGACGAAGTACGTTGTTATCCATAGGATCAACGTTAGAGGCTTCAATGATTTCCTTAAGGATGTGGATTATTCCCTCGATTATTGGCTTGGGCTTAGAAATCCAAGGCCATCACCCAGTAGGGGATTATGCTCAGGCTGTGAGCATAGGAGGTATTGCCCATACAGTGTTGTTAGGTAATTCTTGGTAATGATAGCAGTAATATCACTAACACGTATATTATTGGTGCACCTATCAATAATACAAATAGGGAGGGAATGAATGCATAGGCAAGACCGAGGATTGCCTCAATGATCGTTAACCAAACCCACGTAGTCCTAAACGCCTTACCTAGGCACGCCGCATGACTAAAGAGATATGGGCAATTAATTACTTTTCTCAGGTTCGTATCCACAGAACCCTCAATGACCCTAACCTCACCATCAACCTGAATGCCGGCATTAGCCAGAAGCCTTAGTAATGACGTGGAGTATTTCGTGAGATTAACACCGTTATAAAATGATATATCTAACTTAATCCTCCTAACAATCTCAGCGAGGCTCATTGACTGAACAAGCCTTTCACCAAGTTCTGATGACAAAGCCCTCCTAATGCTGAGGAAATTAACCACACCCGTCGGCTCCCCAGTCCTTATGTCAAATGGTGATATTAAACTGCCAGGTAATTCTAGGGATGATGGATATGGTATCAATATATCGGTAATGCCTATTCCATCACTGCTCACGGCAAAGTTAAACAGCCTAATGCTTGGTGAGAAATCCATTATTCTCCAAGTATTGCTCAATGAGGGTACGTAACCCCTAAAGAATTGTATTACGGAACCATCATCCCTAATGAAGTACATGGTAATATACGCATAAAAACCCCTTAGTACAATTGTTGCCCGTCTCAGGGTATTCACTATGATTAAATCCATAGAGAGTGGGCAGGTATCGCCAGTGCGGGAGTGCCTTGTTAGTTCATGAATAATCACAGTCTTAATTCTCAATCCTATTATTGAAATAATGAGTAATATTATGAAGATCATGATTCCAATTGTGAATTGGTTTATTAAATATGCCATTACTTAATAATGATCGCATTCTCTTTTTAAATTATTTTATCATATTCCTTTAGCTCTTATTTATAATGGTTTATCATTTTAAATAACGCGTAAAGTTTATAAATGATCATATGCGGCATTTGTCGATGAGCTTTACCGTTGACAAAATAATAAAGAGAGAACCTCTCGTAATAAATGAGAATGCTAGGGTTAAGGATGCAGTTAACATAATGAGTAGGGAGAATGTGGGTATATTAGTAATTGTTAATAATGCAGGTAAGCCAATTGGTGTTATTTCCGAGAGAGACATAATGAAGGCGTTGGCTCATGGTAAGGACCTTAATGCTAAGGTAACTGAGATCGGTACTATAGGGAATTTAATAACAGTGGGTCCCAAGGACAGCATTTACAAGGCTGCCCTGCTAATGAATGACCATAAGATAAGGCACCTAGTGGTTATGGATGGCGATAAATTACGCGGTGTCATCTCAATTAGGGACATAATTAGTGAGGAGAGGGTTGTTTCGAGACTAGCCGAACTCGCCGAAGCCAGGTCCTCTGAAGCCGAAGTTAGCGGTGCTGATTAAAAAGCTTAAATATGGGTAGTAATTATTAAAAACGATGGATTTTCTCAGGAAGTGAAATGGAATCGTTTAAATCAAAGGTTGAAGAGCTGTATAGCGATTTTTTGAGGGAGATTAGGGAAATTGAGCGAAAATGGCAGAGGGAGTGGTATGATAAAGGAATGTTCAATGCTGATCCAAAGCCAGGTAAACCCAAGTACTTCATAACGGTGCCATACCCATACGTATCAGGTTCACCGCACATTGGTCACAGTAGAACATACACGATAGGCGACATAATAGCCAGGTATAAGAGAGCCAGGGGCTTCAATGTATTATTCCCAATAGCATGGCACATAACGGGTACACCAATACAGTCAGTGGCTGACAGAATAATGAAGGGTGACCCGGATGATATAAGGCTGTATTCCTGGTACGTGAGCCTATACGTAGATGATCCAAGTAAAGTTAAGGAGGTACTAGGCACATTTACTAATCCCTGGAACATAGCCCAGTTCTTTGCCTCGGTCTACATTAGGGACTTCATGTCAATGGGATACTCAATGGATTTCAGGAGGCAGTTCACGACTGGTGATCCAGACTATAATGCGTTCATTATTTGGCAGTACTACAGGTTGAGGGAGACTGGTTACATAACACAGGGCAGCCATATAGTGCTCTACTCACCTGATGAGAATCAGGCGGTGGGTGAGCATGACATTAAGGGTGGGGATGAAATGACCATAGACATACTCGAGTTCAACCTCGTGAAGTTTAGACTGGAGAATTCCAATGAGTACCTAGTCGCGGCTACGTTAAGGCCTGAAACAATTTATGGGATCACAAACGTGTGGATTCATCCAAGTGTTGGGTATGTGATTGCTGAGGTTAATGGTGAGAGGTGGATAATTTCAAAGCCAGCGGCATGGAAATTAAGTTATCAGGGTTATGATGTTAAGTTGGTCGGTTCAATACGTGGTGAGGAGTTGATAGGTAAATACGTAATTACGCCGCTCATTAATAGAAAGGTTCCAGTATTACCTGCAAACTTTGTTGATGAGAACACAGGCACGGGGGTTGTCTATAGTGTACCCGCCCACGCGCCCTACGACTATGTAGCCCTAATGGACCTTAAGAAGGATGAGAAGACATTGAGTGAGTACGGCATTAAGGAAATCGTAGAGTCAATAGAGCCCATAAGCATCATTAAACTGCCCAATTATGGTAAGTACCCCGCCAAGGACGTGGTTGAGAAGCTCGGTGTTAAGGGTCAGAGCGATAGGGAGAGACTTGATGAGGCAACGAGGATTGTGTATAGGGAGGAGTTTTACAATGGTGTTATGAAGGAGAACACATTATTCCCTGGGCTTAGTGTTAATGAGGCTAGGGAGAGGACGATAAAGGCACTGAGCGAGCAGGGGGCGTGGGGTAGGATGTATGAGTTAGAGCCTAGGAACGTATATACGAGGAGTGGTAACCCGGTCATTGCGGCCGTGATTAAGGATCAGTGGTTCCTTAATTATGGAAACCCAGAGTGGAAGGCGAAAGCGTTTAAGTGCCTTAACTCCATGAGGATAATACCCGAGAAGTACAGGAAGAACTTTGAGGACGTATTTAATTGGTTATCCATGAGACCGTGCGCGAGGAAGAGGGGGCTCGGTACGAGACTGCCCTGGGATCCCGACTGGATAATAGAGTCCCTAAGTGACTCAACAATATACATGGCTTACTACACAATTGCCCATAAAATAAGGTCAAGTGGTCTTGACAAAAAGCTTGGGGAATTTGCTAAAAGGGTCATAAGCAGTAAGGGTAATGATAAGGAGGCCCTAAACGCAATAATGGCCTTCTTTAATTACATATTCCTAGGTGAGGGCGATCCAAGTCGTGTTGCTGAGGTGTTTGATGTTAGTAAGGAGTTAATTGAGGACATGAGAAATGAGTTTGATTACTGGTACCCAGTGGATGAGAGACATAGTGGTCCTGATTTAATAAGTAGTCACCTGAGCTTCTTCGTGTTTCATCATGTTGCCATATTCCCAGAGAAGTATTGGCCAAGGTCAATAACCTTTAATGAGTACGTGATTAGGGAAGGCATGAAGATGAGTAGGTCATTAGGTAACGTACTTCCGTTACCCTATATACCAAGGAAGTACAGCAGTGACCTTGCGAGGCTTTACCTAGCCTCAGCCACAGACCTTGATTCAACACTTGATTGGAGGGAGGATGACGTGACCAGCGTCGCGAGTAGGTTCTCTAGGTTCTGGGATCTCACGAATGATATTATTAAGGAGGGAAGATCGTTAAGTAATGTCAATGTTAAGAATTCATCATTGATCACGCAGTGGCTAATTTCTAAGGTGAATAAGGCGATTCGTGATTCAACGATTGACATGGATAATGAGAACATTAGGGGTTACACTCTTAAGGCATTCTTTGACCTACTCTCATCCGTTGAGAAGTACCTGGAAATTACGGGCGTTATTAATGTCAGTAAGGACGAGGTTAGATGGGCCTTGTGGTACGTCCTTGAGCGCTGGGTTAAGTTGTTACAGCCAGTGATGCCTCATATTGCTGAGGAGCTTTGGCATAGAATGGGTAATGAAACATTCGTATCCCTGGAACCCTGGCCTGAGTATAATGAGGAATTGATAAATGATGAACTGGACATAGCCTTAGACCTGGTTGAGAGGACTATAGAGGATATCCAGGAGATACTCAGGGTTACTAAAATAACGCCTAAAGCTGTGCATCTTTACGTAGGGCCATCAAGTGAGTATTACAAAATTGTTGATGAGGCTATTAAGCTCATTAATGAGGGTAAGACGATGGGCGAGACGATAAGGGCAATCGTCAATAAGCCTGAGTATAGACGTATGGCTGATAGGGTAGCTAACCTTGTTTCTAAGGTCGTTGATGGAACAATACCTAGGAAAATAGTTAGTAGAGAAATGGAACTAAGGGTCTTTAAGGAATTGAGCAACTACATTAAGTCCAGGATTGGCGCAGAGGTCATTATGCAAGACGCCATAAGCCCAACCTACGACCCTGGCAATAGGGCTAGAAATTCATTGCCAGGTAGACCCGCCATTTATGTGGAGACTGCAGAAGAAGGTCGATAAAATAGAACCAGGGGGTGTCAGGCGAGTAGCCGCCTTGGTGGCTCGCCATCATCCGCCCCCTGAATTAAATACATTGTTAACTACTTAAAAACTAGACTGTGGATTACTTAATCAATAATGATGGATCAATGGGTATTTTCGTGATTCTCCTGCCCACGGCATTCTCCACAGCCCTCGTTAATGCTGGTAATACTCCGATTAACGGTCCCTCAGCAATGCCCTTAGTGGGTAATGGTGCATTGGATTTTCCCTCCTCAAGGTAATGCCACTTGGCATTGAAGGACTCCATTATGCTTGGTATCCAGTACTCACTAAAGGTTTGCGTTAGTGGGTTACCATCATTATCATACTTAACCTCCTCGAGAGCGACCTCACCAAAGCCCTGAACAACCCCACCAATTACCTGACCCTCGGCAAGCATTGGATTAATCACAAAACCAATATCATCAATAGCCACATAATCAAGAACCTTAACCAAACCTTCCTCAGTAACTTCAACAAGGGCTATGTGCGAGCCGTATGGATACGTATAATTACTTAAACCGAAGTATGCCGAGTCTTCTAACGATGGTTCAACTCCGTAAGGCCACGTACCACCAACACTCGCCGTCAACGCATTAGCTATATCTCTAATGCTAAGGGATTTCCCAGTCTTGGTATCCTTGACATAGCCGCTTTCGTAGATTACATCCTCATAATTAATGCCCATTAATGCTGCACCAACCCTCCTTAACCTATCCTTAAGCTTCCTCACGGCAAGCAACGCGGCATTACCAGCCAAAGTAAGCGTCCTACTACCAAACGTGCCAAAGCCCTCACCAATCAACTCAGTGTCGCCCCACGAAACCTCCACCTGGTTCATGTCAATGCCGAGTTCATCAGCGACTATCTGAGCTATTGCTGTTGCATCGCCCTGTCCATGAGGTGCCGCGCCTATTATAACGAGGATCTTGCCATCAGACTTAACTCTAATGGAGGCCGATTCCCACGGCCCAAAGTTGTTCTGTTCTATGTAAAATGATAAGCCAACACCAACCCTCCTACCTTGTTTCCTCAACTCCTCAACCCTCCTCTCAAAATCCCTGTAATAACCCTCAGCAATACTAAGTAGATGTAGGTAATTACCACTATCATACTTATGACCGAAGGGATTTGTGTACGGTAACTCCGTCACTAAATTCCTCCTCCTAATCTCTATTGGGTCCATTTTAAGTTCATCAGCTGCTATATCCATTATCCGCTCATACACAAAGGCAGCCTCAGGCCTACCTGCACCCCTATACTGATCGAGTGGGGTCTTATTCGTCCTAACGCCATAAACCTCAACCAGGATATCCCTAACCTTGTAAGGCCCACTTATTAACGTGGATGTTATATCAGCTAAGTAATAACCATGAGTCGCGGCGCCCAGGTCTATTATTAATTCATCAATTAATGCCCTCCACTCACCACTCCTTGTGAACCCAGCCTTAATCCTATGTATCTGGGCCCTGCTATGGTACGTGCTTAGTAAGTCCTCACGCCTAGTGGCGACCCACTTAACGGGCCTTCTATAAATAATGCTTGCGTAGGCAACTATGTAGTCCTCAGGGTATGGGAACATCTTTGAGCCAAAGGCACCACCTGTGTCTGCCTGTATAACCCTTATATCGCTAACATGATCCCTGAACGCATTAAGGAGGAACTTACGCATATAATGCGGCGCCTGTGTTGATGCATAGACTGTTAACCTACCCTCCTGATACACAGCCAATAATCCCCTGGGCTCCATCGCCGCTGGGTAAACCCTGCCAATTTCAAGCTTGGTCTCTATCACCACATCGCTCCTTGAAAACTCAATCTCGGGATTACCGGCTCTGTAGGTCTTCCTATAACCGAGATTGTTTTCTCCCTCGACAGCCTTAACATCATCGGTTAGTGCCTTCTCAGGATCAATAACGGTGGGTAATGGCTCATAATCAACCTGGATGTAATCGAGGGCATCATAGGCCTTATACCTATCCTCAGCAATCACCGCAGCTATTGGTTGACCAACATATAGGATCTCATCCTTAGCCATCGGGAAGTTCCTCGGCCTATTCTCAACCTTAATATTCAACCCCGTTATAACACCAACAACGCCTGGGATTCTTGATGCATCTTCATAATCAATCCTCAACAGCCTTGCATGGGGGACGGTGCTCCTCAATATCGCCATGTAGAGTGTCCCTGGAACCACCACATCATCAACATACCTAGCGCTACCCGTGATGAACTTAGGATCCTCAATCCTCTTAATACGTGCACCGACGTATGGCATTAATGCAGCTTAATAATCATTGCTTTAAGCAATATCCTCCTAATACTTTAACTGAATGCCAAAGTAATGCTTAATTAGTATTGCCGTAATCACGCTCTCGTGTATCCTCCAAAATTCGGTTATATAAGGGTTGCATCATTGGATGAGGCCGTAAAGGTCCTTGAGACTGACGAAAATGCGAAAATACTTGCTGGAGGGCAGAGTCTCATGCCCATGCTCAAGTTCAGGTTGGTTAGGCCTTCGTATTTAGTGGATATTAACAGGGTATCTAACCTATCGTATATAAGCATTGAGAGCGATAAAATACGGATTGGCGCATTGGTTAGGCATCACCAAGTGGAGGTTAATAGGGATCTTTGGAAGATATACCCAGCACTGCTTGAAACGGCGGTGCAGATTGGCGACCCACAGATCAGGAATCTCGGCACAATGGCTGGTTCCTTAGCCCACGCAGACCCAGCGGCTGATTGGCCAGCAACTTTAATTGCGCTTAGGGCATCCGTAAAGATACTCGGCCCATCAGGGACTAGGGAGGTTCCTGTTGAGGACTTCATAACAGGTCCATTCACCACCGCATTGGGTAAAGGCGAGGTGATTAGTGAAATAGTGATACCGAGGTTTAGTGGTAATATTAAGTCGTCGTACGTGAAGCTTGAGCGTAAGGCAGGTGATTTCGCAGTGGTAGGCGTCGCAGTAACGCTCAGACTTAGTTCTGAGGATTACGTAGAGGACGCAAGCATTGGCATTACGGCTGCAGGCCCTAGGCCGTTTAGGGCTCGTGAGACTGAGAAGGCCTTGATTGGGCGTAAATTAACGGATGATGTTATTGAAGAAGCCGCTGAGAGGGCTATGAAGGAGTCGAGTCCAATAAGTGACATTAGGGGTTCAGCCGAGTATAAGAGGGCGATGGTTAAGGTAATTACTAGGAGGGCGATTAAGAATGCCCTGTTGAGGTGATGGGCATGGCAACAACACTTAAGGTTGGGCCTGAGGAGAGGGTTAGGATTAGGGTTAAGGTTAATGGTGTTTTGTATGAGAGGGATGTAGAGCCTAGAAAATTGCTTGTCCACTTCCTGAGGGAGGACCTTGGGCTTACGAGCGTGCATGTTGGTTGTGATACTGGGCATTGTGGTGCATGCACGGTTATAATGAATGGCGTTAGTGTTAAGTCCTGCCAAGTACTTGCCGTTCAGGCTGATGGTGCTGAAATACTGACGCTTGAGGGCCTGACTAAGGATGGTAAGTTACACCCAATACAGGAGGCTTTTTGGGAGAAGCATGCACTACAGTGTGGTTATTGTACACCGGGCTTCGTAATGGAGACCTATTGGTTATTAAGCGAGAATCCAAATCCAACGGAGGAGGAGATTAGGAGGGGTCTGTCAGGGAATTTGTGCAGGTGCACTGGCTACCAGAATATTATTGAGGCCGTTAAATTAGCTATTCAGAAACTGAAGGAATTGAAGGCTATGTAATGGATTTTTCACATCTTAAATTCAGTAGGTCTCCAGGAACACGATTGTTCCTGCAATCTACCTTCTAGGGCATCCTTAATGAACTTCCTCGGATCCTTAATTTCATGCATTGGTTTACCGCTTGCGCTTCTCATGAACATCATTACCTCAGCGAGTATACTAAGGGCTATCTCACCAGCAGTCTTAGCACCAATGTCAAGCCCAACAGGTGAATGAAGCTTCTCCAACACATAATCGAGGTTCAACCCCCTCCTAACCATGTCGGCAATAATCACCGCAGCCCTCCTCTGACTCGCGAGCACACCAACAAACTTGGCATTATGCTTAAGGGCTATGTAAAGTGCCTCTGAGTCATAGGGCTTACCACCCTCATTCGCAATTATTACTATGGAATCCTCGTCAATGAGCTTCTCGAGGTCCCTAAGGTCATTACTCACGAAATAAGCATTACTAAATAGGTCCTTATTCACGTCATTATTACCTACCACAGCCACGTAGTAACCGATGGAATTACTAACATCAACCAAGGCCTTGGCTATGAGTCCTGAACCCACGACAATGATGGTTGGTCTTGGTTCTATAGGCTCTAGAACAATCCTGGCATTACCTATTGTTGTCTCAATCACCCTATCCTCAGTTAATGCCCTATTGGCTAACTCCAAAACTTCCCCACTAGTTGCAATACCGAGTAGGGGCTTTCCATTAACGATTATATCAGATAGTACATTATCATTAACAATAATTTTAACAGTGACGATCTTACCACCCTCTGAACTAATCCTAGTTAAAGCCCTAAAGAATTCACATGAAGACATTGGGCCTATCAACTAACCAGGTTAAATAAGTGTTTTTACACGGTTAATAAATAATTATACGTAAACTAAATGAAGTCCTTAAATATCAATACAAAAATACTCTTCTTAATGAGTGTGCCAAGGACAATGCATAGGGAGGCTGGTCCTAAGACGGCTAATTTCTTCGTGATAACTGTGTCTACGTCACGATACAACGCTAAGGTGAGTGGTCAGCCATACACGGATGAGTCAGGGAACCTCGCCGAGTCCATGCTTAGGCAGGCTGGGCATAGGGTTGTTGGTAGTGAGTTGATTAAGGATGACCTTGTCATGATACGTTCACTCGTTGACTCCCTCCTCCTTCGTGATGATGTTGACGTGATAGTGCTCACCGGTGGTACTGGTCTCGCCAGGAGTGACGTTACAATAGAGGCCGTTAGGCCACTCTTTGAGAAGGAGCTTGAGGGATTCGGTGAGTTATTTAGGCAGGTCAGTTATCAGAAGATTGGTACCGGGGTCATAATGACGAGGGCTACGGCTGGGGTCACCAGGGGCAAGTTAATAGTGGCACTACCCGGCTCACCAGACGGCGTTAGGACTGGACTTGAAATAATACTTCAGGAACTACCCCACATACTTTACATAATTCGGTCATGATTAGAGCATTCACTATATTATAATTAAATTAAAATGCATATTTTGCACCAATTCTCATTAATTTTAACGCCTTAATGCATTAGCTCATTAATGGTACCGTTACTAGCCATAGTGCCACTGGCGGGTTCAGGATTGATGATATATTATACGTATGAGAATGTCAAATACGTGAATGCGTGCTTACCTGGCATATTTCATTGCGATAGGTTTAATTTCATAGTGCCGAGGAGGACTAGGTTATTGCTATCCATCGGGGCCGTCATCGCCCTATTCCTAACAGGACTCTTAATAATAATGAACGCATTAATGATTGCACTGGCCCTATCAATCATTGGGCTAATAATTGGCGTTTACGGCATATACCTACAGGTAAGCCACAATGCCTATTGCATGTATTGCCTAACCACAGACGTTATTTTATTATTGACCGCCCTATTATTAATAATAAATCCGTGATTGCTTAACCATAAATATTCAAGAATCCAAATGCATAGGTGGAATTAGATGCATGAGAAATCTAGTGGTGGCGTTGTTTAGTGTGGTGGGTACGGTATCAATTTGGTTCAACTTCCTAGCCTATAATGTTATTACATCAATATTCGTGGCATTCATTGCAAGACCCATCGGAGCCTACGTCTTTGGCTTAATCGGTGATAAGCACTCAAGCAAGTCATCATTGGCGCTAACCCTAATCGTCATGGGCATCTCAACAATGTTAATATCGACGATCGAGAAGACGTGGTATGCAACGTATGAATTATTAATGCTCAGGATAGCTCAGGGATTAGCTCTTGGCGGTGAGTGGGCCTTATGGTTATTCAATGGCGATTGGCATTATTGACGGGGTCGTTATTAAGTCTTTTATCGGCGGTCGTAATCTTAACGCTTGCTCAGGGTGCCAGGCCCATTAATTGGAGGTTCGCTTTCCGTATTGAGGATGTTAAGAAGGTCATTAGGGCCATTGGGGTTAAGTTCGGTGAGAGTTCAGGCTTCTATGCATACACCTCCGTAATTCTCATATACTTCAATGCGCATGAGGTTCCCGACCTAATAATTACGTCCACGATATCCCTACTAATCTTCACATTAATAGTGTCAGCCGTCATGACCAGGGTGAAGCCTACCAAGGTGTTGATGCTTAGTTATGTGATTTTCTCGCTAATAAATGCGTTCATGTTCAGGATAAACCCATTACTACTCTTCGCACTCTTCGGTATGGCCGACGCAATAGCATACACACCGCAATCACTTACCTAGTATCACTATTTAGAGGCGATATTAAGCATGTTGGTGCTGGCGTCTCGTACCACGTGGCCAGTTCATTGGGTGGTTTAATGACTTACTTAATATCAATGTATGGCCTTAAGGCAGGGCTTATAGCAACACCGGCCCTGCTCTTCATGTCCTGCATAGCCTCGATGATGGCCTTGTTGATATAGAGACATTGGAATTACTTATAAATGAGTCTGCACTGAATTAATTCGTATGGCGAGGGTTCACTATGATGGTTCCTTCGAGGTTGATAAGCCTAGGGATGTGGTCTATAACTTTCTCATTGACCCGAGGAACATAGCCTCGATAATACCTGGTGTCGAGTCCGTTGACGTTATTGACCCGGACAATTTCAAGGTCAAGGCTAGCATGGGTGTTGGGGCCATTAAGGGCACGATAAATATAACCGCCAAATTCGCCGAGAAGAGGCCGCCGGAGAGCGCCAAAGTCATTGGTAGGGGAACTGGCATGCAGAGTACTATGGACTTCGAGATAGGCTTTAGGCTTGAGGAGCCAAGTCCAGGTAAGACAAAGGTTAATTGGTACTTCGACGGGAGCATAGGCGGTTTAATAGGGTCAATGGGGGCCAGGGTATTAGACCCAGTGGCCCAGAGGATAGTCCAAGACAGTGTGGAAAAACTAAGGCAGAGACTCTCGTGATGACCTTGTCCATGTCGGTGATCGAAACCCAAAAACTTATTAATTTTTATTTCACAGCTCCGTCTTGATAGGTATGAGCCTAATACTGAAGCCTAAGGAGTCGGCTTTACAGAAGCCACACCTTAACCTAGCGGTTATAGGGCATGTGGACCATGGCAAATCAACACTGGTAGGCCACCTGCTGGTAGCCACTGGCTATGTTGATGAGAAGGGATTCAAGGAGCTTGAGGAGCAGGCAAAGAAGATGGGTAAGGAGGACTTCGTCTATGCCTGGGTAACCGATAGACTTAGGGAGGAGAGGGAGAGGGGTGTCACGATTGAGGCGATGCACGTAGGTTTCGAGACGCCCAAGTACTTCATAACAATCATAGACCTGCCAGGCCACAGGGACTTCGTCAAGAACATGATAGTTGGTGCAAGCCAGGCAGATGCTGCCATGCTCGTTGTATCAGCAAGACCTGGTGAGTTCGAGACAGGCATTGGCCCACAGGGCCAGACCAGGGAGCACCTATTCCTAGCCGCTACGTTGGGTATTAGGCAGGTAATTGTGGCTGTTAACAAGATGGATGTTGTTAATTATGACCAGAAGAGGTATGAGCAGATCAAGGCCGAGATTGGTAAGTTCATGAAGTTGCTAGGCTACGATCCCTCAAAGGTTCCCTTCATACCAGTCAGTGCATTGAGGGGTGATAATATAAAGGAGAAGAGTAGTAACATGCCTTGGTACAACGGACCAACCCTAATAGAGGCACTGGATGCGTTACAACCGCCGCCAAGGCCTACTGATAAGCCATTCAGGTTACCAATACAGGACGTATACACAATAACTGGAGCTGGTACGGTAGTTGTTGGTAGGATTGAGACTGGCGTGCTGAAGGTTGGTGATAGGATTGTTGTAATGCCACCTGCCAAGGTTGGCGATGTTAGGAGTATTGAGACGCACCACATGAAGCTTGAGCAAGCTCAGCCGGGAGACAACGTTGGTATTAACGTTAGGGGCATTGAGAAGGATGATGTGAAGAGGGGCGACGTAATGGGTCACCTAGCTAACCCACCAACGGTTGCTGAGGAGATTGTGGCGAGACTAGCTGTTCTATGGCACCCAACGGCAATAGGCCCTGGCTACACACCGGTACTTCACGTACACACAGCAACAGTGCCGACACAAATAATTGAGTTAATTGCTAAGTTAGATCCAAGGACTGGTCAGACCGTGGAGCAGAAGCCGCAGTTCATTAAGCAGGGTGATGTTGCTATCGTTAGGCTAAAACCACTTAAGGATGTGGTTGTTGAGAAGTTCAGCGACTTCCCAGGGCTTGGTAGGTTCGCCCTAAGGGATATGGGTAGGACAATAGCCGCTGGGCAGATAATCGAGATTAAGCCTAAGAAGATTGAAATTAAGGTGTGATGATTAATGCCGAGAAAGGCGCGAATACGCATATGGGGAACAGACAGTAAGCAGGTTGATGACCTAGCCAGTGAAATAGTCGGCATAGCCAAGAAGCTCGGTGTTAAGGTTTCAGGACCAATACCACTACCCAGGAAGAGACTCCTGGTAACTGTGAGAAGAGCACCGAGTGGTCAGGGATACCACACGTTTGATCATTGGGAAATGAGGATTTACAAGCGATTAATAGATATGGATGCTGACGAGAGGGCCATTAGGCAATTAATGAGGATGAGGGTTCCCGAAAACATAAAAATAGAGATAGAACTAGTTGATTAGCATTTTCTCCTCAGGAACACCTAACTTCTCCAAATTCAAACCCGACCAAACCATATTCATTCAATTATTGCAAGACCATTCATAACTCAGCTCTCAGCCTCTCATCATTTAACGCAGGGAAACATATTCAGTGGGCTCTAAACTCGTCACTAACTCATCCATTTATTATATGGTAAAAAGCCTTTCCCTGGTTCATAAAGAATCAAGGGTGAATAAGTAAACCTATTAACGCTTCATTGTTTTGTTGGCTCGATATTCATTACTCGCAATACTTTTATTGATACTTACCTTATTGCCCTTTGATGGTGAGCCTATCAAGGCTGAGCAATGGATTAACAGTAATTGTACACCACATGCCTATTGACGTTGCCGCGATCTATGTCTTCTACAACGTAGGCGCCAAGAACGAGTACCCCGGCATATTCGGAGGCTCACACCTAGTGGAGCACATGCTCTTCAGGAAGATCGAAGGGTTAAGGGGTAGCGTGGACGAACTCGTTGAGGGGGTTGGCGGCTACTTTAATGGATTTACGAACTACGACTATACGGTCTACGTCGAAGTACTATCCGCGGAATATGCCGAGTTGGGCTTTGAGATCGAGAGTAAGAGGATGACCAATGCGGTGTTTGACCCAAGCGAATTCGAGTTGGAGAGGAAGATTGTACTCAGTGAATTTGACATGAATGAGAACGACCCAGACTTTAGGCTTGTGTATAGGGCATCGATGATTGCCTGGGACGTACACCCATATAGGTACGCAGTCGCTGGATTGAGAAGTGACCTAAACAGGGTGTCTAGGGATGAGTTGTTTAGGTATTATAGGCGTTATTACAACCCTGGTAATGCCGTGCTGGTCGTGGTTGGTGGATTAGGTGAGGATAAGGCCGTTGAGTTAGCCAATAAGTACTTCGGCAGTATAGAACCTGGTGGTGAATCGGGAGTTATTAAGCCCTGGGATGATGGATTACAGGGTAGGGTTAGGGTTGAGTTAAAGGCATTGAGTGGCGAGACGCCCAGGTTATTAATCGCGTTTAAAGTCCCTGGAGCGCACGACATTGATGGCTTAAGGAAGACAATTTTAGCGGACTTCATAATTTCCGGCGATAGGGCATTCACCTATGGCTTAACGAGTAGGGAACCCATGGCGGTTCCGAGATCCTCAAGGCTTTATAGGCTTGTTGAGGAGGGCCTTGGCGATGCAGTCTATAGCTATTACGAGGTTACTTACATGAACAACCTATACTCAATAATAATATATAACGTCAAGGATCCGGATAGGGCAATTATGAGGGTTGAGGAGTTAATAGCGGAGAGACCTAGTGAGGATGAGCTGGGCTTTGCCAGGGAGAGGATAATGGCTAGGCTTGTCTTCTCCACGGACTCGCCAAGTAAGTTAGCCCAGATTTACGGCTTATCACAATTATTCATGGGTGATCCAGGTAGGTTAATATCCGTGATTGAGGACGCGACGAAATTGGGCACCAGCGAGTATATAGATTTCGTGAATAATTTATTAAATAGATCGATTTCAATCCTTTACAGGTGATGTCTATGGTGGCTAATAAATTATTCATTAGATCGCCTGTAAAGGACGTGGCCGTACTTGACATTAAGTTGAACCTAGGCTCACTGCAGGAGGCTTATCCTGGCATTGCGAATGTTTTAATACCACTATGGAGAATGAGTAATTATGCCAGGGAGTTGGAGAGAATTGGTGTTTCATTCTCCTTCGAGAAGGGGTTTGACGCGCTCACGCTTAGGGTTAAGGCTAGGTTCTCCGTCGTTAATAAGGCGGTGAAGCTGATAGAGGACATGTTCCTAAACCCGGTCATTGATAGGTTAAGTGATGCCATTAGGGAGGCGAGGACAAGTATAAGCATTAATAGGGAGGACACCTCGGTCAGGTCAGTGGCCGAGGCTCTGAAGGTGCTATTTAATGACCACCCATACTCTAGGCATCCCATTGCCTATGATTATAGCTTTGATGGTATAACAAAGGATGATATTAAGAGGGCTGTTGACGCTTTGAAGATCTTGTCATTGACTGTTGTTGCCCCTGAGGATATGGTAGATATTAACCTGCCATATGCAGGCTATGCCAAGGTGCCCATAAGTAGGTTTGGAAGTGGTAATGTCGATGTAAGGCTTGAGGGTAAGGTTCAGGCGACAATAACCATTGCCTACCCAAGCTACGGCATTTCGAATCTAGAGGGCTCCTTTAGGGTTACAGTGATGAATACCATACTCGGAGGTATGGGCTTAATATCGAGACTTTACAGGGAAGTTAGGGTGAAGAGGGGCCTTGCTTACTACGCGTACTCCATGTATTGGCCATTGGGTAGTTCGGGCGTACTTATTGCAATGGCTGGTGTGCGTAGGGAGGTCATTAAGGAGACTATCGATGTCATGCTTGGCACAATAGGTAATCAAGTGATTTCTGAGGAGGAATTGAATATGGCCATTAAGAATAGGATTGGTAGAATTAAGGTCACCGCCGAGTCACCAGAGGGTGTGGCAATGCTTTATTCGGTAATACCAACCTATGGCTTACCAGCTGATTACTATGAGAAGTTCATTAGCTACATAAGTGGGTTAAGGCCTGAGGATGTGTCAAGGGAGTTAAGGAATCTCTCGAAACCCGCCATCGCGGTGGTTGGTTAATTATATAATTATATAGGTTATTGAGGGTAAGGCTTATTAATACATAGGGTTTAGAGTGGTCGTGAATTCCCTAAACCGGTACTTAGGAAACCCAGTAAAATCGCACTCGCCTACTCAGGAGGTCTCGACACAACAGTAGCAATTCACTGGCTTAAGGAGAGGTTTGATGCAGAGATTATAACAGTCACGGTGGATGTTGGGCAGGATGATGATCTCAGGGACATTGAGGAGAGAGCATATAAGGCAGGTGCCCTTAAGCATTACACCATTGATGCTAAGAGGGAATTTGCCGAGGGTCCTGTGGCAATGGCGATAATGACTAATGCTCTCTATGAGGATAAGTACCCATTAGGTACGGCATTGGCTAGGCCATTAATTGCTGAGAAGGTCGTTGAGGTGGCCAGGAAGGAGGGCTGTGATGCCATTGCGCATGGATCCACGTCTAAAGGCAATGACCAGGTCAGGTTTAACGAGGCATTAATGGCCTTAGCGCCCGATCTCATGATTATTGAGCCAGCGAAGATTTGGAGTATGAATAGGGCCGAGGAGATTGAGTATGCAAGGAGGCATGGTATCCCAATACCAAACATACATAGTAGGTTTAGTATTGATGATAATCTGTGGTCGAGGAGTATAGAGGGTCATGAAATAGATGATCCTAACATCGAAGTTCCTGAAGATGCCTTTAAATGGACAGTACCATCTGAGAAGGTCAATGGTTCTCTCATACTTGAGATTGAGTTTAGAGAGGGATTGCCCGTGGCGGTTAATGGCGAGAAAATTGACCTGGTAAGCTTAATATCGCTGCTTAATAAGGTGGTTGGCGCACATGGTTTTGGCAGAATTGACCATATTGAGAATAGAGTTGTTGGTTTTAAGTCTAGGGAGGTCTATGAGGCTCCGGCTGCATTAACACTTATTGAGGCTCATAGGGACTTGGAGAAACTTGTCTATACACCACTTGAGTATAGGTTTAAGAAGATGATTGATCAGACCTGGACTGACCTGGTCTATAGCGGCTTATGGCATGAACCACTGCGTGAGGAGCTTGATGGTCTTATTAGGACCATGAACAGGTGGGTTAGTGGTATTGTTAAGGTTAAGATTTTCGGAGGCCTAACAATACTTGGCAGGGAAAGTCCATACACAAGTTATAGTAAGGACTTAGTCGACTACGTGGGCGGTTGGTACCCAAGTGAGGAAGAGGCGAGGGGCTTCATAAAGATGCATGTATTACATTCATTAACTGCGTATAGGGTAAGACATAGGTAATGAATTAATTATATTATGATATGCTTAAATAATTAAATCAATGTTTATATTTTTATTTTTCAAGCTTTTAATATTATAATATTAACTTAGTCTATATTTCTCATCAATCGATGAATCATGCTCATCTTGGATAGTAAAATTTAAAAATAAATCAGTATCAATTTTAACTGATGGTGAATCCAGGAAATGCGATAGTGAAAGTTGAGGGATTATGGAAGAGTTTCGGCAACCTGCTGGTTAATGAGGACATAAACATTAACGTTAATGAGGGTGAGTTAGTATCGATCCTAGGCCCAAATGGGGTAGGTAAAACAACGTTATTAAGGCAAATCTATGGTGAGTTAAGGCCAGATAGAGGTAAGGTATCCATAATGGGTATGGACTCCGGCAAGGCTAAGAGGAGTGGATTAATGAGCGTGGTTCCCCAGGAGGCTTTACCATTCAACCTACTTAAGGTTAGGGAGCATGTGGAGATGCTCATTAGGCTGAGGGGTATTCCAAAGGCTAAGGCTGGGGAGTGCGCTGAGGATGCTATCGATGTGGTTGGTCTAAGGGGTTATGAAGGGAAGCTTATTGATGATTTATCAGGTGGTATGAAGAGGTTAGTCCTAGTGGCCTCAGCCATAGCGTGTAAACCTAAGTTAATAATTCTTGATGAGCCTACAGTGGGTATTGATGCCCAGAATAGGAGGAACATATGGGATGCCATTAGGAAGGCTAGGGATGATGGTTCATCAATAATCTTAACCACGCACTATATCCATGAAGCTGAGGAGTTGAGCAATAGAGTTTACTTAATGAGAAGGAGGATACTAATGGAGGGCTCGCCCAGTGAGCTCAGGAAGAAGCTGCCCTGGGTTGAGGTAAGAAGTGATGATTTAGGAATTTCAATAAAAGTTGGTTGGGATGAGGCCGTTGAGGTTATTAATGACTTAGTTAGGAGGAGAGTTAGGTTTGAGGTTAAGGAGCCGTCCCTTGAGGATGTCTTTATCCAGGTCTTTGACGGTGATAACAATGAGACTGAGTAATACCATCACAATGGCTAAGTACTTAGTGCTTAGTAGCCGTAATTGGATATACGTATCCATAGGATTCACCTTAATATTTCCCATACTCTGGCTAACGCTCCTGAAAATTGTTGGTAATCCCCAGTACTTTAGTTACTTCATTGTTGGTACTGTGGTTAATACGAGCTTCCTAATACCATTCATAGGAACCTCCCAGGACATTGCCTACCTCAGGCGTGGCTCAACCATATACTCGCTCCTATTCTCTAATGGTGCTGATCACTGGGATATTGCGTTGGGCTACTTCATTCAGTTAGTCTTATATGATATACCGTCAGTCGTATCTTTACTCGTACTGTCAGTGGTAATTATGAGTATGCATTATGGTTTAGCCCAGTTGTTGGTAGCAACAATGACGGCCTTAATAATAGCCCTATCATCGGCATTACTTGGTTATGCCCTCGGCATCGGCATTAAAAACTATAGAGTGGTTAATCAAGTTTCCCAGATAATTCCATGGCCGCTCCTACTGTTGGCGCCTGTATATTACCCAATTGCAGTATTACCTGGATTACTTAAGTATGTGAGCCTAGCCCTACCAACAACCTACATGGCTTTTGCCATGAATGGTGCCCTTAATCTCAGCATTACCTATCTAGTCAAGGGTTTACTAGGGATATTGCTTTATTCCTTAGCGTCAGTCTTAATAGTTAGGTATGCTATAGTTAGGGGTGAGGTGAATGGTTGATTTTAAAAGTGAGTTCCCTGGAGGACCTGGTGAAGATTGGGAGGGCCTTAGCCAACCCATTGAGGGTGCGAATACTCCTGCTATTGGTGGAGAGACCCACCTTTATCCAGGACATAGCCCAAAGCCTACATATACCCTACGCCCTAGCCCACATGCACCTGAAGGTTTTGGAGGAGGCTGGGTTGGTGGAGGGTACGTACGTGGTGGAGGAGAAGCCGAAGCCACACCTAAGGAAGGTTTACAGGGTGAGGGATTTCAGACTAGTCATAGACAGGGAGTTACTGGAGGAAATAGCGAGGCGCTCCAAATAAGGATTCCCTACTCATCAATAGCGATCATGCTTATATCCGGGTTAATAATAGGCGCTGGAGTCCCAGTGGCAATCTTCTACATGGCCTTCAAGGCCGGTTCCTGGCCGTTCCTGGTGGTTGCGGCGATATTGGGTGCCTTAGCCATATTCTGGGGTGCAGTCATGGCCATAGTGGCCTTCGTACCTGTGCTTGACAGTGTGGATGAGCAGGCCAGGGCTATGGCTGATCAATTAAACACGTATAGGGCGTTTATTAGGAGCCTACTTGAGGAGCTTGACGAGGTCAACGGAATACTTAGGGAGATTAGGGATGAGTTAAAGAAGGTGAGTGAGGGATGAGTGAGTTGAAGTATGCTAGCGCCAGTGATGAGGAGGTTATGGAGAAGATTAGGGAGAGGATTAAGGAGACGAAGCAGTTACTGAGTGAGATAAGGGATATGCTGAAGGTGAGGTGATGGCTGAGAAGTTCGATAAATACTATGAATACTTCAGTAAATCCTCAGGGAGGACTGCAATGAAGGCTAGATCGATTAATCTGGGCATAATAAAGATAAACCTTGGTGGTGGTTCATCCATAGAATTGAGCATTAGAGGTAGGGGCAGGGCGTCACTGACCTCAGGGATTATGGAGGGTGAGAATATAAGTGCTGAGGGCTTACCCAGTGGTGTTAGGGTTGTTAAGGGTAAGCACGTCAGTATTAGGAATAGTAGTCTTGATGTGGTTGAGGGTGATGAAGTAACATTAACCAATGTCAATGTTAAGAAGGTAGTTGGTAGACGTGTGACTATAGTGAATAGCGACGTGGAGTCGGTCGAGGCTGAGGAGGCTAAGTTCGTAAATACTGACGCCGTTAAGGTTACGGTGACGAGGGGTGAGTTCGTAAACTCCAACATAGATACCC
>NZ_JBMFVA010000018.1:0-43957 GCF_049966235.1 Vulcanisaeta sp.
CCAAGGGAATATACGAGAGAGTAGGCTGAAGGGTTAATTAGGGTTGTTAATGAAATAATGAGTGGTGAATTATGATTATTTAATTGAGGATGCTAGGATGCGTCAGGACGTATTCAAGAATCTTGATAAGTACCTTCGCATCATTAAGGAGGTTGTTAGGTCCATAGACCCTGATGCT
The DNA here is from genome assembly GCF_049966235.1 of Vulcanisaeta sp. NCBI lineage: Archaea > Thermoproteati > Thermoproteota > Thermoprotei > Thermoproteales > Thermoproteaceae > Vulcanisaeta > Vulcanisaeta sp. Next base: position 179 of record NZ_JBMFVA010000018.1, read on the forward strand.
GAGGTTTACCTATTCGGTTCTGTTGCTGAGAATAGGTACGCATTATCGAGTGATATTGATGTATTGATAATAACCAATGCTGACCCAGGAATTATTCTCGAGAAGTTGTGGAGAGCAGGTATTGGGCCTCCCTTTGAGGTGCATGTCAGGATGCCCAATAAGCTGGTTTATTACGAGAGGTTTAGTAATTAATTAAGATATGATTAACTCACACTTTCTAAGCATCGTACAGAGCGTGTCCTATGCGGTGGACTTTAGCAGGTGAGGGTGATTATGAATGTTGATGCCCTGGTTTTGTAGGTTAGTTTATTTTGTTTGATTTCTTAATTAATGGTTCATAATAATTCAATCATTGATAATGTATAGTAGGTTTGGGTTTATTGATAGGCCGTTGAATCCAAGTGGAGTTCCGCCTATTGAGCGTAGGTACTCGCCTGTGGGTTTTGAGGGTGAGCTTGAGAGGGTTAGGGCAGCGATTAATGCTTTTCTTAGGGGTGGTGATAATATTGCTGTTGTAATTGTTGGGCAGTATGGTTGGGGTAAGAGTGAGTTGCTTGATGCTGTGGAGGCCGTGGCGCAGGGCCTTGGGCTTAGGGTTCTTAGGCTTCCGCTGTCCTTTGGTCTTGATATTAATGTTGTCATTAACTCATTGCTTAAGGCCCGCGGTAACTCCAGTGAGCCTCTACTCGTGCTTATTGATGAGGCTGATGAGGTTAGTAGGGCTGTTGAGCTTAGTAATGCGCTTAGCCCTGGTGATGCTGCTAAGGTTAGGGACTTGGTCATTAAGCTCGGTTCTTTGATTAGGGCGTTGATTGAGCCTAGGAATTACAGGGATGTATTAGGTGTGGATCCAAAGAGACTTAGTAAGGTTATGGTAGTGCTGGCTTTCACACCGCAGCTTTATTATAACATTCTCAAGAACATGGTGCCTGACGTGTTTGACATAACGAGGGGTAGGGTATACATGGAGATAGTGCTTGATGAGAGAATGCCCCTATGGCTCTATGAAGCAATGCTACTACAGCGATTCAATGCCTACTCAACCGATGATAGACTTGACCTGGTGAGAAAGGGCTTAATTAATGCTCTTCATCCACTGAGGCGTGAGTACTTGGCCACGCTTTATGAGTTGGTGGCTAACACTGAGGGCGGTAAGGCTTCGCCGAGGGCCTTGGTTAAGTTCACGTCTAAGCTCCTGGACATGATTGTGGAGAGGGGTAAGGAGCTTAATTACGAGTTATTTGAGGAGTTCCTGAAGAGCGAGGTCTCCAGTGGCGAGTTGAAGGCATATCTGGATGTGATTAATGAGAGTCCTAGTGATGAGAGGGGGTCCAGGGTTTTTAAGGCATTATTACTGTCAGGTGTTCCTAGGGATATCAATGACTTGAGTTCGGAGCTTGGGTATGATGTGACTTCCTACATAAATGCAATGGTTAAGGCGGGGCTTATTGAGGAGGTGCAAGTCGCTAGGTTTAAGCTTGACAGTGATGGATTAAGCAGAGTCAATAATGAATTAATTAAGTTAGGGTTGGCGCCTATTGAGGGTGATTTGAGGGATATATCGATAGGCTATGGTTCGTACTACACGGCATATGAAGGTGAACCCGTGATCTACGTTATTTTTCCAAGCAGTGCTAAGATTTCATCAGCGATAAGCATTGTCAAGGCCTATCAAGCGTCCCCTAGATTGCATAGGATTCTCGTGTTTGGTAAGGAGCCCGAGGAGATTATTAGGGCTAAGGAGGAGGTTAGTAAGGCTATTAGTATTGTTAATACCTTCCGCGAGGATCTAGCCATGGAGGTTGTTAGAGCTGCACTTGGTTCTCAAGTAACGCTTTATCCATCATCAGGTGCCTGGTTTGGTATTATTGAGAATCCACTTGATGCTAGGATTGGCGTTATAGTGAGTATTGATGGTGAGCCTAACCAGCTCATTAAGTTGCTGAGTAAGGTTGTGAATGAGGGTGCAATGATCATTAATGGGCAGGAAAGATTCATTGATTCATTATTGGTGATTATAATGTCAAGAACGTTGCTCACAGGAGATATTATGAAAAATGTTGTTGAGCCAGTTAGTAGGTTATCCTGGAAGTTCGTGCTTGGTCCAGTAACGGACTTTACATACTTCTCAGTATTTGGTTCTGATAAGGTTGATGAGCTTAGATCCATAGTGATTGGGTCCAGGCTTGAAAGACTGGATAAAGTTCCAAGGGAGTACTCCGTGTTTCTAGAAAGACTTAATGATTATAGGGATGAGATCCTGGCATTTAGAGATAAGGTTAGGCAGAGGGTTCTTCAGTACACGATGGCAGTTAAACGCGGTGCTAAGGAGTCTAAGGACGTTGTTATTAGGCGGATCGTTGAGGCGTGGGTTAAGGGTGAAAATCTCAATGATCAGCCCGAGATATTTAGGGATGAAGGCGGTAGGGCTAAAATAAGTATTGTTGAGTCGAGTTTCATTAATTATCTTAAGTCATTGGGTAAGTCGAGTTTTACAGGTAAGGAGCTTGAGTACCTAGTAAGGAGGTTATACCCAACGCACCTATGGAGAGAGTTTAGGGAGATTGACTTAATAAAGTTGCTTAGTCTTAGAGGTCTGCTATTACCCATTAATGCTGATTTAACGGAATACGCGCCATACTCCCCTGAACTTGTACCGCAGGTACTAAATGTACTTAGTAATTACCTAAATAGGCTTAACGAGTCGCTTTATAAGCCATTAACGATAAGTATTGATGAATTGAAAATAAATATCGAGATTAAGCCAGGTATTAACGTACAAGGAAATGACTGTGAAAAGGCATTGGCGCTACTTAAGGCTGTCCCAGAAACATCAAGTGAGTTCCTTAAGAGATACTCGTTCTTCATGCTATGTGTTGATAGAGTAGAGAGTGAGATTGATCAAAGGCTTGAGGAGTTAAATAATGAGTTGTCAATATTATCATCATCCTTAAATAATGCCATTAAGGAGGTAATGAACAAACTTAGTGGCGTCAGGAAAGGAATTGATGATTACCTAACTGGCTTATCCACCGAGATAGAGTCCAAAATTAATAATTTAGTTGAGAGAATTAAGGCGTATATCTCGAGACTTAGTGGTCTTGAGTTGGAGAATGTTAAGGAGAGCCTTCCAACGATACTAGATACAATAAATTCTGAGGTTAATGATATTGTTAATTTAGTGAATATATTAAGGGATATTGAGGATAGAATTAAGGAATACATGGAATTAACAAATATCCTAGGTAATGCATCAACAATAATAGGTACTGAGATCACCACAATGAATCTCGATGATTTTGTAAATGACCTATTACCGTTAGTGAGACTTGGTTCGTTAAATGCCTTGAATAACTACCTAAATGAGCTTATACGCATCGTGGAGCTTAGGCGTAAGGAACTCAGCGACATCTTAAGTAATGTTAATACATTGATTGATAAGTACGTGAAGATAACAGCATGGCTTAAGAAGAGAGCCAGAAATAAGCTAGTGAGTAAGTTATTGAGCGGTGGGACTCCTGAAATACCAAATCCATCACCAACATTTGATAATGCGAAGTATATAGGTGAGGCGGTCAGAATTGTGGATAGAGCAATTGATGGAATTAGTAAGGAACTTAATATACCCAGGGATTTGCTCATTAGTATAGTCTCGTTAGGGCCTAATGTGGGTATTGACGAGGAGACCATTGCTAAGGAATTCGGTATGGATGTCTCCACGGTTAATAAGTACTTAGAAAGTATGTGGAGGGTTGGCTTAATTGATAGGAAGTATGTGACATGAGGTGATGAGCAATGAAGGTTACAGTACTTGGGCTAGGAAGAGATTGTGTGAGTAATGATGAATTTAATTGTAATGGTAATGTTGATGGTGCAACAGTGATAATTGACTTAAACGGTAGCCTTAAGTCACTAAATACAAGGGCTCAGTTAATAATATCTTCAAAACCGGAATCCATAGTACCCGTTAAGAGGTATTTCATTGATGAAATAATAGTTGGAAATACAGTATTAAGGACATTAATAGGTCTTGGAGAACTTAGTGGTGATGCGGTTATTAAGGGTACTAAGGGTGAGGCGCTTGGAGTTTCGCTGAATGGTAAGGTAATACTCTTTGCAAAGCCATTGCTTATTTACCTGCTTCATGATCAGGAACCCTTAATTAATGAACTAAAACTATTATTAAGTAATGCTAAGTCAGGTGTTAGTATTAGTGATGCCGTGGATGAACTAGCCTCATTAATAATATCTGAGAGACGTAGTAAGAAGGTTTCACGCACATTAGCATACCTTGAGGAATTTCTCCAGGATGGTAATGTAAGTAAGTTACCACCTTACATAGTTGATATATTAATGAGTGTTGGCGCCGTGGAGGGTGATAATATCAATAGGGAGTTGATTGAGAGAATAATCAGTGAGGTGAAGACTAGGATTTATCCGAGGAGGAATTAAGATGTTTAATGACGTAATAATAAACATGCTGGAGCTTATTGAGACGAGGATTACGCAAATACGGGATAAGGCACTTGGTCTGCTTAATGATGCTAATAATTTCATGGAGAATATAATTGAGGTTACACCGAATAGGGGGTTTATTAAATTCATAGCCGTAGACTCGGGGTTTACAGAGATAGTTTATCTCGGTTTTAGGATAGCTGTTATTAACATAGCAATGTTAATGAATACCAACGGTAAGGGACATATACTAACTAGGTTTGAGGCATTACTAGGGATTTCGAGTGAGGAATTAGAGAGAATTGCCCTGGACATGGAGGTTAAGTATGCATTGGAAGCGTCAAGGATTTTCCCAATAGATGTTGTGTTGCTCGATGGGGCATTAATAGGGAGGAACTACGTGGGCAAATTTAATGTACCAGTACTTGCACATATTAAAGATGTTAAAAGCAATAGGTATTCACAGGGAATAATCGATACTGAGTTTAAGAACTATATTAACAAGGCGTTGCAAATAATGGAGGAGCCATTAATAATGCACATAATAATGGAGACCTACAGAGATAGGGTCAAAAACGACAATGCATTAATGACGAAACCCTACGTAGTTGGTAAGATTGGTGATAAGGAGGTCTATGGCTTCTATGTTCAATACCTACCGGCCGCATTACCAATATACACCGAGTATATTGGTGATCCTGGCATGATTCAACATGTAATATCACGCATAGCGCCGCTATCAATAATGCCGAGGCTTGGGTATCCAGCCCCACTGTATGTAGTTGATAGGTTTGCTAAGGTAAACATGGACTTCAGGAGTATGGTGAGACTCATCATGGAAAAATTAGGTGGTGAGGTTTTGAGTGAATTAAGGGGTATGTACCTGAAGATAGGACTGAATGAGTATGTAAAGAATAAATGATCTTCATCCAAATTTAATCGAATAGGAAATAAGGTCAGGAAGATTGCTTCAAGGTATATGGATGTGCAATTTCAAGTTTCATCCCGGGTTCAATTCATCACATTATCAGTAGCGTCCCTGACCTAATCATCCATTAATAATGCATTATTCTATATTTAATGTTTTATTTCTTGCAATGACCATTAAGTAAATAAAGCGTTGCGGATTTTATTCTGATGGATGTTGATTTACATTGTACGTGCAATGAATGAGCTTAGGAGGTGCCTGGCTGTTTATGATGAGTTTGAGTGCACGGCATACATTAATAAGACCTATGGTACTTGGATGGTTAGGCTTAGTAATGATGAGGCTAATGCAATACTTAGTGAAGCGTCAAGATCATGCACACAGGTAGAGGGTAGTTTCCTTTATTGTATATTTTGTGTTGGTTCACAGTGCAGTATGGAACCCTCAGAGTCAGTAATTAAGTATATTATTGATTGCCTTGATAGGCTCAGTATTAAGCAGGGTGTAAAAGATACCCTCAAAAACATGCTTAATAAGGCTATGGAGGTTAATTCTGAAGTTGCGTGTTCCGGTGAGTAATAATGCTTAGGCAGGTGTTTTTCGGAGGTATTTTCGATAAATTACCACAGGATGTTTATAGGAGTTGGTTTGTTTATCAAATGAGGGTTTCTCAGGCGTTAATTATTATTTCCATGGTATCATTCATAGCCGGTTCCACAGTGCTAATGTTAAGGTATGGAAGTCTGCATGGAGATTTAATGCTCGGCGGCTTAGTGCTTTTCTATGTGGGTATAATGTTTAGTCAACATCCTGGTTTTACCAGGGTTATGCCAAGTCCATTCGCGTCAATATTAATTGGCTTGTTAGCAGTTACGTGGATTATAACGTATACACTCGGCCTATGGTTTAATTGGATAGTGGGTGTGATTTTAGTTCTCTACTATGCATTATTATTAATCATTAGGGGTGGTTTAGGCAGAAAGCCACTTTATTGGCCTAACACGTTTTTCTTAAGTGGCCTAATTAGCCTTGCAATTGCTTTCTATATGAGCGATTTTAGGTTATTGGTTTTCCCCGTGGCATCAATAGTAAGTCTCATGAGGCGTGTTGAGAGTAGGCAAAGGCCTATTTATGCCGTTGACATTCCATACACGGTCTTACTCCCCGTGATGACGTACTTCCTCGATAATCCCATAGTCCTGGCAGTATTTTCCCTATTCACGTTGGTGGTTATTGGAGTACCAAGGAGATTTGGTCAGGCATTTAACACGATATACGCTAGGGCATACTCAATCGGTTCCTCGCTTGGTAGGGTATCGCTAATCATTACTGCTATATTATCATTAATTGGTGTTCCGCTGGGTGATGCCATTCATATGTTCTTCATAGGGTTTATAGCCGTGATAATGTCATCACTATGCATACCAATGCTCAACCCAGGGATTCTCTGGTTCTCAATGAGGCACTACGGAATTGCTGGCTTCGAAATACCAACACTCCTCTTCATATCGGCAATATTACGAGCAATTTACTACCTAGTTAGTTTTCAATTAATCATTATATCCTTAATCCTTGTATTTATTGCCTACATTGAGGTTGCCGTATCATACCTAAGTGGTGAGAGGATTAAGGTTCTCTAGAATAATTGAGTAATGCATTTGCTATTAACCTGGCAATCCTAATGGGTTCAGGTCTCTTGCCTTCTTTAGTGAACTTCCTAATTATCGTCCTAGCTGCCCTATAATCAATACCCGTAAACCTCACATAAATCCTTAAACCACCAGGTAACAGCACCTCCCTGGGCTTACCTAACTTTTCATAAAGCCTTATCCTCGTGTCCGAGTCATTTGGGAATAGTTTCCTTAGTGCGTTTATGACATCGCCTTCGGGCTCCTCGAAGGTTAGGCATATTATTGGTAAGCCCAGTGTATCCGTTAGCTTCTCAAGGTCAATTATATTGTACCAAGATATTATGCATCCATCAGTCATTACCAATTGAATGTCATTCCTATTAAATGACTTGTATAGACTTATTACGGCATCTGTGGCATCCAAACCACCGACGGTAGTCCTACCCAATGACACACCATCAATAACACCATCACTCCTCATTATGACACCAACAAGTATTGAGTGCCTAAGATCGAGCCTAAAACTCTCTGCTATGCCAAGAGCCCTTATACCCGGCTTACTAATCAATGAATCAACGCTCATTCCATTAATCACTACAAACTAAGCGAATTTAATAGGTTTAATAATTGTTCCAGGTTAAAGCGTATCGCAATGAAGAATTCCGTATCATTAACTAATTTGGATAACTTCGCCGTATTTACACGTATATGACTGTGGATTTCCATAATAATTAGTCGCATTGAGTATGAAGCCGAAGGTGGGTAAACCATATACCTGCGATGCGTCAACCACAGATATGTATAGGTTCGTACCAACACCAACATTGAAGAACTCAACCCAGGTCTGCTGCACCGTTGATGATGTTGATGGAGGTAATAACATACTTGCGACACTGAACAATGCGCCACCAACGCTTAGCAAAACATCGAGAGGCGCAGTATTGGGTATCAATGCCGCAAGGCCGAGGGTTATCCCAGCAAGCCCAGTACCCAGCTGCGGCGCACTTAAACCGTATGCAGTATTGACACCACTAAGCTGTATCTGGTAATACCCATTAAATGCGCCAACAGGGCCATTACACTCATAGAGGTACTCAGAGCCGGTGCTTGTGTATTCAAAACTGGCATAATCAACAACGGAGGAAGCATTCAGCGCCGAATATCCAAAGTACTCCTCAGCCAACGGTACTGCACCGTAATACAGCAGACTGATTGTTCCATTACCATAATCAAGCGCGACATTATAAGCATCATACCTAGGTACATAGAGAACCTCAGAAACGGTCGTCGTACCCAAGTACTCCGTATATCCAGTCGTTGGGTCAACGTACCAGGCGCTATACTGAACAATAGCCCAGGTAGCATCCTCATAATAGTAATAAACAGAACCTGGCTCACCTATTTGGGAGCCAAGTACGTATTCCGCGGTATTCCCAACCCAATTCTCCTGCGTGCTGTAAGATGCACCTATATCACCATAACCCGCCGCAATAGCGTTCCAATCAATAGTGCCCGAAAAGTCAATAGCCAATGTAATCCCCAACCCTCTATCGCCACTTAAAACATCACCACTCCAGGTTACCCAAGCCAACGGTAATGACCCGTTAATGCCTACGCACGTGCTCTCTGGCCAGAACTCATATGGCAACCCTAAATATGCATTCGGTTGCGGCCCACTTAAACTGCAATTATATACCGTATAACCATTGTAGGTACCAAAGATCTCTGGATCCGTTAAATTAACTATGTGATTAGTCATTACGACCTTAAACGGCTTTATTGAACTTATGTTTATGTACACGGTAGCCAATATATACATAGGTCTCACACCAGGTACCAGGCCAGGTCTTTGCGCCGCGAGGGCCCAACCAACGTTGTAAGGAATCACCATTGGTACGATCCACGAATCATAACCTTGGAGGTAAGTTATGAATATAAGCAATGATGTATTATAGCCATTTACGGGCATACCGGTCTCAAGCCACTTACTTACTGCATAAGCCCAATTACTATTGTTGAATGGTACGTTAATTACGTTACCGTATGTGTGAAGTATGGGTACTATGCCGCTTGGCGCATTTGCGTACACACTAACAAAGGCGTTAACAGGGGTTATTGAGGATCCGTTAACAAGGTAGATCCTAATCACCAAACCTGGCACCATACTACTTAATGGTGGTGTGCTATAGTACGATACTGCACTGGCACCAATCCTAATTACTTCCACGGGACTTGGTTGAATTTGTATAGTGCTAAGTAGTGAGAGTACTATTGAGACTATGGTTATGGCAAGCACTATTGATATGAGCCCTAGCTTTCTCATGATCAGATTAATGAATTATTTTATCTGATATATATTGCGCTTCGAGTCGTGGTAGAGCGGTATGAACATGGAATTAACTTACAATAATATTGTTATCCTACTTATTGCAGTGAATGCTTCCTGAGTAGGGCTGGGTTGAGTTTATGATTATACCCACAGGGAACGCTTCACTGGTTATTGAGCCGTACTCGTACTTAACTGGTGTTCTGTAAAATGCCACGTAATAGCTTGAACCATATTTAGCGACTAGATTTACGTTGGTATTGAAGTAGAAGAATGATGAAGAGCTTGGCGGTGGAACTATCAAGCCAGCTATGCCGAGGGCTACTGATGTGGCTAGGCCCGCCGGAAATTGATTTTTACCAAAAATCGCGGCTATTCCTAGGGGATTAGGATTGAATGTAGACGTAGTTACACTAATTGGGAAGTAGCATCCTGACGACGTACATACTATATTGGGATTTGACGTACATAATCCGCTGTAGTGATAATTACCGTAACTATCCCTTGATACGAATACGTAGTCATAGACATAGCTTGGACTTATTAAATTAAATCTAGGTGCCGTCTGGCTCATTATGAAGCTCATAATCCCATTACCAAGATCAATACCTGGCCATAGATAAAGAATGCTATTACGTATCGTGCCCGGCAATAGGTTGATTATTGCCGTGGCATTTGCGTGCTCATTAATTGGGTAGGTGAAGCCATACTGGTCCATGTAATATTCCTGGAATTGAATTAAGGCTAGGGTACCATTAATACCCAAATAGAGGAAGCCTGGACCCTTATTAACGTAGTAATATAAGTTCGGGTATGAGTATGATAATGAGGGGCTGGATGAAAATACGAAATTTACGTAAATATTATCGACATAATTATAACCATTATAACCTCCATAAATGGGTAAGTTGCTTGAAAATTGCAGTGTCGGCCCAACAACCTCAAGTCCAGAGCCGGGTACATTAGCCACGCCATAAAGGCCGGAGCCCTGCTGAGCATAACCACCTATACTTAGGACAATCCCACCACCAATATTATTGTTCCATGCATCCTTACCCCAGGCAACCCATAAAATAGGTACTGAACCATTAAACCCTGCACATGCACGTGGCTGCCAATAAAAGACTCCCGCACCTGCGGGAATTGGTGATGGAGCGGCATTCTGAACATTGCTATTCCCAAGGCAGTTGTATGGTCCTACGAAGCCATAGGGATCTGTAGGTAAGTTTGTCGTTGATGTAGCGCTGTAATTACGTGCTATTTCCACCTTTACTGGCATTACTTTATTAAAGTCTATGTTTAGGCTTATGGTTATTGATGCATTGTTTATTACCCAAGTTGGGTCATAAGGTATTGCCACTACTACGGTCCTTGTCTCATTTGTAGACTTGTCGAAATAGGTAATCAGTGCAAGTATGGAGGGCCATACCGTATTGGGTGGGTTCCCGTTAGATATCATGATCTTTATCGTTTCCTTCGCTATGTTTACTACTAGTTTTGACGTTAGGCTTATGTTTACTAAGCCGACCCCATAGTAGTAACCAACTGTATACATATGTCCGTTGCCTAGTGCAAATAGGCTTATGGTGAATGGTACTGGGTTATTATTTAGGTATCCGCGTACTATGAGTATTGGCTTTCTCAGGCTTGTTACGTTGTAGTAATAAACCTGGTACTCATTGGTACTGATTGTTAAAATTGGACTGGGGCTTAATGGTTGAGCAAACACCGTGATGAGGATGGCAGTGGTGACGATGGATATAATCAACATTACTACTGTAACGATCCGTCTATAGTTAGTACTCGTAATCATCAAGAATATTCCTCAATTCAGCAAGCTTTTTTGCTTCTGGTGTTCATAAAAAGTGAATCGAGCGCAATTGAACGATTATTTAATCAACGGCGATATCACGTCCTGGGCTTTAAGCCTAGCCTTATTAATCCGTCCCTAAGCCTTTGCACCTCAGGCTCACTTAACGGCCTTAGGTATGGCTCCTTCACGGTTCCAAAGTCGTAACGAAGCAGGTGAACCAGCTTGTAATAGCCATCAACGCCCGGATAATCCCTAGTCAATTCCCTAACCCTGGCTATCAAGTCCTGTTTTTCCATGGCTGATTGTAACCTGCCAGCTTTAAAATCATCGAACATACTTCTCATCACCTCAGGGAGTACGTTTGCCATGGCCGATATGCATCCCTTGGCACCCACCATTAAGGCTGGTAGTATTGTTGAGTCTGCCCCATTTAGTACGGTTATGCCGAGCCTTACATGGCCCATTATTTGCGTTATGTCGCCAGTACTATCCTTAACACCGGCTATTTTAACGCCGTCACTGATGAGCTTTGCCACGAGATCTGGCGTCACGTTGAATCCTGTATTCTGCGGTATGTTATATATGTATATTGGTAATTTAGTTGCTTCAGAGAGTTTTGTGTAATATCTCCTTAATGTTTCGTAGTCTGGTTTATAGTAGATTGGTGGTATTGACGATATGGCTATAGCGCCGAACCTTTCGGCTAATCTGATGGTTTCAACGACTTCATTCCAATCAAAGGAGAATACGTGAACTATCAATTGCTTATTGGTGTGCTTCATTATTGTCTCAAGGGCTATCCTCCTTTCTTCAATTGTTAGGTATGGCCCCTGGCTCGTTGTTCCGAATGGATAGAAACCGTCAACACCAGCCTTTGTTAAGGAATCAACGTGTCTTGCAAGAGACTCCGTGTCTAATTTACCGTTTTTAAACGGAATTGCCAGGGCTACAAATATTCCCTCCATCAAGGAGATACGGGTTCTAGGCCCTTAATAAAACTGTTTACTTACATATCATAATCAGTAATCTGAACAATCCTTCTCTTATTATCTTCCTTAATTAACTTAATCATGCTATACCTAACATTGGCTTCCCTAGCTGCATTCACAATGTCATTAACCAAGTCCTCTGACTGTGTCGTAATTATTACTTGGCTGATCAAGCCCTCACTAATGAATCTCGTTAATAATGATGCGAAGGCCCTCCTAATATTTTCATCAACATACGGTATTGGTTCATCCATTAGTAGAAAATCAATATTATGGTTAGTGGCCCTATAGACACTTAGTAGAAATGAAAGTGCTATTGTTAACCTCTGCCCATCACTTAACCTTGATATTGTAACCTTCCTACCGCCAGGCCTGAAGGCATAAAGTGTATACTCACTAACAACGCCAATAATGCCCTTATCCTTCACGGTAACCTCAATACCCGCGCCCTCAAGATCACCATACGGATATAGCATTTCAAATATTGAGCCAACATTATCTCTAACAATCTTAATCATCTCATCCCTAACCCTTGCTTGAACATCCCTAATACCTGCCCTAATTCTTGTTAACCTATTGTAGAAGTCCTCTAGAAAGTCAAGCCTTTTCCTTAGTGTTGATGGGTCCTCCTTATCAAATCCTATACTTGATAAAGCCAGTTCCAGTCTGCTTAATTCCGCCGAGTCATCACTTAACTTAGCCCTAACCTGGGCTAGTCTATCATCAATATACCTAATTTGATCCTCAATACTCGTTATTGCCCTCGTATCAACACCAAGATTACTAAGCTGTTGTCTAAGCTCCTCCTCCTGTCGTCTCAGGGAGTTAAGCTCCCTATATCTCTTTAAGTATGAAATTTCCTTATCGACTTCATCCACCTCAGCTCTAAACTCATCAACAAACCTAGTAAGCGTCTGAATTCTCCTATCGATATCCCTAATGGACTTCTCAATGGTCTCTAGTTTCGAAAGAACAGTCTCGAGTCTTGATCTAATATCGCGTGCGCGTTCAATAGTAGCCTCATAATCATTAACAATAGGTAATAAAGTCTCTATATTAGTTAGTACTCTCTCTAGTTCGTTCAGTTTATTTTTCATATCCTCAATCTCATCATTACGACTTCTGGACAATTCCTCAATCCTCTTCTTAATGGCCTCATAATCTTCCTCACTTAACGGTTTATTACAGACTGGGCACCTCTCCTCGTGATTACTTAATACGTATTGAAGGACATTTAACAATGACGACCTAAAGCCTTCCTCAGCACTAAGCTTCTCAAGCCTTCTCCTTAGCTCCTCAATATCCCTCCTAATCTTAATTGGCTCTCCATATTTGTTAACTAGCGCTTTGTATTCCCTAACCCTAGATTCCTCCTGCGAGATTCTGCTCTCTAATTCTCTTAGGGATGCCTTCAGGGATTCGGACTGAAGCTCTAGATCGTTACGAATATTGTTAAGGTATTCCTTGTCCTCGATAAGTTTATCCTTAAGCTTCGCGAGCCCCTCAAAGGCATTGTATACCTTCTCAATTGCTTCGGATAAATTATCATTAGTTATTACGAGCTTACTAACAACGTCAGCCTCCTTAATAAGTGCAAATTCCTCAAGTTTCTCAATTAATAAATCCCTAAGTCTCTCAAGTCTTAATTTAATGCTTATCTCATTAACCTCCTTAACACCGGCTTTCTCAAGCTCCTGCTCAAGGTTCTCTCTCCTGATTCTAGTGGCAATATAATTACTGTAGGTGTCCTCAATACCCCTAAAACCCTTTAGTAACTCTTCCCTCTTTCTCAATAGATCGTTGTAAGCATCACTAAGTTCCTTCTCCTCCTTCCTTAGTTTCTCAATCTCATTCCTAAGCTCACTAACTTTTCCTTGTGCTCTCTCAATAGAACCATACTTAACAATTATTTCTGGAAGTTCCTTAACACTAACCAGTCTCTGCCTAAGTTTATTAATTAAGTCCTCAATTTGCGACATTGGTAACGACCTATTTAAATTGTCCAGTATCTCAAGGCCAAATAATTTATCAATGAATAAGCTCCTCTTTGTAACGCTACCGTAAACCAATGCCTCAAGTGTCCTGTGGGTAACCAATACGAATCTCTCGAAATCATCATCATCCACACCAAGAGTCTCGATAATTTTAGAAGTAACTTCATCATCCTTATACCTAGTTCCATTAATGATTGCACTGGAACTTTCTCTCACATTTTCGCCCGATTTCTTAAGTTCCCTTATCACCTCAATACCATTATTAAGTACTAACTTAACAAGTAATGAATTGGCTTCCTCATTAATCAAATCAGCCAGTTTTGAAACTCTCTCCTTAACTTCCAACTGTGTACCATAGAGTACGTACTCAATGGATTGAACAATACTTGTTTTTCCAGAACCCACGGGACCATGAATAATATTAATACCGTCATTAAAGGAAATCCTATTCTCACCCATGAATCCCCTAAAATCCCTAATAATTAATTCATTGATTCTAATCCTCATTCTCATTCACCTCGACACCAACCTTACTCAACTCCTCATTAATTGCCTTAATGACACCCCTCCTACCACCCTCCTTATAAGCCATGTAAAGCTTAATAGCCAATTCAGCATCTTGACCAAGCCTATCCCTAAGGAACTTAATGATTAATTCATCAAGTTCACCCACTTCCACCACCTCTCTTCCTTAATACATCAACCCAGGGATTATTACTGAGGAAGTCAGGTAATTCATTACTAACCGATGAACTCCCCTGTGTACTAATTATTGAATTTCTCATGCTTTGTAATCCCAAATTCTCAAGCCTACTAACTCTCTCGATTAATTCATTCAATGTATGTTCAATTCTCATTACTCTATCCCTAAGTTCATTGATATCCTTAGTTAATGGTTGAATATTGATGCTTGACAATGCGTTTTTCACATCATTAATAACTCTCTCTAATTCATCTATTCTACCTTTAATGTCCTCATTAACTTCCTGTTGTAATTGTATCGGTATACTTGGTATTAACTCCTCCACGGCCTTTTCAGTATCAGTTGATGATAGGTCATATATGTAAACACCAACCCTATTGCTCCTAAATAACTTACCATTGATTAAATCCCTGGCGCTCTGTGGGAAGGCTATGTATGCCTTATTGTAATTAAATCTATTCCTCATAACATTACTGAGTTCATCAACTATGTAGGAGTCCGTGGGAAATTCCTCAATTGAGATCCTAAGGTAAACCGTGTTATTACCCTCCGTAAGGATTAATTCCCTATCACTTAATTTGTTCAGTATCTTAAATCCTCTCTGTAATAACCATTCCTCAAGTAGCTTCTTCGCAAGTTCAATGCTCATTATACCTACATAATTATTACTTAACAACTTACTTTTTAACCTAATTGAATCAATAAACTCATTTAAACGTGCTTATTGATGAAGGTAATACCAACCCTCCTTAGTCCTCTCATTCCACTTCACATTATTAGGCAATGCATAGCCATAAATTATTGCCCCCTTCCAAACACTAAACTGTGGATCCTTAACAATGCTAATGCTCAGCTTATTAGCTAGATCAGGTAATTTCTCAGAAACCATTAACCTGGTCTTATCCACACTATTAACAGCGATATCCTCCAAACCAGGTGGTACTGACCAATTAAACGCACCACCGCTGAGTATTATCGTACTCATTATCTTATCCTGTATCTCCACAGGAACCTTCCTGATACTCGTTATTAATGCTTCAGCAATATCCATCTCGCCATAAAACACCATATCTCCTACCGTGGTATCCTCAATAACAAGCCTACCCTGCTGCATATAACTCGTAAAGATATCATGTCTTGGATTAAAGACAACTTCACCTATTAGAAATCTCATCCATGCAGTATCCCTCAACTCGATCTCAATTAACGGATTTATCCTAACCTTAATAGCAAATCTATCAGGGTCATCCCTAGCCTTCTTAACAGCATCATCAAGGTTCTTAGGTATTAAGCCCACGGCTCTCTTCACCATCTCAACTACATACTCATCCTTTGCCAAATCACCATAGCCTGAGTCCTTAAGCACCTCCCTAGTGACTGCATTTGCCTCAGCGCCACCTCTATTGAGTGCGACGATGCCCTCCCTAATGGGACCGTAACTAATAGGTACAAGTTGTATATTGCCGTGACCAGCCTCAATTACTGTGCATGTCACGGCCTTCTCGGCAATCGCGACGGCAAATGGTTGGTCTATTATCGTAACAGCTTGAAGTAGCTTGCCGCCGAATTCCTCATCAATTTCCCTATGGATCTCTATCATTCTATCTCTCATATAGTCAGGGGCTAGTGCTGATAAGGCAACAACTAAGAAGAATCCCTTGAAGTCAGCTCTTCTAACGAAGTCTGAGTAAAATTGTGAGAATCCATATCTAGCGAGTTCCTTAATTATCTTCCAGGAGTCCTCATCCTCCTTCCTAATGATGCCATCCTTAAGCGGGTAGCGCAAGTTCCTAATGGCATCCCTAATCGAACTTAGGTACTTGGGTATATCATCACCAACAACAACACCTCTCTCAAGAACCTCCTTAGGAACCAGCAATTTAATGCTCTCGGGTAAATCCCTAAGGAATAACCCACGACTTTGGATCATGTATGGCTTGTCCCTGAGGGTTATTGGACCGTACTTGAAGTACCCAGTGCCAAAGTCCTCAGCATACACGTAGTTAAGCTTATACTTGCTCTCGTCAATCATGCCGAATCACCAGATCGCCTTAATCGTAATGAACTCATTATTAAACATTATTACGTACGTATCATCAAACGACTTAACCCTAGGCTTTAAGTAATCCCTTATTTTGTCAGGTAATGAACTAGCTGATTCATTTATGCAGTTTAATACTTGGTTTAAAACATCCTTGATATGCTCACCTGTTGTCTCTACGTAATACATTGCCTGATACTTGATTCCATTGTCTATTACTAAGGGCTTAAGATTAAGCCCGTTTAATATGCATGATATAAATTTACGGCTCTCCCTTACAATATCATCTTCATCCTTTACTTCGCCAACCTCACACTTTTGGCAACTCACATAAGTTTATTAGCAATAAGGTTTATAAGGAGATTGCGCCTCTTGTGACGAGATTATAAGGTGTATAGTTCTATGGAGAATGAATTAATTCTTGAGGTTAGGGATCTTGGAAACATAATCATAAAACTAGAACCAGCCATTTCGCCATTAACATATGCAAGGTTAGGGAAATCATTACCAGCAAGGGCAAATGCCATAAAGTATAGCCAGGTCATAATAATTCCACTGGACCTTGGTCTAGTTAGTGAGGGTAAGAGAACGAGTTTAAAGCCTTACGAAGTTGGTTATTGGGTTAAGAAAAGAAGTCTAGTAATTGCACTGAATAATATTGATTTAGGGGAGCAGGTTAATGTGCTTGGTTATGTGATTAATGGTGCTGAATTACTTAATAAATTAAATGGTGGATACTCCATAAGGCTTTTGATTAAGTGATCTAGGATTAAGTTTTTAAAGGGTTAGGGAGGTACCGAATACGGCGGAAGAAGTATGAGCACGCAACAACAAGAAACTACAATACTGGTTGGTAAAAAACCAACTACAAGCTACGTAATAGCCACAGTAATGAGCTTCAACGCAGGAGCCAAGAAGGTAATACTAAAGGCTAGAGGCGGTGCAATAGCCAGGGCAGTCTCAACGGCAGTAATGATAAGGGACAAGTTCCTACCAAACCAAGTAAGGATAAGCGACATAAAGCTACTAACTGATAGGGTAACTGGCCAGGGAGGCAAGGAGAGGTCAGTGGCTGCCATTGAGATAGTTCTAGAGAGGGCATAATAAGATACAATTAATAACTGACTTCAAAATATAATAATACAAAATCAATTAATTTATCTATACTTAGATATCTCCAGGAGATAACTTCTAATTTCCTCGAGAAGTGTAACGAGAACAAATAAGGCGCTCCTTCTATTAGTGGCTATTAATGGCATTACCTTAACTTCATAGGGAACCTTCAATATACTCTTAACAGTAAATATATCAACTGCTGTTGGCGCATCTTGCTTATTTGCGGCAATCACGTGAGGTGTTGATGGAAAGTTCTCCCTGAAGAAACTATACATACCCAGCGACTCCTTAACCTTCTCCTCGTTCGAACTATCAACTATAAATAAATAGCCATGCATACCCCTGGCAATTATCTTCCACATAAAGCTGAATCTTTCCTGTCCAGGAACACCGAATAAATGCACAACAAGGTCCTCCCTAACCTTCATCCTACCATAATCAAAGGCAACAGTGGTACTCTTTTTACCATCAATGGAGCTCTTCATTATAGGCACATCAGTTTCAATAGGTAATACCTCACTTAGTGTTTTAACGAAGGTCGTCTTACCAGCGCCGTAGGGTCCGGCTATTACGATCTTCACGGTCTTTATCGGCATTTCAATCACCCTATAATGCCACCTTACTTCTTATGAAGTTTATAACGTCTTCAATGTCCTTGGGAGTTATCTCAACGTTAATAACTTCAATTATTTCCTTCTCACTAATGTTAAGTAACTTGCTTAGTAGGTCGTATAGCTTATCAGTATACTTCTCAAGGATTATCCTGGTTAGTCCTATTGATGCATCGGTGCCACTAATTACCATTACATAACCCATCTCCTTAATATCCATTAATTGAATAATGCCATCGGCACCTTGCATTAATACATAGTTAATACTACTAATGGGTAATGTTGACACTAATCCTCTTAATGATGATATGAATCTTGGCGCTGCAAAAAACGTATTACTTGCACCAATAAATATTGTATTGGTGGCATAGGCTATTACCGTGCCCTCCTTATCCATTATATAAACAGCCCTTATCTGATCAGGACTTTCCGAAATGATCTCCTCAGCTGATGAACGAATCTCATTTATGATTCTTTGAATATCGCTATTCACAGTTCTTTCTATTTATTATAATTTTTAAATCTTTCGATTTTTCTTGCATGAACGAAAGCACATCATCCTCAATTCATTTAATACAATCAATTACGAAGCATAATAAGTTTTTTAAATGTATGATGCGAAGTACTACGGATGATAACAATAAGGGGTTATGTTGTTAGTAAGACGTTGGTTAATGACCCAACAGGCGGAAGAATGATAGCAATACAAATAGTTGAAGAGAGGGAAACGCCAGGTCCGGTAATTACTGGTGCTGATGAGAGTTCTCAAATGATGAGGGACGTGATGCCCCTCGTCCAGCAACTACTTAGGTCTATGCCCATGGTTGGTCCGTTAATGAGTGGTAAGGTCCCAATACCTAGACTTCTTATTTGGCTTAATGAGGACGAGGCAGAAGCACTAGGTCCTAAGTTGGATGTTGGTGATGCCGTGGAAATTAGGATAGATAACGGAAAACTAGAGTTAGTTAAGATATAATTCTCTTATAATTTTACATCAAACTTTCTACTTAAATCTAACAAATCCTTTAGTTTAATTCTTATATGTCTACCATTTGGCAATGTTCTAACAACAATAAATGGGATTAAGCCTCTACGGATTTCCTCAAGAGCAATGTCTACTGGGTCGTATGTGCCTATTTCCTGTGGATTAATGAGCGGTTGAGCGCCCATTGCCAATTGCTTTGCCCTAGCCGCCACTATCCTAGCAAGTTCATACTTAGTTATTCTAGGTGGGTATGTTAACTTACCCTTGGCTAAGTCATTAATTATATTTAAAACACTGATCAATGCATCCTCCTTAAGGATTGAATCTGATGTCTGATTTGATGACGACATTGGAGAATACGGAAATAAAATCGTTTAAAAATCTAACTTTATGAATAATTATTTTTACTAATCAGATGATTTCGACTCGCCTTCCTCACCGCCCTCAGTCTTTGATTTGCTGGGACCGCCCGTCCTTGTTTGAGCTGCGGCAACTATATCATCTATCCTGAGTATCATTATTGCAGCCTCAGCCGCGCTCCTTATTACATGAGACTTAACTAGTAATGGATCAACAACATTGATCTTGGCCATATTCTCGATCTTACCACTTAATACATCAACACCTGCATCAAATTCACCAGCATCATGCCTCCTCCTTAACTCAGCAATAGCATCGACAGGGTCTAAACCGGCTGTTAACGCTAGTATTGTTGGTATATGCTCAAGGGCCTCAGCAAACTTAAGCACAGCCAACTGCTCCTTACCAGGTAACTTCCTACCCCACTCCCTAAGTCTCTTGGCGATCTCCATCTCAAAGGCTCCACCACCAGGTACAATCTTAGGCTCCCTGTAAAGATCCCTAATTACATGTAATGCATCCTGCATTGATCTCTCGGCCTCATCAAGAATCCTATCAGCAGCACCCCTCAGAAGTATTGTTACTGCTCTTGGATTTGGACACTGCTCAACAAACACCATCTTCTCCTCACCAACCTTCCTCTCCTCAACAAGTCCAGCCGTACCCAAGTCCTCAGGTCTTATGTCCTTAATGCTTGTGACTATCTTAGCCCCGGTGGCCTTGGCGAGCTTCTCAATGTCACTCCTCTTAACTCTCCTAATGGCCATAATACCTCTCTTTGCTAAATAGTGTTGAGCTATTTCGTCAATACCCTTTTGCGTAATGACGACATTAGCACCAATCTCGGCAAGCTTATCAACATAAGACTTCAGAATGTTGGATTCCTCCTCGAGGAATCCCTTTATCTGTTGTGGTGATGAGACGGAGATCTTCGTGGTCCACTCAGGCTTCTCGATCTCAAGTGGTGCATCTAGAACAGCGATCTTGGCATTAACAACCCTCTTTGGCATTCCTGGATGAACAACCTCCTTATCAAGCACAATACCCTGTATTAACTGGGTCTCAAAGAGTGACTGACCTTTTTTCTTCTCAAGCTTAATCCAGTCCAGATCAAGGTTGTACTTATCACTAACCTTCTCAACAGCTATGGCTGATGCCTCAACGGCAATCTTCGCAAGGTAGTCCTTAGCCTCAGAAACAATCTTGCTACTCAGTGAATTCATTGCGACTAGGGCCAATTGATTCTTGTCTTCAACATTTATTGGCTGGGCGATTTCGTTGGCAATCTGTATTGCGTAGTCCATGGCCTTTTTATAACCATCAATGATTATTGTTGGGTGAATATTCTCATCAAGTAATTCTTCCGCGAGCTCTAGTAATCTACCGGCTAGTACTACGGCAGTTGTTGTTCCATCACCAACCTCTGCATCCTGAGCCTTAGCAACCTCTATTAATAACTTCGCAGCTGGGTGTTGAACCTCCATCTCCTTTAAAATGGCAGCTCCATCACCAGTTATTGTTACGTCGCCAAAGGCGTCAATGAGCATTTTATCCATTCCCCTAGGTCCTAGGCTTGTTGATAGTATTTCGGAAATTACCTTAGCAGCCATTATGTTGCTCCTCCTGGCGTCTGCGCCTGTTGTTCTTTGTGAACCCTCCTTAAGAACCATCACTGGTACTCCTCCCTTTTGCTGTGTACCGCTACTCATCGGCGAGTCCGTAAAGCACTTCTATAAAAACCTTTCTTCAATTAAGGCGAGTAAAAAATAAGTATTACAACAATACCATTGGGCTCAATGGGCATTGAGTATGTATTAACCCTATTAATGATTGCATCATTATTTGTAATACCGTGGGCAGTCGTTAGTTCATACTCGATGGAACCAACACTTGAAGTTGGTGACCTAGTCATAATAACACCACCGAGTCTATCATGTAATCTCCTTCTAGGTCATGTTGCCATATATTATTCGCCAGTATTTAATGACTATATTGTACATAGGGTGATAGCCATCAACAATGCCCAGGGATGTACGTATACCTTTAAGGGTGATGCGAATTTAGGGCCTGATCCTTATTCAGTGCCCTATAATAATATTGTTGGTGTTGTCGTATTCGTAATACCCCAATTAGGCCTGTTAAGCCTTTCATATAGAACATTTACCGCGGCTTTATACATGCTGGGCATCATAATCCTAGTAATAATCCCAGCGTACCTACTTGATAAATGATTTTGCCTTATGAGGAAAAATGTATTAAGTCTCATGAATCGGGTTTTTTAATGGGCGAGGGCGTTCAAGATATTACCACTAAGTTGAGTGGTCGTGAGCAGATAAGGGGTAGGGATGGTAGGGTATTTGTGCTTAGGGAATTTGAAATAACTGACTTAAATACGGTAGTTACGATAAATAGGAGGGTACTACCTGAGAATTACCCTGAATTCTTCTTTGTTGAGCATTACAGGAGCTTTCCCAAGGCTTTCATCGTTGCTGAGCTTGATGGCGAGGTAGTGGGTTATATGATGAATAGGGTTGAGTTTGGCTGGAGCTATATATGGAGGGGCAAGCCAACAAGGAAGGGTCATGTAATATCTATTGGCGTATTACCCGAAGCCAGAAGGGTGGGTATTGCATATAACATGATGATTAGGGGCATGAGAGCTATGAAGCATTTCTACGGCGCTGAGGAGGTCTATCTTGAAGTTAGGGTCTCCAATACGCCAGCCATTAACCTTTATAAGAAATTGAACTATAAAATAGTCGACCTAATAAAGGGTTATTATCACGATGGTGAGGATGCGTACATAATGGCAAGACCGCTTGATAATATATAGGGTAATGAGGGTAAAAATTAGGCCTATTCTCCGAACTTCTCGAGAGTGCCTAGATAATTCGCTATAATATTCATAACGTCGATACCCCTAATCCTGGTCCAAAAGCCTTTGATACAGTCTCTCTCACTAAATCTGGTCACATCGTCTCTCATAACATCCGGGCCCCACGCCATAAATGGGACAGGATCACCCGTATGTTCCTTAACCACTATTGGTGTTGCATGGTCACAGGTTATGAATATGTAAGTATCGCTGGGTGCCTCCTCGAGAAACCTCCTTAATCCAGTATCAACCCTCTCTATAATCATGGCTTTACCCTCAGCATCACCATCATGTGACATGGAGTCGGTTGGCTTAACATGTAGAAATACAAAGTCATGATCCTTTAAGGCTCTTGCAGCAGCTTGGAATGCGGCTGTGAAATCATCATCCTTAGAGCCTATGTAATTATCGACATGTATCGGTTCCATACCCAGTGCTACACCAATACCCCTAATCAACGCAACACCAGCAATAATGGCAGGCTTAATCCTATACCTCGAGCTTAATGGCTCAAAGTTCTTCAGGGAACCCGCACCCCTGAGGAGGACCATGTTTATTGGGCCCTTACCATCCCTCCTCCTCTTCTCATTAAACTCAGCACTACTTAACTTTTCATAAACAAGCCTGGTGAATTCATTGATATAGTCAGCAGTGATCTTAGCATCACTACTTAATGCCTTAGCCTCAGAGACCTTGGCGCCAATAACGTGCGGATCAGTGTCACTAACATGCGGTGAAACGCCACCTTTTAGAACTAGAACACCCCTATGCTCCACGGTTTGTTTATAGACCGCGTTAATGCCATATTTACTCTTTAACGCTGGTAATACTTCATTATTAATTACGTTCTCTATCTCCTTAACCTCACTGGGATCTATATACCTACCACCCCTCCTATCAACAACGATTAAGTCGTTATT
Organism: Vulcanisaeta sp.; assembly: GCF_049966235.1. Taxonomy (NCBI): domain Archaea; kingdom Thermoproteati; phylum Thermoproteota; class Thermoprotei; order Thermoproteales; family Thermoproteaceae; genus Vulcanisaeta; species Vulcanisaeta sp. The sequence continues at coordinate 23,926 of NZ_JBMFVA010000018.1, forward strand.
AACCGTAGCCACGTTCGCCCTAAACGCAACATCACTTGGACTAAGCATTAACCCAGCGCCTAATGCTTCAAATGGACCCCTGCCGGGATAGTACTTATACGGATCATAGCCAAAAATAGCCAGATGAGCCGTATCACTGCCGGGTCTAATCCCTGGCGATATAACGTCCATGAGACCGCAGGAACCCTCAGCGGTTAATCTATCAATCGTAGGTTTAACAGCAAATTCCAATGGGGTCTTTCCACCAAGTTCCTTAACCGGGCGATCAGCACAACCATCCAAAATTACCAGTAATGCCCTTGGCATACGTAATACTGCATTAAGAGCATTAAAAGCATTTACCTTAAGTGAAAATTCAGTCTCGATTTAACGTCTCACCAATCCACCTCAGGTAATCATCAAGACCACCAATTATTGGCAATGCAATAATCTCGGGAACCTTATACGGATGCCTCTCCCTAATGTATCTCACTAAGTCATTAAGCCTATCTCTCCTCGACTTAATAATGAGCAATGTCTCATTGTTCTCCTCAACCCTCCCCTCCCAATAATAAATACTCCTTAGTCCATCAATGACATTTACGCATGCAGCTAACTTATTATTGATGAGCGACCTAGCAATTTCAACGCCAACATCCCTGTTAGGCACCGTAACAAGGACGACAATATAACTATCCTCATCCATGACCTCTCCTGTGATTTATAAGGGCAGTTTTACTAAAGCATTATCCCTGCTATGGACTAGATTAATAATTAATGAGCTTCATAATAATACTTAAATGTGAAGTAATTAACGTAATCCTTGATGGAGTACATAAACCTTGGAAAATCTGGAATAAAAATATCGAGGATAGGTCTCGGTGCGTGGCAATTTGGTGGCGATGCATGGGGGCCCTACGAATACGGCATTGCCAAGGAGGTAATTGCCAAGGCAGTTGAGCTTGGTATAAACTTCATAGATACTGCGGCCGTCTATGGGCGTGGACGTAGTGAGGAATTCGTGGGCAGGGCAATTAGGGAATTGGGGATTAGGGATCACGTTGTTATTGCCACCAAGATACCGGGTGATTGGCATAGGTATGACGATGTGCTCAAGGCAGCAAGACGAAGTAGGGAGAGACTTAGTGTTGACGTTATTGACCTCCTTCAGCTCCATTGGCCTGCCTGCTGGCATAATGTCCCGATTTGCGAGACTATGAAGGCGATGGAGAGGTTGGTCGAGGATGGTGTAATTAGGTATATTGGCGTTAGTAACTATCCGCTTCAGTTACTTGAGGCTGCCCGCTCATGTCTTAAAAAGAACGATATAGTTAGCTCCCAGAACAGGTATAACCTAATCGAGAGAGATGCCGAGAAGGAACTTCTGCCCTACCTACAACGTGAAGGTATTACATTCATTGCATGGAGTCCACTGGCAAAGGGTGCAGTCACGGGTAAGTACAGCCCGGAGAATAGGCCTAGAGGTGACCTGAGGGAGAATGAACCTGTGTTTTACCTGGATAATCTTAGGGAAATAAGCACGAAATTAATACCAGTGGTTAGGGAGTTATCGATAAAGTACGGTAAAACACCCGCCCAAATAGCGCTTAATTGGCTTGTAATGCATGGTAACGTAGTGCCAATACCAGGGGCTAAGAATGCCGCACAGGTTGTTGAGAATGCTGGTGCTGTTGATTGGAGGTTGAGTGAGGAGGACTTCAGGAGGCTCAATGAGGCAAGTAGTTCCTTAACAATAACGTATGTCACCTGGTAATTATCTACGCATTACAGTTACTAGCTTTATTAAGGCCTACATGGGTAATATCACGTATGCAACTTCCTCGTGGAATTTATGGTATAACGGATACTAGTTATACTGTAAAGAGTCATGTAGATGCTGCTAGGGCATTCCTCGAAGGCGGAGTCAGAATTATTCAATATAGGCGTAAGGAGGGGAGTATTAGGATACTGCTTGAGGAGGCTAGGGCTATTAGGAGACTTTGTAATGAGTACGGCGCAGTGTTCATAGTTGATGATAGGATTGACATAGCAATACTCAGTGATGCTGATGGAGTTCATGTGGGGCTTGATGATGCGCCTGTGGATGAGATTAGGAGAAGGTTTAGTGGCCTAGTAATCGGTGCTAGTGCCAGTACTGTTGATGAGGCCATACAGGGCGAGAATGCTGGTGCTAACTACATAGGCGCAGGTTCGGTATTTCCAAGCCCAACTAGGCCGGATTACAGGGTTACTGGGCTTGTTGGCTTAAGGAATATCGTGCAATCAGTCAGTATTCCCGTATATGCAATAGGCGGTATAACACTCGAGAGTATACCTGCTATTAAGGCAACGGGTGCCTGGGGAGCAGCAGTTATTTCGGGAATACTTGCTGCTAAGGACCCGGTTAAAATGGCTAGAGCATTTGTTGAGGCCTGGGAGAATGCCTAGTTCTTTCTATTATTGTAATTTATGCATTGTATACAGAGGACTATATTCATAATGCATGGAGGTAATGTTTATTAATACTTGATATTTAGCAAATAAAACGTGGCAACTACTACACCTGAAATGAGTAGGAAGGAGATCGCTAGATACTATGCTAATGCCATAGTTAAGCTCGTGATATACATAATCGTATACGTTGTTGTGGCTGCAATAGTTCACTGGATAATAGTATCCTTACTACCAATGTTCCACGTAAATATTAAGCCATATGAAGGTTATGTGAATGTACTACTCGCTTTGGCCTTTGGCTACTTAATCGTGTCCGCCTTCGCCGATGTTATTTACTGGTCTATGAGGTTTAGGTATGATCACCCAACTGCTAGGGCCATGAGGAATGTATTCCTGCTAATAGGTATTGGTGCGTTGGTTGCGGCGATTGCTGGAGCCATTGGTGGAGGAGTTGCTGGTGTGGCTGTTGGTGGCTTCCTCGGTATTGTGATAGGCTTTGCTGTTCAGCAAGTCCTTGGGCAGGCCGTGGCTGGCCTATTCCTGTTATTGGCTAGGCCGTTTAGAATACATGATCATGTAAATTTACTTGGTGAAGATGGTATTGTTGATGACGTTGCGATTTTATTCACTGAGGTTATTAAGAGTGACGGTACTAAAGTCCTGATACCGAATAACTCAATAATCGGTAACAAGATATACCTACTGCCTAAGCAGCAGCCTCAACAGCAACAACAGCAGAAATGATTCGTTGGGTTAAAATATAATACAATATTAAATTTATTAATTGGTATATTTCCTTATTCCTCGTGCCTTTACAGAGCCATGTTCAGATTGGTATTGTTGGTAAACCTAATGTTGGTAAGTCCACTTTCTTTGCTGCGGCAACGATGATCGACGTTAAGATTGCGCCATACCCATTCACTACCATCGAGCCTAATGTGGGTATTGGGTATGTTAGGATACCCTGCGTGTGCAGGGACTTGGGTGTTAAGGATAATCCCAGGAATTCAATATGCATTGATGGTAATAGGTTCATACCAGTGGAATTAATAGACGTTGCTGGCCTAGTCCCTGGAGCTTGGCAGGGTAGGGGCTTAGGTAATCAATTCCTTGACCATTTGAGGAGAGCTCCTGTGCTTATTCATGTGGTTGACATGGCAGGCGCAACGGATGAAGAGGGTAGGTTAGTTAAGCCAGGTACTCACGATCCACTGGATGATATCGAGTTCCTTAGTAATGAGGTTACCATGTGGATGGTCCAGATGCTCAGTAAGGATTGGGATAAGTTGGTTAGGCTTGTGGATTACGCAAAGAAGCCATTGTTGGAGGTCTTATACGATAGATTTAGTGGACTAGGTATAACACAGCCTCAAATAGGTGATGCGCTTACTAAGTTGGGTCTCGATACGAAGCCTCTCAGTAAGTGGAGTGATGATGATGTTAAGGGCTTCGTGACAATGCTTAGGGAGTTGAGTAAACCCATGGTCATAGCGGCGAATAAGATGGATATTCCTGAGGCTGAGGATAATTATAAGAGGGTTGTTAAGGATGTAGGTAATAAATATAGGGTAATTCCAGTAAGTGCTGATTATGAGCTGGCTCTGAGGAGGGCTGCAAAGGCGAATTTAATTAAGTACATACCTGGTGATGACGATTTTGAAGTTATGGTGAGCAACTTAACAAAGGCTCAAAGGGATGCCCTAGAGAGGATTAGGGATTTCATGCATAGGTGGGGTGGTACTGGTGTTATAAAGGCGTTAAATACCGCCGTGTTCGACGTACTCGGCATGATCGCGGTTTATCCAGTGGCTGATGAGAGAAAGTTCACAGATACTGAGGGCAATGTGCTACCTGACGTATTATTACTACCCAGGGATGCTACTGTACTGGATTTAGCTAAGGCGATCCATAGTGAGATTGCTGAGAAGGCCGTCACGGGTGTTGATGCAATTACTGGTAAGAGACTTGGCGTTAATTCGAAACTTTGGCATAGGGCTGTCGTGAGAGTTTACATATCGAAGTAACGTAGTCTTTACATCCTCCTTAACCTGGGTATTCCAAGTATGTCCATGGCATTACCAAGTACTGTTCTCATGGCATTCACAAGGTTTATCCTAAACTCCCTAATGCCTGTCTCTGCATTTAGCACGGGGTACTTCTCATAATAGCTATTAAATACTAAGGATAATTTATTCACATACTCAATTATGTTCTCAAGCCTCAGTTCCTGGGCAGCCCTGGCAATGACCTCAGGATATTCACCAAGCAATAGTATCAATTCCCTCTCCTCACCAGTGATATTATTGGGTATTTGCGTAAGTTTAGGAATTTCGCCAGCCTTCTCAAGGATCCCATTTGTCCTAACATAGGTATACTGAACGAATGGTCCACTATTCTGCTTTAGGTTTAGTACCTTATCCCATGAGAATGTTAATGGTTTATTTGGACTTACGGAAAGGAATGAGTACCTAATTGCACCAGTAGCTACGGCCTCAGCTACCCTATTGGCCTCATCAGGTGAGAACCTGTTCTTCACAATTTCCATTATCCTATCCTTAGCCTCATTAAGTAGCTCATCAAGTGAAATATAGACTCCCTTTCTACCACTCATCTTCATTCCTGCTAAATTAACCATTTCATAGGAGTAGTGGATCAGTTTCTTAGCTAAATCGTGGTATCCCATAGCATGTAGCGCCAACTTAAGTTGAGCCTGTGGATGGGCCTGTTCAGAGCCGATGACCCTTATTAACCTATCGAACTTAAAATTATCCCAGAACCATAGAGCGTATGCTATGTCCCTCGTTAGGTATAGACTTGTTCCATCGCTCCTAAGTAATGTAGCCTTTGGTATGTACTTGGGAAGTTTAAGTTCATTCCATAGCCCTAGATCCTGGGCATACTTATCGGCTCTGAATACCACGGCGCCATCATCTCTCTCAACATATTGAGGGACCTTTCTAAGCAATTCATTGATTACCCTAGATGTACCGCCATTATCCACAGCAACCTCGCTTTCAAAATCCCATGAATCAAAGCTAATGCCTAATCTGTCCAGTGTAATTCTGAATCCCTTGAGTACTATATCCACGGCTTCCCTAATGACCTTTCTAACAAATTCATCACCCTCCTCATAAGCCCTAGACCATTGCTTAACCATTAATGGAAGGTCCTCGAACTTACCCAACCCCTTGAGTAAGGTCTCGGTAAGCTCCTTATCCCTCTCCATGAAGTTATTAATTACGGAAATCCACTCATCCCTTTCACTAATCAGCTTATTCGCATCCTCATACTTACCCTCATTCTTAAATTGCTCAATCTGCTTACTCAATCTCTTAATCTCGCTTACTGCGTAGGTTACTGAGTAGATAATGCCCATGACATCATCAGGCTTCCAACCATTATTAACTCTATTAAGCACAAGGTCTTTAGCCACGTAATAACCAATGCCAACATACGGCATTTGATCTCCACAATCATTAACATAGAAATGAACCCTAACAGAGGCGCCGCAAAAACGAAGAAGCCTTGCCAGTGAATCACCAAGTACGGCATTCCTACCATGACCAATATGCATGGGTTTAGCGGGATTAGCGCTAGTATGCTCTATAATGTAGCTACTGCTTGGGCATTTCTCACTTATGCCATATTTATCACTGAGACTATTGATTGTTGATAATACTATATTCGCATAATCCCTTATATTAATATCAATATTTAAATAACCATTAATCAATACAGCCTTATTAATTAGCCTAAGCTTAGGAATTATCTTACTATTTATTATCTCTTCGAGATTACCATATTCCCTTACTACATTATGCATTGGAATTGTTAAGTAACCATATTGAGATGGTGCCCTCATAACCTCATTTACGTACTTAGCCAAGTCAGTGTTAATCTCTGTACCTAAAAATTCAAGTAGTCTCTGAACATCCTTAATTACCTCATTATATGGATTACTCATTGTAGTGCATGTTAGATCTATAGTTAAATATTTTAGTGTTCTGACCTCCTCTCATCCCCGGAAGGGGCGAGACTTGCCTCTCGACTTGTCAGTTGATTGATGTAAGGCTTATATAGGCTTATGATTTACGTAATACCGTGAGTACTGGAGGCAGGAGGAAGAAGACAGAGGAGCGTTTTAAAAGAATTCTTGAGCATGAGTACATGCCCAAGGCTGAAATCGTGCCTAAGGAGGAGGTTAAGGAGATACTCAAGCAATTGAATGCTAAGGTTTTTCAGTTACCATGGATTAGGGCAAGCGATCCACTGGCCAGGGCTATAGGTGCTAAGCCTGGTAATGTCATTAGGATAATTAGGAAGTCAGATACGGCTGGTGAATTTGTCACGTATAGATTCGTAGTTCCAGGTTAATATACAAAGCAATTTAAAGGCCCTTTTGCAAGAGAGATTAAGAAACCATGGTTCTTCAAACTATGGGAAAATATAGCGGAAAGAGTTTAAATATTGATTTAAGCATGGGGTGATTAATAATGTCCATAGATAATCCTAATATTGGGCATGATAACATGCTGGATTCCGTACCAATACCAATACTGAGATCTAAAAGGGCTTATGCAGTTTTTCCATCATCTGATGATAGGTGGGCATTAGTTGATGCATTCATTAGGGAGGGAGGACTAGTTAGGCATCAGATTGACTCATTTAATGATTTTGTTGAGAAGAAACTGCAAGAGGTAGTTAATGAAAATAGTTTAATTGAGACAGAGGTTAAGGGCCTTTACATAAAGCTTGAGAGGATTGAGGTTGGTAAGCCAAGGGTTAGGGAGGCTGACGCCAGTGAGCACATTCTCTACCCGATGGAGGCTAGACTCAGGAACCTAACCTACGCGGCGCCACTTTACTTAACAATGGTACTTTATGTTAATGATGAGGAGGTTGATAGACAGAAGGTGTATATAGGTGATTTACCAATAATGATCAAATCAAAGTTCTGTAACCTATATGGACTTAAGCGGCAGGAATTAATCAGTAAGCTTGAGGACCCGGACGACCCAGGTGGCTACTTCATTATCAATGGTAGTGAGAGGGTTATTGTTTCTCAGGAGGATCTGGCGCCTAATAAGCCGTTTTTCGACAAGGGTGATAAGGCCAGCATTACCAATGTGGCCAAGGTAATATCGATTGGCGCTGGCTATAAGACTACCGTGACTGTGGAAAGACATAGGGATGGCATTATATACGTCACATTCCCAGCAATAGCCACGAGAATTCCATTCCCAATAATAATGAGAGCATTAGGTTTGGAAACCGATGAGGATATTGTATTAGCCGTTAGTGATGACCCTGACATTCAGAATGAGTTATTACCATCACTTCAATTCTCAGTGCAAATAGCCAGTACTATCGATGATGCCCTTGACTTCATAGGTAGTAAGGTAGCCATTGGGCAACCCAGGGAGGTTAGGATTGAGAGAGCAAAGCAAGTGCTTGATAGATATTTCCTGCCTCACCTTGGTACTACCGAGGAGGCTAGGGTAAAGAAGGCCTTGTTGGTTGGTCAGATGGTTAAGGGGGTCATTGAGATGTATCTTGGGCGTAGGCAGCCGGATGATAAGGATCACATTGCCAACAAGAGGGTTAGGTTAGTTGGTGATTTACTAGCTCAATTGTTTAGGGCGGTGTTTAAGCAAGTGCTCCAGGACATTAGGCAACAATTGGAGAGGCATTATTCAAGGGGTAAAATACCGAGCCTAGTCACGTTGGTTAGGGCTGATATAATAACGGAGAGGATAAGGCATGCATTGGCCACGGGTAACTGGATAGGGGGTAGGACCGGGGTCTCGCAGATGCTTGACAGGACTAATGTTCTTTCAACCTTAAGTCATTTAAGGAGGATCGTATCCAACCTAAGCAGGACACAACCCCATTTTGAAGCAAGGGATCTGCACCCAACCCAGTGGGGTAGGCTTTGTGCAATTGAGACTCCAGAGGGTCAAAACTGTGGTTTAGTAAAGAACCTAGCATTACTCTCTACAATAACTGTTGGTGTTAATGAGAACGAGGTCGAGAAAATGCTTTATGACTTAGGCGTTGTGCCAATACTAAAGGCCAGGAAGGAGGGTGTTAAGGGTACAGAGGTTTACCTAAATGGTAGGTTAATAGGTATTCACACAGAACCAGAAAAATTAGTAGGTACGGTAAGGGAAATGAGAAGAAGAGGCCAGATAAGCCATGAAATCAATATTGCGAGAATACAAAATGAATACTTAGATGAGTTGAGGGTTAATTGTGATGGCGGTAGACTTAGGAGACCATTGCTAATTATTGAAGATGGAAAGCCAAGATTAAAGCCTGAACATATTGAGAGAATAAGGAAGGGTGAGTGGTCTTGGAGTGATTTAATTAGCAATGGAATAATAGAGTACTTGGATGGCGATGAGGAGGAGAATGCCCTTGTTGCCATTAATCCTGAGGAGGACATGAGCAAGTACACGCATATGGAGATCATTCCATCAGTTATGATAGGCGCTGTGGCATCAGTAATACCATATGCGGAGCATAATCAATCACCAAGGAATATATATGAAGCAGCAATGGCAAAGCAAAGTCTAGGATTTCCGGCTGCCAATTATAGATTCAGGATGGATAGTAGAGGGCATTTGCTCATATATCCTGAGAGACCGTTAGTAATAACTAGGGGAATGGAACTCAATGGATACCTGGGAAGACCCGCTGGGCAAAACGCTGTGGTTGCACTATTAACGTATACCGGGTATAACATGGAAGACGCTGTGATTCTTAACAGATCGTCGATAGAGCGAGGAATGTACAGAAGCGTATTCTTTAGGACATACGAGACAGAACAAATGAGATATCCAGGTGGTGAGGAGGATAGGATAGAAATACCATCAGCTGAGGTCAGGGGTTACAAGGGACCTGAGGCTTACGCACACTTGGATGAGGATGGTATAGTATCGCCTGAAGTGTTCGTATCGGGCGGTGAAGTATTGATAGGTAAGACATCACCACCCAGGTTCTATGGTGTCTATACGGAAGCCGTTGTGTCCAGCGCCAGGAGGGATTCATCAATAACAGTTAGGCGTGGTGAGAAGGGTATTGTTGATAGTGTTGTGATTACGGAGACCAATGAAGGTTATAAGCTTGTTAAGGTTAAGGTTAGGGAGTTAAGGATTCCAGAGCTTGGTGATAAATTCGCCAGTAGGCATGGGCAGAAGGGTGTGATGGGCATGATGATACCGATGCAGGACATGCCATTCACGGAGGATGGAATAACACCCGATGTAATAGTTAATCCGCATGCATTGCCGAGTAGAATGACAGTTGGTCAATTACTGGAGTCAATGGCAGGTAAGGTGGCTGCACTTAGGGGATTAACTATTGACGCAACTCCCTTTGAGGGCGTTACTGAGGAGGAGCTTAGGGACTTACTAACCAGGTCTGGCTTTAGGTGGGATGGTAAGGAGGTAATGTACAGTGGGTTAACAGGTAGGAAGCTTGAGGCCGATATATTCATTGGTGTTGTTTATTATCAGAAGCTTCATCACATGGTTGCTGATAAGATACATGCCAGGGCTAGGGGTCCTGTGCAAATACTGACTAGGCAGCCAACTGAGGGTAGGTCTAGGGAGGGTGGCCTTAGGCTTGGTGAGATGGAGAGAGATGTATTAATAGCACATGGTGCCGCTGCATTACTTAAGGAGAGACTTGTTGAGTCTAGTGACAAGTATGTTATGTATGTTTGTGAGGACTGCGGCATGATTGCTTGGTACGATGCTAATAAAGGCAAGCCTGTATGTCCAATACATGGTGATAAGGGCAGGATTGTGAGGATTGTTGTGCCCTATGCATTTAAGTTATTGCTTCATGAGTTAATGAGTCTCGGTATTTACCCAAGGATTGAAGCAGGTGATCTAATTGAGGAGAGAAGGGCTTGATAAGGTTTATTTAATGGCTGGTCAGGTGGGTGATGGATAATGGCGACACAGACCGAGAAGGTTTCTGTAAGGGAAGAGGAAATACCGCTCAAGACGATAAAGGCCATTAAGTTCTCAATACTTTCACCAGATATTATAAGGTCTTTATCAGTTATGGAGATAACCACATCGGAAACCTATGATGAAGCAGGTCGGCCAATGGTTGGCGGATTAATGGATAGAAGGCTCGGTGTAGTAGAGCCAGGCGCTAGATGTGAAACTTGTGGTAATCCGCCCGATAAATGCCCTGGTCATTTTGGTAGGATTGAATTAGCGAGACCAGTAATTCATGTTGAATATGCAAAATACGTTCATGATTTACTCCGGACAACATGTAGGGAATGTGGTAGGATATTATTGACGGATGAAGAGATTGAGAAGTATAGCAAGAGACTAGAGAGGTTGAGGGCCAGGTGGAAGTTACTTTCTGATAGACTTATTGAGAGAATTAGGAAGAAGGCCATGGAGAGGACCGTATGTCCACACTGCGGCGCTAAGCAATACAAGGTTAGGTTTGAGAGGCCGTATACGTTCTATGAGGAGAAGGAGAATGGTGTCTTGGAGAAACTTGATCCCATGAAGATTAGGGAGAGACTTGAGAAGATTCCAGATAGTGACCTAGTGTTGCTGGGTTGGGATCCGAAGTTTGCAAGGCCTGAATGGGCCATTTTAACCGTATTACCAGTGCCTCCACCACAGGTTAGGCCGTCAATACAATTAGAGACTGGTCAGAGGAGTGAGGATGATCTCACGCATAAGCTTGTTGATATTGTTAGGGTTAATGAGAAGCTGAGGACAGCAATTGAATCTGGTGCGCCAAGTAGTGTCGTTGATCAATTATGGGACCTACTGCAATATCATGTGGCTACTTATTTCAATAACGAATTACCAAATCTACCACCAGTTAAGCATAGAAGTGGAAGACCGCTTAAGACCCTGGCCCAGAGACTTAAGGGTAAGGAGGGTAGGTTCAGGGGAAGCCTATCTGGTAAGAGGGTTGACTTCTCATCAAGAACCGTGATTAGCCCAGACCCAAACCTAAGCATTAATGAGGTTGGTGTGCCAATCGATATTGCTAAGACATTAACCGTGCCCATGATGGTGACTGAATGGAATCTTGAGCTGGTCAGGCAACTGGTACTTAATGGACCTGAGGTTTGGCCGGGTGCTAATTACGTGATTTATCCAGACGGTAGAAGGGTTGACCTTAGATACTTCAGAGACAGGCGTGAATTAGCCAATAAGTTAGCCCCTGGATTCGTCGTTGAGAGACATTTAATGAATGGCGATATAGTGCTATTCAATAGACAGCCGAGTCTCCATAGGATGTCAATGATGGGTCACATTGTTAGGGTATTACCAGGCAGGACCTTTAGGCTTCACTTAGCTGTTTGTCCGCCATATAACGCGGACTTTGATGGAGATGAGATGAATCTGCACGTACCTCAGAATGAGGAGGCTAGGGCCGAGGCTAGAACACTAATGCTTGTTCAGAACCACATAATAACGCCTAGGTACGGTGGGCCAATAATAGGTGCAAGGCAGGACTATATAACGGGCGGTTACCTACTGACTAGAAAGGATAATCTCATAAATAAGGAATTACTTACATACTTATTAGCTGCGGCTAATTATGATGGTGAAATTGATGAACCAGCGATAATGCATCCGAAGGAGCTTTGGACAGGTAAGCAAGTAATCTCAATGCTCCTACCTAAGGATTTGAATTGGGTTCAGCCGACGGCGATCAAGGAGAGTTGTAAGGAGCCATACAATTGCTATACTGATGAGTATATAATCATTGTTAATGGTTATATGGCCACTGGAGTCCTTGATAAGAAGTCAATTGGCGCTGAGCAAGTTGATTCGCTCTGGCACGTTGTAGTTAAGAGGTATGGTAATGACTATGCGAGGAGGTGGGTTGATTCAATACTAAGGGCATTACTCAGATTCCTAGATCTAAGAGGGTTCTCAATGGGTATTGATTCACTAGAAATGCCGAGAGAGAGTTATATGGAGCTTGAGAAATTGTATGAGGAAAGTGAAAGGAAGGTTCTTGATTATATACAGAAGTATAAGGAGGGTAGGCTTGAGGCCGAACCGGGTCTAACAATTGATGAGACTCTGGAGAATGATATTACTATAGAGTTAAGTCGTGTAAGGGAGGCAGCTGCTCGTGTTGCCGAGAGGTACATCAATAAGGATGGTGAGGCTTACATAATGGCAAAGACGGGCGCTAGGGGTAGCATTGTTAATATAACCCAAATGGTTGCAATGCTTGGGCAACAAACAATAAGGGGCGAACGTTTCAAGAGAGGGTTCGCTGGCAGGACGACTGCTCACTTTGAACCTGGCGATCTTGGTCCCATAGCCAAGGGCTTCGTTAGAAATAACTTTAAGACCGGGTTAACACCACTTGAGTTCTTCTTCCATGCAGCTGGTGGTAGGGATGGCCTAGTAGATACTGCCGTTAGGACAGCACAGAGTGGTTATATGCAAAGGAGGCTCATTAATGCGTTGCAGGATATCTACGTTACATATGATGGCACCGTTAGGAACGCCTCAGGCTCCATAATACAGACTAAGTATGCTGAGGATAGTATTGATGTTAGTAAGAGTGATCATGGTAGGCTTAACCTTGATGAAATATTTAGAAGGGCTGGTTTAAGTAGGTGATGAGGCATGGCTGAGGCAAAGAATCTGGTCTCCCAGGAGGAAGTGAGCAATGTATTAGCCCAATTAGCCAATGTATTGCCTCCGAAGATCATTAATGAATTGAAAAATAAATTATCAAGCATGGAAATAACTAGAGAGCAATTGGCTAATCTCATTAGGATCCTAATTAATGAGTATTATAAAATGTTAATCGATCCAGGCGAGGCGATCGGCATAGTCACTGCGCAGTCTGTTGGTGAGCCAAGTACACAGATGATTCTTAGATCATTCCACTTCGCAGGACTTAGGGAATTCTCAATGGCACTTGGTTTGCCAAGAATGATTGAACTTGTTGATGCCAGGAGAAAGCCGTCAGTACCCATGATGACGATATACCTAGATGAAGAGCATAGGAATAATCCAAATAAGGCCCAGGAGGTTGCCTATAAGATTCAGCTAACAACGATAGAAAATGTCACCAAGAGTGTTGAGGTTGATTACATCAATTCGCAAATAACCATTGAGATTGATGAGAACGAACTTAGCCAGAGAGGTTTGAGTATGGAGGATGTTAGGAAGGTCGTTGAGAGAATTAAGGGTAAGGGTGCTCAAGTGGAGATTGAGGGTAACGTAATAAGGATCACGCTTGAGGAGGCCGACATAATAAAGCTTAGGAGGATTAGGGATAAGGTAATGCAGACCAGACTTGCTGGGATTAAGAATGTGAAGAAGTCACTGGTTAGATACAGTGAGAGAGATGGTGAATGGATAATAGAGACTGAGGGCACTAACCTTGAGGCCGTTCTCACGATAGATGGTGTTGACTATAGGAGGACAATATCCAATGACATACATGAGGTTGCTGAGGTGTTGGGTGTTGAGGCAGCGAGGACAGTGATAATGAGAGAGTTAAAGAAGGTTCTTGATCAGCAGGGTCTGGATACGGATCTAAGGCATTTAATGCTTGTTTCAGACGTAATGACCTGGACAGGTAAGGTTAGACAGGTTGGTAGGCATGGTGTAGTTGGTGAGAAGGAGAGCCCGTTAGCTAGGGCTGCCTTTGAGGTTACGGTTAAGAATCTGGTTGAGGCTTCGATTAAGGGCGAGTTGGAGAATTTCAGAGGTGTTGTTGAGAGTGTTCTTGCTGGTAAGTATATACCTATTGGTACTGGTATTGTTCAGTTGCTAATGGAATTTGAGTAAAATAATACTTAAGCCTATCGTTGGCATTAGGTTTAAATAGGGTTTTTTCAGGGCTGTCTTGAATGATTGATATTTCACGAGAACTACAAGTCGCGTTGAACACGGGTAAGGTGATGCTTGGTTATAGGGAATCACTTAAGGCAGTAATTGATGGATCAGCAAAGCTAGTAATACTTGCTTCAAATGCGCCTGCTGAGGTGATGAATACGGTACAGTACTATGCAAAAATGTCAAATGTGCCGGTGTACGTGTTTCAGGGATCAAGCTGGGACCTTGGTGCAGCCGTTAGAAAGCCCTTCAAGGTCTCAACAATAGCTATAATCGATCCAGGAGAAAGCAATATATTGGCTTTAGTAGCGCAACGTACTGGGTGATATTCATGCCGAGCATTAGATTAACAGAAGAGGAAATTAGATACGTGGCATTGTTTGAAAAGATAACTGGAATAACACCAAGGGATACTGTAATTGATAGCCAGTATAATAGGATAATATTCATAGTTGATAAGAACTTCGCACCACTGGCGGTTGGTAAAAATGGTATTAATATTAGAAAGCTAAAGGAATTGACTGGTAAGGATGTCGAGGTTGTTGAGTATGGAGAAACGCCTGAGGAGTTAATTAAGAACAGTCTATATCCAGCAAGGGTACTTTCAATAAAAATAACAAAGCTTCCTAACAATGGCAGTATTGCCATAGCCACAGTACATAATGAGGACAAGGCAATAGCAATAGGTAAGCAGGGAAGGAACATTAATAGGGCTAAACTACTGGCTAAGCGGTACTTCGATATTGATAAAATAAAGATAGTATCGCCGGAACAAAGCCAGTGACGTGAGGAAAAAGTAAATAAGCACTTAAATCAACGGTGATAGCAATGCCCGGTAAAAAATCACCGCTTGGCATGTTCGCTGCTAGGGGATTGAAGGAGAAGAGGAAGAGATTTAGGTGGAGTGACACGTACTATAAAAGGAGGATGCTTGGCATAGCCAAGAAGTTCGACCCGTTAGAGGGAGCACCAATGGCCAGGGGAATAGTTCTCGAGAAGGTTGGTGTGGAAGCAAGGAAACCAAATGCTGCCGTGAGGAAATGCGTCAGGGTCCAAATAACGAAGAATGGAAAGGTTGTCACGGCATTCGTACCTTGGGATGGTGGGCTTAATATAATTAATGAACATGATGAGGTAATAATTGAGAGAATAGGTGGTCCAGAGGGTAGGGCCTATGGTGACTTGCCTGGTGTTAGGTTTAGGGTCATTATGGTTAATGGTGTTAGCCTAAAGGCGATCCTATTGGGAAAGAAACAAAAACCTGTTAGATAATTTTCTATCTGTCTCACAGTTAATTAATTGGTTTTATCAGCAAGGGATGAATTCATCAATTAATCAGGCCGGAAACCTTTACATCACCGAACTAGTAATGCGTTGTTCTCTTTAAATTCCTATGCTGCGCAACCTTTATAATATCTCAATCAATTTCTCTTCTTAATATGAAGACCTGGTTACTACTAGTACTGGCCTTTGCAGCTGGGTTAAGTGGTATGGCAGTCGCTGCAAACATGAATGGGGTATTAGCATATATAAGTTATCACCTAGCATTACCACCACCGCCGGCATACGAGACCGTGTCGGCCTACATAAATCTCGGTAATCTAACACCGGGAGAAAGCGGTAGCGTAAGTGCTACGGCCTATCTATACGTTAACTCATCAGGATACTTCAAGATACACCTTCATGATGAAGGGTTTGAACATGTGTTTAGCAATTTCACAGTAGTGATAACAATTGGAAATCAAACCATAACACTCAATCTACATAGGGATGAAGCCTCAGTTTACTTAATACCAGGCAATTACACTGTGAATATTACGGTCTACTATACCGTTAGCATGAATCCACACGGTCCACCTAACGTCACTAATAAGCCATTAATAACGATAAAACCCGCCGGTGAACATGAGGAGGGGCACAATAATAATACGTCATACAATAACCAGGGAGATAACGAACAAGGCAATGAAGATTAAGTCTTTTACTAATTAAGACTCAAATTCAATTAATCTTGAATTCACTTAATTCTTCATTAAATATTTTAGTAAAAATGCTGTAAGTCTCATCTCCATATAGGCAAATTATTATCCTCCTAACGCTCTTGAGACCTTGCACGGCGTTTTTAATGGCTTTGGCCATTATTCTTGCGGCTTCATCATATGGACATCCAAAGATCCCCGTACTGATGGCTGGAAAGGCTATACTGGTTAGGCTGAGTTCCTCGGCCTTCTTAAGTGAATTAATTACTGCATCACCTAGTTTCTCAATGGGTTCAATGCCGCATCTAGGTCCAACGGCATGTATTACGTACCTAGCCTTCAACCTGCCAGCCTTCGTAACAGCAACACCACCCACGGGAACCGGACCATACCTCCTAACCCACTCCCGGCTCTCCTCCTGAATCTCATAACCACCCCTCCTAACAATGGCCCCCGCAACACCACCGCCATGCTCAAGGTATGAATTAGCCGCATTAACAATTGCGTCAGTCTCAACCTCAGTAATATCACCCTTAATTACATCCACCACAGTACCATTAGGGAATCTAAAGGTAGGCATCGACGAATTACTCCCCTGTCTTCTTTTAATGTATTCCTATCGTATACATTGTCGCAATGCTGAATAAGGGTTAATGGCATAGATAGGTGGGCATGTGCCTTAAGGGATGCTTAAAGTTTATAGCTGGTTAGATAACCAGTTACTGGGTAGATAGCCAGTGCTATTTGACCCAAAGCCTAAAGAGAAGAGGGAAGATCTATTTGATAGAGATGAGGAATTAAGTAAATTAAGGCTTGGTCTAAATTACCCAATCACCCTCCTGCTTGGCATTAGGAGAAGTGGTAAATCCTCACTAATTAAGGTATTAATGAACGAGGGGAAGAACAACAATATTTGGTTATACATCGACCTCAGGAAATACGAAGGAAATGCATACTTAACATATAGGCATTTAATTAACGAGGTTGAGAGAGCATTAAATACGTGGCCTGAATGGTTAAGGAAACTGCTTCATGGTATCCGTGGTATTAATATTTCAGACCCAGGTATTGAGCTAAGGTTGAGTTGGGGTAAGAATAGAGTTGAGCTAGCCGACTTATTCGATAAATTATCTGAGATTAGTGAGCGCGAGAGTAAGAGGGTTATTGTTGTGTTTGATGAGTCGCAAGAGTTAAGGAAGCTTAAGGGCTACAACATACTGTATCCGTTGGCATATGCCTATGATAATCTTAAACTCCACTTCCTGCTTACTGGGTCGCAAATAGGTATGGTATACCGGTTCTTAAGGCTTAACGATCCAGACTCGCCACTATTCGGTAGAGCTATGTATGAGGTCTTCATAAAGCCATTCACTAGGGAGCAAGCGATTAAATTCCTTAAGGCTGGATTTAGAGAGGTAGGATTGTCTGTTTCTGATGAGTATTTAGAGGATGCGTATAACAACTTAGGTGGGATACCTGGTTGGCTGACGTTCTATGGTTTTAATTATTTACAGTCAGGTAATCATTACGAAAGTATTAGGAGAACCCTTGAATATGCCATTGACTTAATTAAGCAGGAGTTTGAGAATTTCCTTAAAAATAGGGAGGAGGCTAGAGAACGTTATTATACGTTGATGATGATATGTAGTCATGGATGTAGGTGGAGCGATGCTAAGAGATACCTGGAGGCGAAAGAGGGTGTTCGTATTGATGATAAGAAAATAACTGAACTGCTGCAAAATCTCGTAGACTCCTCATTCCTAATGAAGGAAAATGATATCTATAAACCAAGTGACCCACTTATAGCTAAGGCCTTTGAAGCCAGCTCAGCCAAATAGTGGTACCCTGCTTCTCTTTGGTGGCCCTGGTACAGCAACCCACAAAGCCCCAGATATGAAAGCTAGTATCAGTATTATTAATAATGCATGTTCTAAAGCACCAACCTGCCCATAAACCGGGACATAGTACTGAGCAAGCAATCCTGTCAGTAATGAACCTAACACATTACCGCCAGTCACAGCCCCATTCCACACGATCGATGTTGCCCAACTGAAAAACTCTTGTTGGTTAGTTTGATCCAATCATCATCTTTAATACTGTACTAAGTGGCGGTCTTTGGGTTAATCCAGATGATGTGTTGAAGTATTTGTACATTTATGATTATTGTAAAGAAAAAGCGTAATAATTATGAATTCCCATCGAACCTTTACCAGTTAATCCTTTAGGATTTACGCGAAATAGAATTTAATTTTGGGTGGTGAGATTTTGTTGATTTAATTCATAATGCTTGTTAATTATTGGGTTGCTGCTTTATCTCCTTAAGCCTTAATGTTTGAAGTTGTCAGATTTGTCGAATTTTTTGCTACGAGCACGAGGCTCTCCATGAGGAGCATTCGGTCTGCAGTACGTTGACTTCTGCGTAGGGCTTCCCCACCTCTATATCTAACTGCACAGCGTAACCGTCGTGTTTGTAGGGCTTAATTGCGTGAATAGGGGTTAGCCAAAACTTTTGCTGAACTCTATTTAATTTTTTCTGATAAAATGGTAAGATTTTTAAAGAGTTTATGCATTGATTCGTTTGATGTCTTCGGCTCAGGTGAATGCCGACAAGCCTAGGATTTGTTGGGGCGCCAGGCGTGATGGAAAACTTGTTTGTAAGGAACCGGTGACCGATGAAGCAACAATCGAGAAGGTCAAGGAATTAGTCGAGGAATTAGAAAGGAGGATTGAGAAGCATAAAGACGCCCTAAAGAGTGGTAGCTTCATTGATGAGATAATTAGCCAGTTAAAACAGTGGCTCGAAACGCATAAAAAGGATGGCGGCAAGAAGGCTAAGGTTGCAAGAAGAGTAGTCAAATTCATGATATGGCTTTTAAGGAAGCTCAGGGAGAAATGGAGCGAGATCTACTGGAAACAATTTCTTGAGCTCATGAATTCGCTCGAGAGGAACACAACGGACATCATAGTGACTGGCAGTAATAGCGGAAATAAGTCATTCATAGTCCATCTATTCAACAAGAACATAGCGGTCATAGTAAATAAGGTATCAACAAATGGGAGAATCACAATAAGCTTATCGCTGTCTGGGTCTGAAGGAGATACTGTTAAATTATCTAACACCTTCAGTGACAAAAAGGTATTAAAGGCCGTTCAGCACGGTTGGGCATTGACGGATGGGAGCGTTCAAGACGGCCACCCAACTATGAGTACGAACCAGCCGTGGCAAGCAGCCCTGTGGTCGCTTTGCTACCCTGGCGAAATCCATATGTACATAAACGGCTTAAGCATTAATGAGGAGGACGTTTCAATTAAATGGCACTTAACCGCAAACAGCCACAAGATAATGTCTAAGGAGGAGATCGTTAAAGAAGTGCTCAAATTCAATGATAAAGATCTAAGGTCATTTATAGTATCTGCAATATGGGGTGATGGCCATGTTTACATTAAGGGAAAGACAAAACATATGAATCTTTTAATAGGTTTAAGCAAGTACGACTTATGGTACGGCATAATCGAGAGGTTAATCAACGAGCTAGGCTTTACGATACGCATAGAAAACATAATCGAAGTCAAAATTAGATCAAGCAAGGCCGTTAGGCTCGCCAAGGAGTGGTTCTCAATACAAGACATTAAGGAGTTAGTCGAGTTAGGTTCAAGTCTACCGGACGGCGAGAAGCTCAAGCGAATAATCAAGTTGGCTAACATGGAGGTCAAGGAGTTGGGCAGAAGCTCAATTACAATACCTGGGACGGACAT
>NZ_JBMFVA010000019.1:0-39946 GCF_049966235.1 Vulcanisaeta sp.
CGCGAAAATAGTAAGTATTATTAGGCTTGATTAATTAATGAACAAGTGTCAAGAAAAGCGAGAAGGAAGGAGGAAGAGAAGGGTGCAGGTTCTGCATCAATAACATCATTCCTCTACGGTACGGAGGAGACAGCGAAAGCCGAGTCTAAAACCACCGCCAAGGAAAAAGAAACAACACAGATGCCAAGGGCTGAGGAGGTAACGAAGGAGGTGAGTAAAGCCGCGACACCTGCCATAACCACGGGGATAGAGGATGAGGTATTAAAGCACATAATGAGTAGAGGAAGCATAACAAAGGATGAGTTGATGGCGTGGGCAAAAACAAGGGGTTATAAGGTTGCGGACATACTAAGGGCAATAGAGGCATTGACAGGTAAGGGCAGGATTAAGAAGAGACTTAATGATAAAGGCAACCTGATATACGTATATGTTAAGTAAAACATCCACATAATACAAAGATATTCTCCAATAAACCCTAATATACGTTATTTAATACTACAGCACTGATTAGATCAGTAAGGAGCAATAAATTAGTACTCAATAGTCGTAATGAGTCCTCAAGGTAGATCACCCTGGAAATGCCAGGGTGAACCCTTGAGGATGATCCAACAATATTCCTCTCTCAGTGCCTAGTATAAGCATTGAATGGTGACAAAAAATGTTAGGGTTTAAAATGACCTAGCTTGCTTCGGGTTTTAATGGTGAAAAGCCTATTTTTCCTAGTACTTTTCGGCTTAATACTAATATCCATATCATTAAATATACATGCTCAGGTCCAAGTACCTCCTCCACAACCAAACGTGTTATTTGTTCCCTGGAACGTCACTCTTTCCCAGCCAGAGTACGTTGTTGTTTACGCAGGTGGTTGTTCTCCAGGTAATACAAGTACCTATGTCTTTACCCCAGGTGAATACGACCTATGGTACTCAGGGCAAGCAGTAAACGCTGTCTATGCAGGTACGCTAATGAATGGAAAACCATTACCTATTCAATTATCTCAGGGTAATTACGTAGTTGTCGTTTACCCCGCACCTAGTAATTACGCCACATGCCTATACCTCACTTATGGCCCAAGTTTTGGTATGGGCATAGTGAGCCTACCATTACAACCCATCAGGACTAATGAGGTGCTTGGTTACTTCAACATAAGCAGAATCAGTGCGTACAACACAAATGGTGCTAACTACGGCGTGCCTAATTCTGGCGCTGGATTACAGTTGAATGTTGTACTCGTTGTAGACCTAGTCAACGGGCAGAAACAGTACTACTGGCTACAGAATGTTATTCAATTCTTAACACATAGCCAGAACTATGACTTTCTCGATAATGTTTGGAACGACACAACTGCATTAGCCACGTTAACAAGTATTGCAGGTAATGGCGTTGTTAGCAATAGTACGAATGGCGTATACTACGGGTATCAATCAGGATACAACACATATAATTTACCCTTTGCTGGTTACCTCATTATTAATGTTTTTACGTATTATGGCACCGTCATTGTTCAGTTCGGCTACGTCATTACCCAAAGCAGCCTTTACCAGGCTCCTCAGGTTGTTTGGTATGATAAGGTGTACATAAGGCCTTATGCACCAGCCTCTAGAGCCTATATCGAGGTCTACGCAAATAATCTGACCCCAGCTGGGTACCCCATGGATGCTGAGTTGGTCTTTACTGGGTATGCTAATGGTGAATTGACAACCTTCAGTAATGTTAATGCCAAGTTAGCACTAGTTTACTGGAATAACAGTACCTGGTCTCCATTCCCAAGCGTCTATAGTTTTTCGTTGGATACCCTTGAGTCTGCCACTAACCTCCGGGTATCCATGCCCGGCTCCTTTGCAGTGGTCACTGTGGACAAGTCCAACCTGGGTCTCATTAATCCTAATCCTCAGGCCCCGGCACTACCAATGACCTTCATAAATATCACATACCCAACGGGTTCCAGTGCACTCTACATTATTCAGACTTACAGGGCTGTTTTCCCACCGGTGATCCAGCCACAGGGCGATGTGAGGTACGTCTTTGAGGGCTATTACTTGAACAGCGAATTTTACAGTAATTCCTCCATAACGCTATACCCAAGCCAAACCTGGTTCACAATCTATAACATAACCGCTGCCTATCAGGCGCAGTACTTCGTCAGTATTAATTCAGTGCTTCCAGTGAGTATTAATGGGACGGAAACAACAAGCTACAGCAACTGGGTTAATGCAGGCTCGGTTCTGAGCATTATTGTCAACAATGTGACGCTCAGTAACGAGACGTTGTTCGTACCATCACTCCATAGTGAGACTCTAAGTATCAACTCACCGATTACATTAACCATAAACTGGACACCTTATTACCATGTTGAAGTTACCAGCAACTACCCAATTAACGTCAATGGTGTGTCAACGACAAACTTCACCAGTTGGGTTAGGTCTGGGTCTCAACTAGTGGTAACTGCAAAGCCCATCAATGAGTTAATGGGGTTAGTAACCTTGGAACCAAACGCAACATCACTAACTCTAGCCATAAATGAACCAACAACCATAACAATAACCTACACACCAAACTACACTAACTTGATAATCACAATAACTGTAGTACTAATGTTAATGTTCGTATTCATGATAATAAGAACTAAAAGACATTGATCTTTACGGGATGCATGCTGGTACTAAGCGGGTATTAATATTGCGCTATTATTGCTATTATTTAATAGTAATGTATCGAGATATTGGATTTAAAAATCATTAACTAGTCTAATCTTAAAATGTGTTCTAATCTAATTATTGGTAAGGAAGTAAAGAAAATTTTCGATGAGGTTTTAGACTCAAGACAAGCTTTAATAATATCGCCATGGATTGACGGGGAATACGCCAAATCCGTTTTTAAAATGATAAAGGAGGATAGGGCGAGGGTTATAACGAGTATGGACGATAATAATGATCTCTATAAACTAGTTATGGAGTATATCCAAAACAATGACATTTACGTAACGAGATACGTCACTAATGAAAAATATAGAGCTGTGGGGATAATGCTTATCTTGCTCGGTATAATCTTCATGGCGTTAACTAAAATTAATGATTTATTTGTGCTCATTGGTTTCCTCGTATTAATCTTTGGTATTGCATTCATTGGGTCTGGTCGGGCTCAGATTAAGGAGGTTGTGCCTTGGTTACTTAACATTAGGTTTAGTCCTTCTCAGGGTAGTGATGGTTTCATACACATCAAATTATACGTAACTGATAGAAATGCCTACTTAGGTAGTGCGAACATGACCTACTCAGCATGGGCTAAGAATTTTGAGGCTATGGTGAAAATACCTAAGGAGGATGCCATAACGCTCTTTGATAAAGCCTGGTCAATAACCAGGAGTATTGAGGACCTGCAAAGGCAGGTAAAGGGGCAGGTTGAGGAGTCAATGAAGGTTAAGAGTGGTAATTGATCATGGTTTTAATGCCATGGGTACGCTTAAACAATTTACCCTAAAACCCTTAAGAAATCCTAAACGTTTCCTGATAATATAAACTATATAAATCTTCTGTACAGGTTCCCGTATCTGCCGATGAAACCCCTAATCTTAATTTCATACCCACACCTAGGACATCTATAGCCGACTAACTTAACATCAACAACCCTATCCTCAAACCTCTTAATCAATACAGCACCACACCTTGGGCAGTACGTGTGTTGACCAGGATGACCAGGCACATTACCAACATACACATAGTCAAGCTCTTTCCTAGCCCTTCTCCATATATCTTCAAGGAGTTCGGTTGGCGTTGATGGATTACGCAGCTTATGCGCCGGGTAGTAAGCCGTTATGTGCATTGGCACATCCCTGCCCAACTTAGCCACAGCATTTATTACTTCATCAGCATCGTCATCATTAACGCCAGGAATCACCAAATACGTAACCTCCAAATGAATACCCAACTTAACAGCATACTCAAGAGTGCTCATCAACTTGCTAAAATCAGCAGCCAACCACCACCTATATGTTTCACGACCACCCTTAATGTCAGAATTCATACCATCCATACCAGCATCAAACAAGGCCTTCAACGCCTCAGGCGTTAAGTAACCATTAGTATTAATTGACGCATGTAAACCTCTCGCTTTGGCGAGTTTAAACACGTCAATTGCATACTCGGTCAGCAACGTTGGTTCATTAAAGCTCACATTAATACCAGTATCCCCATTCTCAATTGCCCATTCAATGAGTCTTTCCGGCGGTACGTAAATACCGTCTAAGCTAGCGAACTTACTTAGGTGCCAATTTTGGCACCATGTACATGGGAAGTTGCAGCCCCACGTACTTATTGTTAGTGCTGATGTACGTGGATAGTAATGAAATAATGGCTTGATTTCCATTGGTCTTGACTCAGCGGCTGTAAGTAAGCCGTATGTTGCTGTGTAGAGTTTGCCGTTTATGTTGAATCTCATACCGCAGAGACCAACTTGGCCATTCGCTAATGTGCATTGTCTATGGCATAAGGTACACCTTACCCTCTCATTATTAAGCTTAATACTGAACGGGCTTTCCCTAACATTGGATAGCCTGAGTAAATCGCTTGAGGGTTCGTACGTCCTCAGCGGCCATGAGTAAATGGGCATGTTAATAATATATCGTTGCACTGCTTTTATACTTTTAATAAATCCCAGGTAATTTATACGTTTATATGGCATATAAGCGTTAACACTGATAATGAGGAATTCAATAGGTGGATTCTAATGGCTAGGAGGACTTTAGATTCGGCAAGAGACGATGAGGATCGGGGTGATTATAATTGGGCGTGCTTTAAGGCCCATCAGACGTCTGAGTTTGCTGTGAAGGCCTTTCTTTATGGTGTTGGGAGGCCCGTGAGGGGACGTTCAATAACGCACTTGCTTAATGAGTTGAGTAAGATGTTTCCTGTTCCTGACGATGTGGTGGATTTGGGTAAGTTTCTCGATAAGTTCTATGTTCCGACTAGGTATGTTGATGCGTGGAGTGAGGGTGCGCCGTATGAGTACTTTACGCGTGGCGACGCAGAAATGGCTATTAAGGCGGCTGAGAGGATTGTATTGTTTGTTGAGGATTTATGGAGAGGATTATTAAGTGGCGTGAGGAGTTGAGGGCCCGGGCGTTGGAATTGGCTAGGCGTGTTGCTGATGATGTTCGTGGCACCGTGTTTCTGGTTGGTTCTTATGCCAGGGGTGATTTTGCTGAGGATAGCGATGTTGACGTTGTTGTTATAGGCAATTTCAATGAGCCACCGCATAAGAGGCTGCTTAACCTGGATGTTCCGCCTAATGTTGAGGTTCTTGCGTTTAATGTGGGTGAGGCTTTTAGGATTGTTGATAAGTGCTACCCTCTTGCCCTTGATTTGTCTATTGGGATTGTCCTTAAGGATGAGTCGGGTATTTCGGGCGAGTTAATAACTAGGGCTAGGAGATGCATTAAGTAGTTGTGCCTCGTATTTATTGAGTGATTATTAAGGCAAAACTCTTTAGTTAGCCCTCAATGACTAAATCCGATGGCTAGGGTTTACCTTGGACCTGCCGGCATACCGATTGGCGCTAAGGAAAGGAAGAGGAGCGCAGGTACGATTGATGGTATTAGGTACGTTAAGGAAGTCGGTCTAAATGCCATGGAGGTTGAGTTCGTACAGGGTGTTAAAATGACTAGAGAGGCCGCGCAGGAGACTGGTGAGGTTGCCAGGGAATTGGGTGTTAGGCTTTCTGTACATGCACCGTACTTCATAAATCTGTGTAGCGAGGAAAAGGAGAAGGTTGAGGCCAGTATTACTAGGCTTGAGGAATCACTTGATAGGGGTGAGGCCATGGGCGCCACGGTCGTCGTTTTTCACCCTGCCTATTACGGTAAGCTTGGCCCAGAGGGATGCTACAATGCTGTTAAGGTTGGTGTTCTTAGGGTTGTTGATTGGATGAGGGAGAATGGAATTAAGAATGTGAAGCTCGGTCTTGAGGTCATGGCTAGGAAGAACCAGTTCGGCAATTTAGAGGAGACCTTTAGGCTTGTTAAGGAGATTAATCATCCGCAGGTGGTTGCCGTAATTGATTGGGGCCACGTGTTCGCGAGGAATGTTGGTTCAATTAATTATAGGGCTGTGTTGAATATGTGGCATGAGTACTTCGGCAATCAACCAATGCACACCCACTTCACGTGCGTTAAGTTCAAGAAGGGTGAGTGGGTTGATGAGCATGAACCCATAGACACGAATAATCCACCATTCGAGCCTCTGGCGAAGGAGTTGGCTAGTGAGGATATCGAGATAACGATAATAAACGAGTCCCCACTCCTGGAGAAGGACGCTCTTAAGATGAAGGAAATGTTACTTAAGTATAACAACACGCTTATGGGCCTTTAGTAGGGTTTTTCATTAAAACGACATAACTTAAGATAAATGGAGGTAGATTGGCAGAAGTACTTAATGAATGCCTTAAATCATTAGGTTAAGCCTGATTACGTTAAGTCTTTCTACATCATTGAAGATAATTAATGCCCCACAATCCACCTAAACCCGTACTTCTCATACATACGCCTAACATTGTCACTACGTAAAAGTTCGAAGACCTTAACGGCATCATTGCTTGCCCATGGCATTAATGCGAAGGATAATCTACTAACCCTATTCCTACTGGGCACTGTGTACTTAAAGCCCCAGTAAATTGCCTCTGTCCTCCAAACTATCCCTGCATCAACTAATCCATTACGGAGTAATTCAGGTATTTCCCTATGGTGTATCCTCGTTAAGTACACCGAGCCCCTGCCAACAAACTCTGAGTAATCACCGCAGTACTCGGTGTACAATTCCCTAAACAATGCACCAATACCCTCCGTGACAGGGTTCGGAACTGCAACCCTCCTATCCCTTAACTCACACCAATCATTCACGGGCTCGCCGACGTACACTATCGCTAAGTCATTCTCAACATACTCAAACCTATCCTTGACCGTTAAACCACTAAGCATGCTTGTTGGTAACGATACTATTTCAGGCTTAACGTCGATCACCAAGCCACCAATAACGAGGGGCTCACCCAATGCCCTCCTTAACACAAGGCCTGGTGGTATGGTCTCAACATACACGTTAAATTCCATTGACTTTAGGAACCCCATTAACTCGTCAATAACGAACCATTGATTACCTGCTAAACTCATCCTTACACCACTCAACACGCCCCTTACATCACTGATGATGTTAAAGTAAGGCAGGGTTATGTTAGCCTCACTCATCAACCGTGATTAACCGGGGAAGTTCTTTAAGTTAATTTCTAAATGTGATTCTGATGCTGAGGGTCGTGGTACAGGTTTCGGATATTAACAACATAGATCAAACACTAACCTCATGTAACAACCTAATAAATGAAATTCCTGAAGCGGAAGTTGAGGTGGTCTTTCATCAATCCGCAATAAACGCCGTTATTAGAGATAGCAGTGTTGAGAGTAAGATAAGGGATTTAATGAGGCGCGGAGTCACAATAGTCGCTTGTAGGAACTCTATGAGGAGTAGAAACATAACGGAGGATCGATTAATAGATGGCGTTAAAATAGTCAATGCTGGTGTTGCGGAGATTGTACGTAAACAGGCTGAGGGTTGGGTATACCTAAAGCTATGATGGCATTAGGCCCTGGTGGTCTCATTATTTATCCTCTCAATGATCTCCACAGCCCTCCTCAATAACTCAATACTGCTTGACTTAAACGTGAAGTTCTCATCACCAATGGCGTACTCAATATCGCATTCACTGTTACAAACTATAGAGACATAAATGCTGAAATCCTCGCCAATCTCAAGAATCACAACTCTCTCACGCCCATACTCCTCAACCGATGCTGCAATTCCTAATTCTCCGGCAATACCCATTATCTTATTCACAATGTTATTTACATCAACCATAAATACGCATATGCTGACATGGTATAAAACTTTTACAGTAATACGGAGAAACAGAAATAAACCTCCTATAATCCTTAAGCATGACCGCGGAGAGGCTTGAAAGCCCACGGTGATGCGTGCCGTCAAGTCCCTCTGTCAAACACTTCCTAATAATCATCATCTAACGTTATTATTCATTAAGTAACTTAATTACCTTATTAACAAGTATCTCGGCAATCCTTCTTTGAGCTTCCCTGGTTTCTGCACCAATATGTGGCGTTATTATTACCCTTGGGTGCTTAACCAGTTCTATTTCCCAAGGCTCCCTGGGCGGCTCATTCTCAAGTACATCAAGCGCCACGGCAGCCACCTTACCATCATTGAGAGCCTTGAGTAATGCCCTTGTGTCTATTACCTCGCCCCTGGAAGTATTAATTATTATCACGCCATCCTTCATCATTCGAAACTCCCTCTCGCTAATCATATGTTTCGCATTTGGCGTCAGAGACACATGTATTGATATGAAATCACTATCCTTAATCAAAGTCTCAAAATTTACAACATCAACACCGAGCTTAATGGCCTTATCCCTCACATCAATTACATCATAGACCTGAACCTTCATACCAATTGCCCTAGCCAACTCAGCAACCCTCTGTCCAATTCTACCGAAACCGATTATACCAAGTACCTTTCCAAATAATTCAGTACCAACGTACTTACCCTTAGGCCACCCACCATCCTTAACTAACCTGTCCTGGAGCATCACGAGTCTAGCTGCAGTGATCATGAAACCAATCACTAACTCAGCCACTGATTGCGTGGAACCTTCAGGTGCATTAATAACCTCAATACCCTTTGACTTAGCGTATTCTACATCAATGTTATCAAGACCGACACCTGCCCTCGCTATAATCCTTAATTTGTTAGCGGCATCAATAACGTCCTTAGTAACCTTAGTCCTGCTCCTAACCACCAATACCTCATAATTAGGAATTACCCTTAACAATTCATCCCTACTAATGCCTGGCTTATAATCAACAATTACACCATGTCTGCTCAACTCATTGACTATGTATTCATCTACAGGGTCTGTTATTAATGCCCTAACCATTCATTGAATAAATAGGTTATGTCTTTTAAGCATTATTATCTATATTATTTATAATTGAGAAGATACATTAAATGTAATTAATAATACCTAGACGCATCGTTTAAAAGGCATTTGTAATAAGTTCGTTGTTGTGATTCCTGCCATAGCATATGTTAGAGTATCCACAGAAATGCAGGATCCGGCCAACCAAGTGGAGTACTTAAGGCGATGGAGTGAGTCAAGGGGTTTTCAGATACTGAGGTTTTATATTGATGAGGCTATTAGCGGTGCATCACCTGTGATGGACAGACCAGCCTTTAGGGATTTGGTTAGGGATATTGAAAGTAATTTATTCAGTCCAAGGCCAATGGTTCTCCTGGTATATGAAACCTCGAGGCTCGTTAGGAACTTCCAGGAACTATTTAGGCTACTTGATATTGTTGAGAACAGGCTTGGACTACTAATAGTTAGTACCAGTGAGAAGGAGGCCGTGCTCCAGAACCTCGATGGCGCATATAGGCAGTTCCTTAGGACTGTCCTAGCCTTTGTGGCGTCCATGGAGAGGGAATTCATTAGACAGAGAACTAGGGCTGCAATGGAGAGACTTAGAGCTGAGGGTAAGATTACCTCCAAGGTTGATTTAATGCCCAAGGATATTATTAATGAGGTCTTAAGACTATATAGTGATGGATTAAGCCAGAGGGCAATATCCTCTAAGTTGGGAATTAGTCTTTATGCCGTAAGGAGAATACTGAGTAAGTATGGCTATAGGGGTGATCATACGTGCCCACGTTGTCTCCATAGGATGACGATTGTCGATAAGGCGTTGGTTCAAGTTGATGGAAGGTATGCAATTAAGTACGTGCTTCACTGCCCAAATTGCGGTTATGAGGAATCTAAAATTGAATGATTTAAAAATAGCTCATCATAACTCCCCCTTTATGTATTCCCTGAATTTACCGAGCGCGTTCAATACCCTAGCAATCATCAATTCATCACCCCACTCCACGTAATACACCCTCCACTTATCAAGCTCCAGCTTATCATTATGCCCCAAATAACCATGCCACCACTGTAAAGATTCCTCAATCATTTTAGTTACTCGAACCTTATCATCCTCATCTGGATGAACATCATCTAGATCCAGGATTATTATTGCAAACCTCTTCATACTTAAATCCATTTATTGATTAGTTAACTCATTTATTAATATGTCCTCGTTAATTAGGTACAAAAGCATTTAAGTCAGTGTTTCCTCAATATTTTTCACAATGAGTTACATAGCGTGGATAATATCAATAGGTAATGAATTATTAATCGGGAAGACCGTAAATACAAACGCCGCTTGGCTTGCCAGGAAATTAACACTGCTTGGTTATGACGTTAGGAGGATAATAACAGTGCCTGACAATGAGGAGGATGAGGTTGAGGTATTTAGGGATGCCATTAAGAGAGGTGTCAGGGTTGTGATTTCCACGGGTGGCTTAGGACCAACATTCGATGATAAAACAAGCGAGTACCTGGCCAAGGCATTGAATAGGAAGTACGTGATTAATGACGAGGCGCTTAAGCTCGTGATTGAGACATTTAAATTAAAGGGTTTAGAGCTAACTGAGCCTAGGCTTAAGCAGGCAAAAATGCCCGAGGGTGCTAAGCCACTTCCTAACCCAGTGGGTACTGCACCAGGTATTTGGGTTGAGGAGGATAATACTGTAATAATTGCGCTACCTGGGGTCCCAGCCGAGATGATGAGTATATTCGAGAATTACGTGGAGCCTAAACTACGAGAGATAGGGCCTAAACTTCACTTTATTGAGAGATCAATAACAGTTAAGGGTGTTCCTGAGGCTGACTTGGCGCCAATAATTGAAAAGGGAATGAAGATGAGTAATAGAGTTTACATTAAGAGTCATCCTAAGGGTCATGAAATTAGGTCACCATTGGTTGAGATTCATGTATATGTTAGCTCTGAGGATGTTAGGAAGGCCGAGGATGAGATTAATAAAGTCCTTGACTTTCTCATATTTGCGGTTAAAGAAAAGGGTGGTGAGGTTTTAAGTACTTAATAAAGCCCCTTTTAAGGTGATGAATTCAAAGGTACTTAATTATTGAGTACTTGAGACAATCTCCTGAACTAACCTTATGTGGATGGCCAAGCACTAATATCTTCTCTGCATCATCATATGAAAAGACGAGGTCAGGCTGCGCACCACAGAGAAGACCTAGACCCATTAACTCTGGTGTTTGCTCCGGAACAATGCTTGAGAAAACCCTCTGTATATAATCCCTCATTGTACTTGACATGTTTAGGTCAAATAACGTACTTAGCATAACCTCATTGCCCGTCAACGTTATGTCCCCTGGTTCGAAGCCGTACGTATTAACAAAATCATCACGAATACCGCTAAACTTACTCCTAACGTTGTTAATTACGTCAAGCGCGACTCTAAATAAATCACTGGGATTTACACTTACTTCGCCACCAACATTATCTGAGAATCTAATACTAGCCTTCTTAGCACAGATTACCTGCCCCATATCCTTATCCTCAACGGACTCAACACCATTATAGGCAGAAACCATAGAACCACTAACCTTAACGCCACTGGGTTCACTCGGTGATGACTGCATATAGCACTCAATACCACCCATTAAATACGTTGGATAGAAATTCTCATTAATATTGAAGAATCCCTTAAAGGCATTCACCAGGTAATTATTGGAATCGTAATTCGGCTCCGTAATTGATGACTGAATCAGAAAGACTCTCTTACTATTCTCAACAGTACCAAGGCTAACCTGCTGAGTCTCAAAGCCCGAAACACCCTTGTAAATATCCACATACTTCGAGAAGGTACTCCTGATCTCATCAGCCATATAACGTGCAGAACCAGACAAAGCATTCATTATCTCCTTAATTATCTGCTCCTCATTCCCAACCTGAGCCACTCAATTCGCCGAATGTGAGTCAACGACCTTATTAATAAAGGTTTCTAAGTACACAATACTAAACGAGATTCCTAGGATCAATTCTTGATAACCCTATAACCTTATCATACGCACTATCTGTGGATATAATTTTTCTATCCTTATCATAAAGCAGGCACGTTGCGGCATTATACGCATCGAAAATTGATGTAAGGCCGTATTGACCCATTAATGCTAAAGCCATCAAGTCTGTATCAACTGTAGTTGGCACCCGGACGTGACTGATAGGTTGCTGTTACGCATTGTGAATGGGGACTTCGGTGAGGTATTAGTAAGTAGGGAGGTTATTCATGAGATAATATTATGTATTGAGTCGAATAGGACTTAGTAATCGTGAGATATTGAATAGAGTTGGGGCATTAACAAGTATACCAAATCTTAAATTTAAGCCAATCCCTATCCTTCAAATGGGCAATTAATATGTCGGTATCAATCAACATGACCCATCCTCTTAGCCCTCGATAATGCATCCCTGGCAGTCTCCTCCTCAGCCTCTCTCCTTAATTCCTCAACGCTCTCTTACTCCTTATAATACCTGATGTTGCTACCAATGGATCCTTGGGTATTGGAATGCCGATGAAGTATTCACTAGCATCAATTTATAACCACTGAGCCATACTTAGCAAGTTTCCCTGGTAGTCTTATACTACCTCTATTATCGATTTTAATCACGCTCCCCATATATCATTAACTATTCCACTTTATTTAAGTCTTCCCACATTAACATGATTTTCCTCATTTTCGACTTATTTCCCACTCATCCTCTGCTGTGATGCAATTAACGCCATAGTCCTTGCATAGTCTCATTATTGAACTCAGGGTCTCACTCCACCAGTCCCTAGTTACTCGGTATATGGGGTTTAATTTCCTACTCATGAAACTAGTTACAATTGGCCTTGGCCTGAACCTATCAATTATTACCTGGGAATTTGTTTCTTTAGCTAGGCGAATCACTGGTTCGTAATCCTCCACTTTATCATTCATGCCAGGTAGTACAGGGCCTAGGAATATCCAGGTCTCAACGCCCAGGCTGGCTATTTTCCTAAGTGCTGATGCCCTTGCCATTGGATGCGCGGCCATGGGCTCTATTACTCTGTATGTATTTCTCATCGTGGTTATTGTGAAGCCGACGTCCACTGACCTACCGCACCCACTAATTACGTCTAAATCCCTAATGATTAATGATGATTTCGTTTGAATACTAACGTGGTAACCCGCATTGCACAGTACCTTAATTGACCTCCTGGTTAGTTTGTACCTGGACTCCACGGGTTGGTACGGATCTGTTATTGTGGATACACCAACAATGCCCGGCCTAAACCTTCTGATATCCCTTAATAACACTTGTATTAGGTTTACCTTGACGTATACGACCTCACCCCATCTAACGCCAGGTTCGCCTCTCGTGAAGTCCATGGCATAGCAGTAAATACATCCGTGTTGACAACCTAGGTATGGGTTTAATGCATAGTCATACTCAGGTAGGCCTGACCTTGACAATGCTGACTTAACCCTTATCTCCTTCACGATGATATTTCCTAGCCTAGTCACGTTGTCCATCTACCCACCGCTCAACCAATTGGTTAGGCTTGATTGCTTGGTGAGGACCCTGATTACGTAGGATCTCGATACCCACTTACCTATTGGTAGTCTTAGGAATTTGGCCGTGTAACTCAATGCATCTCTTAAGTCGTAGAATTTCTCATATGACCCATTAAACATAGCCCTAATATTTTCCCTAACCCACCATACGCCAATGGGTAGGTTGAAGCCCGGGTAAATCTCACGCCATAGTATTACGGCTGCTTGCCTATGCATTGAACGTAGGGCTTCAAGTGCGGCTATCCTAGCTGCGTAGTAGCAACCACCTATTGATGGGTAGTCATCACGCCCCCAGTAACCCTCATAATCAAGTTCAAGAACAGTATCACCGCTCCATAGGTTCCACGTCGAACCAGGCCACCAGGCCTCAGCCCACTCATAAAGCCAGGTATGTGGTGTTAATATGCCAATAAACGTATTGTCCTTAATACTTCTCACGTAGACCCTATACTCACTTATGAGGGGGTAGTCGCGAACCTCACTAAGCATTTTATCAGAGACCTGCTTATCAACGGCAGTTATTGACCACCTAGTCGGTACGAGTCTCCTCCTTTTACCAATGCCAAGTGTACCAACACTCAGTAGTCTTGATATGTGGTGAACGTCAATACCGTGTTTATACAACGTCCAAATCGCCTCAGTGGCGCTTAGGTCAGTATCGCTATGTACCTTATCGATTATCCTCGGTGGCGGTGGTAATGAGTTTATACGCAATTTTTGTAGTGGTGATGAGGGGCCAAAGGGTGGTGAATGCTCATCAAGTACATACCTACCACTGACTGGCCTCTCGAGCATTAGTTCCGAATCCACAGAATTACTTGATAATGCCATGACTTGAATATCATGAAGTATCCTCGATGGGTTCCTGGCATCCTCAATCCTAACCCTCATTGAACCTCTAATTAGTGATAACCTACTTGAGAGGAAGTCCTCTAGTCCCATGTTCAGCCAGGCCCTTGGATCCTCTAGATTACTTGTGTCTCCATGAACAGGTGGTGTTGCTGGGTATATATTGACCCTTGGGTAACCAATGCGACCAACAAATACGCTTGGTGGTGATGATCCATCAATGTGCTCCTTATTAATGATATTCTTGAGTGTGTACTTTGCATGTAACTCAGCGAGGACTGGGCAGTAGGATAGGCCGCATAGGTTATATTCTCCCCTGCATCTAATGCATAGTGCTGGGTTTATTCGCACCTTATTAATAAATGCATTTAGGTGCTATATAGGTATTTCGATTACTCTCTCCCTGAATAGGAATCCTTTAAAAGCTCTACGTTAGACTTAACGTGAAGTTTATGATTATTGTTCAGGTGAATTAATGAGATGTGATAAGGAGACATTGGTAGCTAGTGGTTTTGGATATTTTGTTAGGCTAATTAGAAAGAGGTGCCTTGTTAATGATGGTTTATCAATTGCGCATATTGACCCTAAGGTAATTGGTGTTTGGAAGAGCGGGGAATTAATTGAGCTTGATTATGATTGGAAGGCGTCATTAATTGACTATGATCATGGAGTAATAACTATTATAATAAGGAGTGGATCACTCGAGACTGTTATTAGGATTAGGAGTAATAGAATAATTGATGCATTCTCAATGGAGGTTAATTGATCATTCAGGTGGTATTTCCTTAAATAGCATGTTTATATCCATGTTCTCCCTCCTTAGCCTGTATAGGCGCATTGCATAATATAGCGCTATGCCTATCACGAATAATGCCACGAAGAACCCTATTATGTATGTATTTATTGATTGTACGAATAGATAAGCTGCTGGATTAATTATCTCCTCATAAGCAATCCAGGAGAATAACATAGTTACATATGCACCGAGCAATGTAGTGCTCACTGACCTAGTTCTAATTCCCAGCACTATTGCCGTTATTGTTATTATCATGAAGTACATGAGTATTGTGATCAGGGTGCTCACGTCCATTGTAGCCGATAGCAATGGCATCACGCTGAAGTTATATAGATACATTATTGCCAGGGTTATTACAAGGTCGGTTATGTGGGCTGTTACTGGGGTATGGGTCCTTGGATTAACATATGCCAATATTGATGGTAATACCCTATCAAAGGATAGGGCTAGTATGTACCTGGCTATTTGTATTATTAGGACCGAGACAACATTTATGTACCAGGTAAACGAACCAATGGCTATTAACCACTGAAGCACTGGGTTCCTGATGGCAAGTATGAGCAATGCCTGTGGATATGGTGGTGGTAATGTACTTGGCCAAGAAGCACCATTGGTAATGCCGTAATATATTGCGAAAAGTCCATTCAATCTATCAATACCTAATGATGAAAGCATAACCCAAACACTAAGTACTAGGAATAGGGTGCTTATGGCGTAGGTTCCGAACACGGCAATGGGTATTGCGCTACCCCTCCTGACTTCGCCACCGACTGACAGTATGAAGTTTACGAAAGGAAATACATAGGCCAGGTATGGTATTAGGTATATCGTGTCCATGATTACCCCATAACTTGGTAATTTCCTTGATACTGAAACCGCTTGGCTAAATAGATTTGGTGCAGCCGTATTTATTGAATTAATTATTTGTGGTGTGTAGGTATAGAATAGAATTATCGTTAGTATGAATGTTATGATACCAAATAGGGAAATCGCCGAGGCCAAGTACTTACCTGCCTTTATTGATATTGCATTAATCAATATGAGGATTGTTAATACTATGGAGCCTGTCAGGAATATCAGTAATGGATTGTTCATTAATGAGTTACCAAGAAGAGTAAGGTCTGCTGCGTGATTCGAGAGGCCTATGGCTACTAATGCAGGCGCAAGTCCCGTAACTAATCCTAGACTTATTAGTACTGCGTTAAAGAACATTTGGTCTATTGTGAACATGAACATAGCGGCAAAACCAATTGATGGGTGTAGGTTCCTTGTGACAAATATGTAGTCACTGGCCGTTCTGTAGTATGTAATGCCTATTTTATTGAGTAGTATTGTTAGTGGTAGGAATAATACCGCACCAATTACGATGGTGATTAATGGGTTTCCCCTTGGGAAATTGAACATACTAGATATCAACAGTATAAACCCTGACTGGAAGGCTATGAAAGCAGTATTCATTAGCAGGGCTGTCCAGGGGCCAATCTCCCTAACAAGCCCCGTAGACTCTCTAATGAAAAGTCTTGGTTTTTCCACGCTAACGACCTGGCGGACTCCCTTTTAATACCTTACTTTAATGAGATTTCTCTTACAACCTCAAGCATCTCCTCATGATTCTTCTCATCATCTGAAATTCCCTTAAGCAACTTAATAATTAGTTTTGAGATTATACGGTGCTTCTCATCAATCCTTGTACTGGTGATGGGTAGGTAACTCCTGAGTAGGAAGCTGTATACCTTCACGGCATTCTCCTCGTAGCTTTCAAGATCATTCAGTTTCTCAATAATAGTATTAGTAATATCATAATTAACCTTCTCCATGGAATTCATGTAATCTATCAATGACTTAGCATGGGTTATTGCCTCCTCAATACTACCTTGTAATGATAACAGTGTTTCCAAGTCGAAGATTCTCCTTGGTGGGCATTCGTGAATTAGTGACTTCAGCATTGTGAGTATATAATTATGCATCGCAGACTCAATGCTTATCTTTCTCATTATTGCGCCTATGAAGGGCTCATTTGTCCTGGCAGCGGCGATCCCGTATAATATCGCCAAATACCTCTCAAGCTCTTTCATTTCATCAATTATACTAAGTAACTTATCACTGGAATCATGCATTAGTAATCAGTTAAGTATCATCATGAAGTATAATTTAATTTTTCCTCCTTATTGCGCATTTAATATGAAGGTAGTAATAATTGGTGGAGGAGCTGCAGGTATGAGCGCAGCATCTCGAGTGAAAAAACTAAGGCGTGACGCGAATGTTGTGGTTCTTGAGGGAAGTAATATGGTTAGCCATGCACCCTGTGGAATACCCTACTATCTTGAGGGTTTATTTGATAACTATGATCTACTCATGCATTATACGCCGGATTACTTTAGGAATGTGAGGAATATTGACGTTAGGCTTAATGACGCTGTAGTGGAGGTTGGGCAGAATTATGTGCGGACCAATAAAGGCAATAGGTTTGAATGGGATTATCTAGTGCTTGCAATGGGAGCGATACCAATAACACCGGACATACCGATTAGGGGTGATCGTGTATTTACGGTTCATCATCCCGCGGAAGCCATGAAGTTAAGGGATGCCTTATATTCCGTAAGTACCATAGGCATTATTGGAACTGGCTATGTAGGCCTTGAGGTCGCCGAGGCTCTTAGGTTTAGGGGTAAGAACGTGATAATGATCGGTAGGTCGGGCTATCCATTACGTAAATCCCTGGATGAGGATATCGGTAATATCGTTAAGAATGAATTGAGCAAGTATGGTGTAATATTACGGCTAAATGAGAAAATTCTCGAAATCAGTGACCAGGGTGATGAACAGGTAATAATTACGGATGGTGGTAAGTACGCGGTTGATGCCGTAATCCTAGCGACAGGCATAAGACCAAACATAGAATTAGCTAGACAACTTAGTTTGCGCATTGGTGAGACAGGGGCTGTTTGGGTTGATGAGCACATGAGGACAAGTATTGATAATGTCTATGCTGCTGGTGATATTGCTGAGACCAGGAACCTGATAACGAACAAGCCTTACTGGCATCCCTTTGGAACCACGGCTAATAAGACGGGATTTGTTGTCGGTAGCAACATAGCTGGTAAACTCATGATTTTTCCAGGGGTTGTTGGTACTTCAATGACTAGGTTCATGAACCTATACATAGCGAGTACGGGCTTAACGACCCAGGAAGCGATAAGGCATGGGTTTAGGATAAGAAGCGCAGTAATAACTGCCAGAACTAAAGCTAGGTATTACCCTGGTGGTGGTTATGTAACAATAAAGTTAATAGTTGATGACGGTAGTATGAGGTTAATAGGTGCGCAGGTGCTTGGTGATGATGGTTCCTACGTACTTGGCAAGATCGATACATTAGCAGCACTAATGGCTAAGGGAGCAACTGTTGAGGATCTTTTCATGAGTGACTTGGCATATCTACCCGCTGTGACCCAGGTCTGGGATCCGTTGATAATTGCTGCGAGGCAGTTCTTTAGGAATTGAAATAATTTACTTATATTTAATTTAATTGTATAGATAATTATACATTGTACTGTTAATAAATACTGTTATTTTTAATGAACATACATAACATAATTTCTGGGAAATTGTAAATACCTTGATTAATTTATAAGCTTATAGAATTATCAATAATATAATGATGGACCAACCCATACTCGGAGCACCAACTGACATTAGAGTTGTGTCTGCAGTAGGCATACTGGCCCACTTGTCCCTCGCATCGAGCTTCCTTGGCACCATACTCCTGGCAATAGTTGCGGAATTCCTTTACATAAGGAAACATAATCAATTTTGGTATAATACGGCAAGGACATTCTCGGTAATATCAACGATATTCTTCGGCGTTGGGGCTGCCTTCGGTACCTTGGTTGAGTTTGGCCTAGTCACATTATGGAGTAATTTCATATCACTGATTGGTGAGGCAATAGTACTACCGTTTTACCTTGAATTATTTGCCTTCCTAATAGAGGTTATTATATTACCACTTTACGTATTTACTTGGAATAAGATAAAGAACCAAGTACTGCATTGGATAATAGGTATAGTGGCTGCATTCGGCGGCTACTATAGCGCCTATAATATCCTTGCGGTAATGGCATCACTAAGCATGAGACCACCAGGTCTCGAGGTGATTAACCTATACCAAGCCACTGGACAGAATGTCGTTGGCTTAACGGACTATGTAATTAAATGGGCTTCGCCAATAGATGCTTGGAACATGTTTTGGTGGGGTGCGAATGTTTTCATATTCCACGGCATACTAGCCGTAGTAATACTGACCTGGTCCATAATAGCTGCGATATACCTATACCTCTACATGCATGATAGGAAGCCCGAGAGGTTAATGATACTTAAGATCCTTGTACCAACAGTGGCCGTACTAACGGCAATACAGGGCTTCGTAATTGGACACCTTCAGGGCGAGCTTGTACTGCAGGATGACCCGCTTAAGTTAGCAGCTCTTGAGGGTATGTTCTGGAGTGGCCTTAAGATTGATCCACTAACGAGCTTCTTTGCCTATGGAACGTTCAACCATGCATTCTGGGGCTACTTCAGTTGGCCGACTTACGAGAGGCCTCCAGCATTCGTGTCTGTCTTCTACTGGGTATTCATGGTTATATTTGGGATACTACTTGGTATCTGGAGCGGTGCTTTATCACTGTGGTACTTATTCCCTGGCTTCTTCGACCGCTTTAGTTGGGCTAAAACATTAGCCAGCTTCTTTGAGAGGAGTAGCGTTTACTTAATGCCTTTCTTTGCGGCCTTCGCATCAATAGGTGGTGCAGTCTCTGCAGAATCTGGTAGGTACCCATTCATACTCGTTCAGGCAGATCCTAATCCAAGTGGTGGTCCGCCAGTAATTACTGGTGTTCCTGTTGGACCCGGTGGTTTGTTGAACCCAACGCTTTACTTCCCAGTTTGGTTAGCAGTATTGGTGCTTATTGTTGAGATTGCGATGCCGTCACTAGCCGTATATATGGTCTACCTATACCTAAGGGGGATGCCAAGACGTGAAGAAGCCAAGGTGGTGGAATATTGAGGTGATGACCATGGTCTCGGCAACAGACATTGCCGTGGGCCTAATCGCCTGGGCCTTCTCAGTACACTTGCCGCTTGTTTACACAGTGCTTGGCCTGGGATGGTTACTACCGACACTTGAGTTAATTGGTTATAGGCGTAATAACCAGGTCTATGTTGACCTAGCCCATAACATGGCCAATTACTTAATTACAGTCTACGCGATTGGTGGGCTCTTCGGCACGATAATAACCGTGTTCCTGGCAGGATTACTACCGATATTCACGAATATAGCTGGGGCCCTCCTATGGCCTGTGTGGGGCGTTGCGATAGCCTTTGGTGTTGCCATAGCCCTACCCTTCATTGGTTTTTACTACAGGGGTTTTGGCAGGATTGATCCAATGAAACATGTAGTCATTGGCTACGGAATGGCGGTAGCCCTTACTGTCATACCAGCTATGTTTAGGCTCGTATTTGCGTTCATAAATTATCCAGCTGGTGTTGAGGTGTTTAAGGATGAGACATCCCTGGTAGGCTTCACACTGGGTATTAATTGGTCTCAAGTATTCCTAAACCCAACCTATGCTCCTCTATTCTTGGCAACACTCTTTGGTGCAATCGCCATGACTGGAATACTCATAAATTCAATATTTGGTTGGAGGTACGCCATTGATAAGAGCGAGTATAGATTAACGGGTTACAGAATTAGTAACTGGATAAGCCTAGTGTTTGGTGTAGTCTATGCGTTATTCGCTGGGCTATACCTGTATGAGGTTTACCTATACTCACCGACGGTTGCCTGGTCAATACTTAGCAAGCCACCTGCGTACCTTCCCTCAAGTCTCTACTCAGTCTATGAACCAACTATGATATTGACTGGTGTATTCTACATGGACGTAGCCCTCGGCATAATACTACTAATACTAATAGTGCTGTCTTTCAAGTTCATTAATAGGTCAATATTGGCCCTTAAGTTGGTTCTAGTACTTCTGCTGATGATTAGTGCCGAGGTCATGAATGGATTG
Organism: Vulcanisaeta sp.; assembly: GCF_049966235.1. Taxonomy (NCBI): domain Archaea; kingdom Thermoproteati; phylum Thermoproteota; class Thermoprotei; order Thermoproteales; family Thermoproteaceae; genus Vulcanisaeta; species Vulcanisaeta sp. The sequence goes on from NZ_JBMFVA010000019.1 coordinate 21,268, forward strand.
GCACACCTGCCCTACGCCATAGTCCCACCACTATCCGCAGTACCAAAGCTCGTTAATGCCTATGGCTTGCAATTCACACTACAAGTGGCTAATACACTTAAGGTCTCCACATTACTAACACCTGAACTAAACGCCCTAGTACAATTAGTATCTGTGCAGCCTGGACTACTTTATGGTAGTTTGGTGGTATTTGCAATATTCAACGCATTACTACTTTACGTAATTTACGCTGCCCTGTCCTGGAAATGGACGCCACAAATGCCTAGAGTTGAGAAGCAGTAATAGTACCAATTATTTTTTTAATTAAAATCATAATCAAATCCCTCACATTTCTCGATATTATCACAGCTATGCCAAAGTAAATAACTAGGGTTATTAATGACACAATTACTACCTGAACCAGTGAAATAATAATACTTGTATAAAGCGTGAACCTAATCACATGTACAATAAGTATTAGAACAATTATTGATAATAATGATGGTAATGCATAATCCAGGAGCATTACTCTGCCATTAAATATCGACTTAATACTACCGAGCCTAATGAACCTAAAACCCAATGCAGAAATATTGGCAAGCAATGATGAAAGCAATGCACCAATCACGGCATAATATGTAAATCCCAAGTCCCTGAATAATAGGATTAATGGCACCATCGTTGATAAATACACTATTGTGAAGACAAGCTCCGCCAAGTGCGTATGCAAAATAAGACTTCTTAAGTAAATGCCTGGTCTTATCTCATGATTACTCTCAATATCCCTCTTGTCAATACCCTGCATTACATTACTAATGAACTGATTAACATTACCTAAAACATTATTTATCGCCAATAAAACAATAGGTAGTACTAGTAGGCTTATTTCATTTCTGATGCTCGGTCTTACCAGATTTATGTAAACACCTGGGAACAAAGTTAATGATAACGCGACATACGTAGTTATTAGGAGAATTATAAGGAAGTCCCTATATATTATGTTTGGTCTTCCACGTTCGAGGAGTTCACCATACGTTACATTAACAAGGGTATTACTGTAACCAAACGGCTTACTAAGTATGAAGATTACATACCAAATACTCAATTGTGCATAGCCAAAAATACCAATGAACACGGCATCAAGGGACCTAAAGGAATTGATAGCATAACCCATTAGCGGGACCCAGGATGCACTAATAACTTCCCTGAAATATCTACGGGTATTATAAACATTAATATGGTATCTCAATGAGTATATGAATGCGTATAGTGATGGTATGAATACTATGAAGAATGATGACCAGAGAACAGCCTGTACTGTCCAACCAAGAAACAATATAACTGGGATAACAATGAATTTAGTAATTGATTGAATAATAGACGTTATAATAAACCTACCCCTATTCTTAACCATTAATATGGAATTCGTTATTGTCTGTATGTATGAGGTTATTTCTGAGAGAATAGCTATGATAAGTACGAGAAATGCGTAGGCCCCCATCTTAGTCCAAATACCCATTAGGTAGGCTATGGTTAAAACCAATGTTATTAAGTAGAAGATCGATGATGCATTGAGGGCTGCTATAATGTTTAATCCATTGTCCCTAGCTGTTAATCTTGGATAAGCAAATCCAATTAGGGCGGTTGGTAGGGTCGAGAAGGCAATTGTTGCATTTAGTAGTGATAATAAACCAAGACCTGCCGTTGGTATTTTTCTCGTAATGGCAATGTTATACGTAAAGCTACTTAGTAGGGCCAATAGTGATGCCAAAACCGCCATCATCCTTGTGCCTCTTGCCATTAACGCTGAATCTGCGTACTAATTACTAATTTAAAAATTCCTCGCATGGATAACGACATTATTTTTAATCATTAATTTTTTCTACGGTAAAGTTCAATAAATGCTTAATGCTGATACTAATACATGGATCGCTAGGACTTGATTACATAATTCATAATGTATTGCCAAACAATGATTGGTTAGTATCCATGATATGCCTAGATAATGGTGGTAATACTGGAATAAACATAGAGTTAAGCCCAGGGATAAGTACGAGAATTGCATTACTATGGGGTAAAATACTCGATTTAAGGGATGATGACCTAAGGTTATTGCTTGATTCACTCACTAGTTCATCAAAGCTCTATGATGCAATAAGCAATGTCCTCGAGACATACCTGGATTATAACGCTATAAGGCTTTACTACTTCATGAAGATAATGAGCATGTTAAATATTTGGAGACCAATGAACAAGGGCTGCGTAAGTATCCCGCTTATTGAACCAATAAAATCCCTGGTGGCTGCCGCCATACTTGCGTATATCACGGCCAGTAATATCAAGGGCTCAATCATACTCACAACAGATTTTGTAGATGAAGTAAAGGACTCACTACAGGAAGTGAGGGGCCTTGGCAATATATATGTAGTGACTAATCGCGTTCCTCGTGATCTCGGGATATTTGATGAATTAATAATAACCTCATCATCAATACCTCAGGAAACCTTTGGTAAGTTAATTAGAGTAAGTAATGGTGTAAGTTCTGAGGTATTGATGACAAAACTTGGATTGAGTGTTGTGAATAATAATTTCGAACTTAGTAAGGAGACTTTAAGTGATGTTGACTTGGAAATTTTGAGAACTGTTAATGAGCTTGGCTTTACAACAATGGCCTCATTAATCGATATGGTGTCACAATCAACAGGTGTCATTAAAAATAACGTAATTAAGGAATTAATTAAATTATCAAGCATGAATTTAATTAAGGTTAGGTATTTAAATGATGGTAGAGCCATAGTTACGCCAACATTGGCCGGCCTTAAATTATTGATGACTAAATAAGCCTTATTATTATAAATATAACTTATTTATTTAATTACTAACGCTGAAGGCCTATAAAGAAGAATTTATTAATTAGATAAATCCTGGTAATGCCGATGCCACCTAAGTGGTACTGGTCAATAGACCCAAATAGCGTTCCTAAAATAGTTGTTGAACCACCAGGCCCTAAGGCCCAAGAAGTAATAAAGATGGATGAGTCATCGATAATGCAGTCCTTTGGACGGTGGTACCCACTGGTTATTCGGCGGGGTTATGGACCTGTTGTTGAGGATGTTGATGGTAACCTATACATCGATTTCAATGCTGGAATTGCTGTTATGAATGTTGGACATAGCCACCCACGGATTGTGGAGGCAATAAAGCGGCAGGCCGAGTTATTTACTCACTATAGCATGACCGACTTCTACTACGAATTAATTGTTAAGCATGCATCAATGCTTAGGGGTATAGTACCAATAAGCGGCGATAAGCGTGTATTCTACACAAACTCGGGCACCGAGTCAATAGAGGGCGCGATGAAAGTAGTGCGTGGACACTTCAGGAATCAGAGACCATACATAATAGCCTTCCTGGGCGCCTTCCATGGGAGGACTTATGGCTCGATGGCATTGACCGCAAGTAAACCAATACAGAGGTATGGCTTTAACCCAATGTTATCCAACGTAATCCATATACCATACCCATACCCATACAGATGTCCCTTCGGCAAGAATTTAACTGATGAGGAATGTGGTGAGGCTATTCTTGGTTACCTTGAGGATTGGATATTTAGTAAGATGATTGATCCAAGTGAGACTTCGGCAATATTCTTTGAGCCTATACAGGGTGAGGGTGGTTATGTTGTTCCGCCAAGGAACTTCTTCCCAGGTTTGAGGAAGATCGCTGATAAGTACGGCATACTCCTCGTCGATGATGAAGTGCAGGCTGGGTTTGGTAGGACTGGTAAGTGGTTTGCAATTGAACATTGGGGTGTTGAACCGGACATAATAACCATGGCCAAGGCAATAGCCGCCGGTCTACCACTCGGTGCCATCGTTGGTAGGGCAAGCGTGATGGATCTACCGAGGGGATCCCACGCAAATACCTTTGGTGGTAATCCAGTGGCTTTGTCGGCTGGTATTGAGGTTATTAACGTAATAAGTGATGAGGACCTTATGGTGAATGCGCAGAGGGTTGGTGATTACATTAAGAAGAGGTTTATAGAGGAGATGGATCACGTGGAGTTGATTGGTGATGTACGCGGTCTCGGCCTAATGATTGGTGTTGAATTAGTCAAGAATAAGAGAACCAAGGAATATGCTACCAAGGAGATTGAGCAGGTGCTCTATGAATCCTTCAAGAGAGGCGTTGCTGTAATAAGCGCAGGTAAGTCAACGATTAGAATTGCACCACCGCTAAACATACCCATGGAACTCGCCGATAAGGCTGTGAATATAATAATTGATGTTATTAAGAAGGTTGATAGGGAGCGCGTTAAGTGACTCTTTAATTGACTAACGCATTCTTCAAAACCTCCTTCTCCTCTTCAAGGTACCACTCGAGTACATAATCATGCCTATCCGCATAATTCCTGGCGTATTCGAAGGCATTCTTCCAGTCATTGTCCTCGTATATGATCCTCCAGTCCTCCTCGATGAGCGATAAATCCTCAGACTTACCACTAACTAGAATCCTACCCATCCTCCTGTTTATGAATACTTTGTACCTGCCAGTCATCATATCACGTATACGTGTACAGGTTAAAAAGTCCTATCAGGTTTTTATTTAAACAGTATATTAAAACTTTTACCAAACTTACGTGGAATTCATGAAACGACTAATGATATCCACGTACTTATAAATATCATCAGGAAAAATCAATAAGTAAGTCACATCACCAAGCCCATCCCTAACCCTGAGAAAGGCTTGAAAGACAGCACCACTACTAAGGCCGACTAGTAAGCCAGTGTTTCTGGCCACAGTAATAACGCCCTTTACAGCATCCTCAAGACTGACATCAACAACCTCATTAATAATCTCACGAACCCACCTAGTGCCAGACTCAAGCCTCTTGATACCAGGTATTGCGCTACCCGCCGCAGGCTCAACACCGACAATGTAGACATCACCAAACTCATCCTTAAGTCTCCTGGCAATGCCGGTTATGTGCCCGCCAGTGCCAATACCAGCAACTAAGACCTTAGGTGTCTTACCAATACTCCTGAACTGCTGGGCGATTTCCTCACCAGTAACGTAGTAATGGCCCTCGGGATTATTAACATTCTCAAATTGATTAAGGTTAATCGCTCCATTCCTAGCAGCCTCCTCACCAACCCAGTGCCAAAACTCCTCATTAATTGTCTCCCTATCAACTTTAACAACCTCGGCACCCAAAACCTTGAGAAGAATTTCCGTAGTCTCCGGCAAATACCTCGTAGTATAAGCCCTATACCTATACTCATAAATATTCGCCAATGCGGCCAGGGCAATCGCAACATTACCAGAGGAAGCCTCAAACACAAGGCGACCACGCAATTCGTCATTTAAATATCTACGAAGTAAGAACTGAACAGTCCTATCCTTAATACTCCTACTCAGTGGATTAAAGAACTCAAGTTTAACCCAAACATCGCCAAAACGATCAAACCTCACAAGAGGTGTCGGGTAAAAACCATTCACAAAATCAAGTACACTAGAGAAAATATTATTCTTACCATCACTTCCTGCAAATACCAACACCTGCCATACAAATGGCAAACGAAAAAGCCCTTAATAAACATTATTCCGAAATTCATCGTTGAAGATAATAACTAAGGCAATGCAATATTGTAGTAATCATTATTGATTATTAGGAAAAGGAGGATGTACGTAATCCCCGCGGCTCGTCCGTCCGCATTCATTGGGGACCGCCACGGTCCTCTCTGGGACTATCGCGGCATTAATAAGTCAATAACCATGCTTATAAGTCTTTGGGTTCCTTCAAAAGAAATTGTTTTAAAGGGGTTATTTGTACGTGGCTTGATGGTTGAGGTCATTGTTAAGGAGCTGCCTGAGAGGCCTAGGCCTGGTGAGAAGGTTCAGCTGCCTAATGGTGAGTTTATTAGGGTTAGGCATGTTGGTATTCCCTGGCTCTTACCGCCTAAGAAGGTTTGTAATGACCCTGAGTGCCCATGGCATGGCCACCTGAGTGTTAGGGGGCAGGTGTTTACCGTTACTGTTGAGAGCGTTCATGGCAGAACTGCCACTGTTATTCATGAGTGGTTGCATTATGATCCTAAGTATAAGAGATATGAGAAGAGGAGAAAGAAAATTCATGTTAAGGTTCCTTCGTGTATTGAGGTTAGGCCTGGTGATATTGTCTACATTGGTGAGACTAGGCCATTGGCTAAGACCATAAGGCATGTTATCATTGGTAAGAGCGAAGATGTGACTGAGGCTAAGTCCCAAGTGCTCAGGCTTGAGCAGTCACAATAATCCTTTAATAATCCCTTAACTTCAATGTAATTCAATGCTTTATGATGCGCATACTCATTTGCACGAGTTCCTGGATAGCAGGATTGCAAAGTTCGTTAGAGAGATAATAATTGCGGCTGTCTCTGATGATTATCCATCTTCAAAGAGGACCATTGAATTATCGAATACCTATGAGAACATTGTGCCATGTATTGGCATCCACCCTTGGAATGTGGATAAGGTTGGATTTGATGAATTGAGACAGCTTGAGAAGTTGTTGCCTGAGACTAGGTGCATTGGTGAAGTTGGTCTCGATAAAAGATTTGTTCCTCAAACCTTCAATAGGCAGGTTGAGTTTTTCCAAGTCTTCATTAATTGGGCTAAGGATTATGATCTGCCACTTAATATTCACGCACCTGATGCTTGGAATGATGTCCTTGAAATGATTAGGAGGGCTGATGTGGATAGGGCTTTGTTTCATTGGTACACGGGACCTCTTAATCTTATCCAAGAGTTGAGGGACTATGGGTATTATATATCGATTAATGCTGCAATTAAGATTCAGGAGAAGTCCAAGGCCGTGGCTAGAGAGGCGCCACTTGATACGATATTGCTAGAGAGCGATGGACCTTATGAGTATAGGGGTATCACGCTTGAACCTCCCATGGTTAAGGATGCGGCCAGTATTGTGGCTGAGATAAAGGGCATGGGCGTCGATGATCTATGGAATACTGTGAGTAATAATTTCTCTAGGCTTTTTAATCTGTAGTACTTACCCTATTTATTAATTGATACTCTATGGCCGAAATCACGTACATGCAGTATCAATAGTAATAGTTATTAAGACCCCAATTAAGGACTTAGTTCTGTATGGCGGAGAAGGCAGGACCATTCCAGAAGGTTGTTGTTGATATGGATATATGTATCGGTTGCGGTGCCTGTGTTAGCGTTTGTCCATACCAGGCGTTGGAGCTTGATGAAAACGGTAAGGCAAGGCTAATATGGGATATGTGTAAGGACGATTTCAGCTGTGTACCAGTATGCCCAGTGAACTGCATATGGAAGACAAGCGAGGCTCCTGACTCAGCTAAGGGCAAGGCTAATTGGTATAGGTTCAGTAAGGCATTGAGTGATGCTGAGAAGAAGGAGTTTGAGGATTGGAAGGCTAAGTATAAGATTACTTGGTCACCTGCATAATGTATTAGACCTCATTTAATCAAATATTTAAAATCAATTATTTTCCTCATGATAGAAAGATTAAATACAGTCTGTTTCTGAAGCCTATTAACAATGATAATAGATAAACTGGATAAGGAAATACTTAAGGAGATTCAGAAAGATGGTAGATTGCAATTAAGTAAATTGGCCGAGATTCTAAATAGGCCAAGAACCACAATAGCCACTAGATTAGCGAGACTTGAAGGTGATAAGATAATAACCTCGTATAGAGCTGTAGTGGATCCATTAAAGGTTGGTTTCTCATTATTAGCCTATGTGCTAATTAGCGTAAGGAGAAGTGCACCAAGTGGTAATAAGTCTGCTCAGGTGCTCCTTGTTGAGAAAATCCTGAAGGATAGTGATGAGGATCCTAAACTTCCATGGATTGAAGAGGCCTATGTAATAACTGGTCATTATGATATATTGCTTAAGGTTTGGGCCAAGGATCTCAGACAACTCAGTTACTTCCTAATTAATTATCTACCGACTTATCCCGATATTGCGCAGACGGAAACCATGCTCGTATTGGAATTAGTATCTGATTGGAAAGATAGGTTACTACCAATTGATAAGGTACTACCTGACTAAAATCAACACCTTGGATCCTTAATAGCACTTAGTATACTTAAAGTAACTTCCCTCGGTGATTCGCTATTAATTATTGACCTACCAACAATCTCAAAATCAGCACCGCTCGCCGTGGCACAACCAGGCTTACCACCCTGCACCCCAACGCCTGGTGATAATAATTGATAGTTATTACCAACCATAGACCTAACACGTCTAATGATGTTGGGCTTCGTGGCAGGTACAACAAAGCCCGCAATACCAAGCTCAGTACCAAGCTTAACATTATAGTCCAGGTTTAAGTCATATAACTCACCACCAGAGCTCATGGAAATAAGGAGAAAAATGTCAATACCTAAATCACGCGATAACTTAGCTACACCATTTAAATTCTCCCTACCTGTTACAGCGTGCATAATCACACCATTAATACCTAAGTCCCTAAGTCTCCTAATGACATACTCATTTATGTGAGCAATATCGCCAAGTTTAATGTCGGCCAAAAAGTACGTATTTATGCCTAAAGTTAATTCCTTAATTCCATTGGGTCCTATATTCAATAATTGAAGCCATCCAACCTTAACAGCATCAATTAAATCCATAATACCTCTTAGAAAGACAATAGATCTCTTAGTATCCCAATCAACATCAAATGCAAGTATTAAACCGTTATGCCTAATGATCATTAAATTATAGATTATGGAGAAAAATAAAAAGGTATTTTTAAATAATCATTGCAGACTAATTATTTCTTCTCCTTAATTACACCCATTTCCTTTAATACAATCTCTAGGTCCTTCGTCAGTATTCCACTATAAACAGACCAGAAGAATAGTGCCAGAGCTATTATGGCCGCCGTCACTGTATCCCATGGGAATGGTAATGGTGGAGACTTCCAAACACTAAATGGTCCAACAAAATCAAGAATTAACACGGAGAAAAGCATCGCAACAGCCCACCAACCGGAACTTATATGACGCTTGCCCTCCTCGTTAGCCCACATATGTATTATATACGTAAAGATCACTGTCACGATTAACATCAATACCCAGTAAGTTATGAATGGTGTGAAATACTTCATGCTGAACGTTAAGGCAGTCCCTGATGCTGATGCCGCGTTGTAAGGCACAATTATATCCTGGTAAATTAAGAACCAGGTTGATAAACCCAATATGATCCAGTAAATAATGCCAAGAACTGCAGCGTTTAATCTACGTATGCCAAATCTATTAGCTGCGGTGTACATATAGAAGAAAGGTAGACCAGCAAGTATTAATGCAAATACACCCCAATACGTCGTAAACCCAGCCCAATATGGTATTAAAAAGGCAAATATGAAGGCTAAAGCACCCATTAAATATGCAACTGGTAGTTTAAATGGTCTAGGGGCATTTGGCGCAGTCCTCCTAAGAACAACTACTGAAGCGCCTGTAACAATGTATGTAGTTACCGTTGTAGAACTTATGAATGTCGCTAAATAAACCCATGCTGGGTATGGTATTAAGAACAATGCACCGACTAACCAAGCAGCTATTGTAGCCCACTTAGGCACCTTCCACCTATTAAGGTGTAGGAACCAGTCCGGTAGGTGACCATCAGCTGCCATCCCATAGAACGTCCTAGCACTAGTACCTGTATATATCCAGCCTGTGCCTGATGGTGATACCATAGCATCAATTAGCAGTATTATTGCGAACGCCATTAGTATTGGTATACCGCTTATTTTCATTATTTGATAAAATGGACCACTGCTCAAGGCTGTTGATGTTAGGTCAGCCCAATCACCAGGCTTTAGGCTTAACTTTGACCAATCAATAGCACCAATGAAAGAAACCTGGAGTAGTATGTATATTGCCATAGATATTACGAAACCTATTATAGTACCCCATGGCAAATCTCTCTGTGGGTTCTTAGCCTCACCGCCATACTCAATACCTTGCCTAAAACCTAGGTACGCAAAGGCAATACCCGTAGTAGGTATCGCTAGAAATACTGGTGCCCAGCCATATGGTGTAAATCCTCCTGGCAATGCCGTAAAGTTTGTTGGGTGGAAAAATAGGCCCAATAATAAGGCAATGGTGAGTATTGGTATTATTAATTTCCACCAACCAACGCCAGTATTTGTCTTACCCATAACATGAACACCGAAATAATTAAGGAGGAAGAAGAATGTTAGGAAGGCAAAGGCAATAAGACCTCCAGTTAATGTTAATACACCTGTTGGTGTGACAAGACCAGGGACATACGAGGACATGTATGTAACTACAGCCTCAGCCTCCACTGGAGGCACTGTGATAGCACCAAGTAAGTATGCCCATGCAAATATGAACGATGTTAAGCTTCCATGACTATACTGAGGATACCTAACTATTGCACCGGATTTTGGGATCATACCTCCTAATTCAGCAAACGAAAGAGCCACAAATATTAGGAATATACCAGCTATCGTCCAAGATAATATAGCTGCAGGTCCGGAAACACTAGCTGCATAGAACGAACCAAACAACCAACCGCTACCAATTACCGCACCAATCACGAGATATGCTATATCAAACACATTCAAAGCCTTCCTCAACTGTTTATCGGTAGTCTCAGCCTTCTCAGTACTAATCTTAGGACCCGACCCAGTTGGGTTAGACATAACAAAAGTAATATATTTATTTCCTCTTATTAAGTTTTTCCTTTATATTTACATTTTACTGATGTAAAATAATCCGCAGATAAAATGGACTATTCGTTTTACAAATATATTATTTATAGGTTTACCGTAATTTCTGCATTCAATTTATAATCTATAGATACCTTACTCATCATTAGTTATTTATAAGTCCCTTTGAGATTAATTAATGAATGCTTGATAGGTGTTGCATGGAGGTTGGGATAACCACGAGCGGAGCATCAGTTGGGTTAGTTCCAATTCAATTCTATAAGAAGGCTGAGAACCTTGCACTGGAGGAGCAACTTGTCATCATTCATGATCAATCAATGGATGATGAATTACTCCTTGGTGTTATTAGGAATGTGACGAAACTCGAACCACTCATTAGGGACAGGGTTAGGTCACCCTTCGTAGATAGGCCTGAGGTCCTTGACCAAACAATACTCATGCCCTTCACCTCAGCCATGGTTAGGCTCTACGCAGCCCTAAAGCCGAGTACTAAGTCCGTGCTTGAGGTTAGGCATGTACCAACGCCGGGTTCTAAGGTCTTTGTTATTAAGGATGGTAGGTTCCTTAATGACTATGTTAAGTCAAACCTACCAATAAATGTTGGTAGTCATAAGTACAGTGGCTGGCCCATTAGCCTAGATGCTGGTTTTGTTAATCAGCATGTTGGTGTCTTCGGCGCCACTGGTGTGGGTAAGTCTAGGCTTGTTAAGGCTCTTATTGAGGAGTTAATTAGGGTTGGGAAACACATAATAATCTTTGATCACAGTGGCGTTGATTACGCCCCATACTTTAAGGATAGGGTTATTACGTCCAAGGAGATTGCCATCTCACCACCAACAATAGCCTCAGTCATTGCTGAGAAGGCCAGGCTTAATTGGCAAACCTTCGGTGAGTATCTGGAGGTTGCCGTCATTACCTATGTAAGCGGTGATAAGAAGATTAAGAGGCAGCAATCCTCACAATTAATAGATCCGCAAATAAGTAATCAGGTAAGCCAGGTGATTAAGTGGGATAAGGTGGCATTCACGAAGCACCTAGTGGATAGTATGAGAGGATTAGGTGCTAGAGATTCGACAGTTGAGAAGGCCAGGTTATTCATTGATTACTTCATAGAGAATGAATTCTTTGATGAACTTAATAAGAGAACTTTATTACCTATGAACATTGTTAATAGGGCATTAAATTCAAACCTGGTTGTTATTGATTTGAGCCTTGATCCTGAACTCGTGGTTAAGCAAGCAATAATTGCAGATGTAATTGATGCTGCGTGGAAACTCGTCAAGACCAATAAGTCACCGCTGGATTTGGCTTTCATCATAGACGAGGCTCAGAATTATGTACCTGAGAATGAATGGACTATCTGCGGTGATGTTATTGAGACTACGGCTAGGGAGGGCCGTAAGTGGGGCTTATCGCTTATTGTAGCCAGCCAGAGGATTGCTAGGGATATTAGGGCTAGCATCAGGGCTAACCTCGGCACAGTCTTCTTCAGTAGGTTAAGCGCCCAGGGTGATCTTAGGGAGATCGCTGCATACATGGACTTGGCAGATGTAAACGAGGCAACATTGGCTCAATTGGGCACTAGGGAATTCTTCGTGGCAGGATTGATGAACCCACTAAGAAAACCAATACTAATCAGGGTGAGGGATGCCTAGCAATCAATTCCTCGCCTACGTAATTCCTCCACAACCTTAACACCAAGCTTAGCAGCCTCTCTATACTCTCTATTGCTTATTATCCTGCGAATTATATTCACATAAACAATTCCATATTGATAAACCTCAATTATTCCTAAACCTAACAACAGACCTATACCTACTAAACTCCTCATTGCTTAATAGACCAACATTCATTAGCTTATTGCCGGCATCAATATAGCCCTCAACCTCGAATCCCATCGCTGATGCAGCCTTAACCACGATATCAATAAGTGATTGGGCTTGAACCTGCAATAAGTACACCGCAGATAAGTACTTATACACATCATTCAGGTCATCAATACTTAGATTATCCAATAATGATATATAATAAAAAAGAAGCTTTAACAAACGTTCTACTGAACCCATTTCTTAGTCACCGCATTTATCTGCGTCCTTAGTAAATCAAGCTTCTCAGCATCAATCATAAAGTCGAAACAAGGCTTCAAAACCCTTAACTTGATATCAAGATATTCATCAAAGTTCCGGTAATAAACTACCTTACCCTTACCCAATACGTCAATTATTAATGAGCAGGGCAGGTACTCGTAATTATTAAGTACTACTAAGTCAATACTCTCCTCACGCACATGAAGAAACCTGGCCAATGCGTAGTGAAGGTCTATGTCCTTATCAACATCACTTAACCAAACAGCAATATCCCAATCACCCTTAAACACCCTACCCCACGCCCTAGAACCAAACAATAACGCAAACACCACGCCATAATCACTCCACGGAAACAACCTCAAATACTCAACACCCATATACCTAATTTTTTAAATAAATTAACCCTTACTTATACCTATCACTGCCTCACCCAACTGAACCTGGGCGCTGGTCCACGTGCAGTTTGGTACTGGATTCGGTAATCCTTGACTCGCCCAAGCAGGATTAACAAGTGTAACTGGGGAATTACTCTTTTCACAGTTATATGCCGTTATTTCATAGGGCTGCGCTGATGAATAAACAAGTACTGTTGTATTTTCAGACCTGCTAAGTGGACCCATGCTCATTGTGACCGTTATATTAGCATAAAGTGATTGATTCTTTGGATACAGCGTTATTTTATAGTTAAGTGCTACTCCCTGTACAGGCACAGCGGATGTTGGAAGCAATAACGTATAATTGAATGAACCAACAACATCGCCCATGGAAGCTATGGCGATGGCATTCTCAAATTCATGAGTGAGGGCTGAGGATACGAGTGACGATACGTAATTAACAGTACTAAGCATATTAACTGCCATATAATAATTGGTATACCACGTGAAGAATATAACTAGGGCCAGGAGTGCTACCGTAGTTATTACGAAAGCCAGAACATTCATATCATCACCCCATGTTAATACCTATCCTAATTTCCACAATATACACATTGTTACCAACTACACTAACGGATTTAGGCCCTAGTACATACTTACCGATATTACACTTCTCTGCAACAATCAAATACTTTACATCACTCAACGAGAATGATGAGACGCTCAATATCTTGATTGTGAGAATATTTCTGCCAGTAGAATTACCCATACTAACAAACACGGGTATGTAGATATAACCGACACCACCATTCAAAGAACCATTAATCACCAAAACCCTAGGAACCATAGCTAGAAACGTACCATAAGAAACACCGTCCACAGAACCATACCCAAATTGAACTATGGAGACGAGAGTGCCCGTCGGTGCAAAAACACCTGGTCCAACTATTAATGAGAAGTTACTTGGATTAACCGTGGGATAGCCTATCATATTGGAACCCCTCCATACATACCAAGCACTCTTACTAGCAGGTATTGAGAAATAGCTGGGTGGCACGCCATAAATCAATACACCAGATGTGGCAGTAATGATGTTAGCACCAGAGGCATTAACGTAAATCCTACAATACGCATCATTAGAATATACGTAATTATAAACACCATACTCAGTGCTAGGCAATGCGTAAGTCAAAGACACACCAGGCGACATTAGGTAGGTATCAATATCATCAGCCACATTGGTCAAGAACGATGCAACATAACTAATCGAGTAATAGGCTGAATCATAATTAAAGGACCTCATAGCCACTACTAGAAACATTGCCGCTACCGCCAGTATTGTTGCCGTCAAGATTACGGTGCTTAATATTTCACTTTGTCCCCTACTTTTCATTTTCAATCACCCATACTTAATAATTATTTTTATAAGTACTATTTCAATTTTACTAGCACCATTTAACGAATACGATGATGTCACTGAACCACATGAATATGTTATGTAAAGCGGATTATTAATAGTAGTATAGCTCCAAGACGTAACATTGGCGAAGAACAAACCACGTAGGCTAGAATCAAAGATGACATTCATGATTGGAACATAGATGTAGTAGGTAGAACCAGAGCTGAAAACACCAACCCTCGGGAAAAGGACCAAGTAGGCTCCATAAGAAACACCGTTTAAATTACCAGCGCCAAACTTACAAACAGCGAAGAAGCTAGATGATACAGAGTTGAAAATCAAAGAACCACAATTACTAAACAAACTCTCACTAAATCCGCTAGGTAACGATAGGTAACTAGGCGATACACCAAATAAAATAGCGCCACTAGAATAGGTATCCACAACTGCATGTGTGGTATTAACAACAATTAACTTGCAATAATTAGGCAGGGCACCATATACGCCGAATTGCGTTGTTGGGCGTGGAAATGACAACGCGTAATTCTGAACACCATTCATAATCGCGGCATTCAAATCCTGAGCCACATCAACGAAGAACGTCTGTGCTTGTGCAAGGGATGTGGATGCGGAGGCTGAGGCAAAATTAAAACCGGCAATAAGCACAAAAATTGCAGATAGGACTAGAACAATACCCAGAACCAAAACCAAGGAAAGAACCTCGCTCAAACCTTGACTCTTCACGACCATCACCTCGACAAACTACTTAACCCAATATAAACGAGGTAGTATGAACCATTACCAAGCTGAACAACTGCGAAGGCAGAGGCCGTTGGTGAAAAACCATTAATGACGAACCTCTCTCTATAATTAGGTGGAATAATGTTAAGGGCGTCTATGCGCTGGAACTCGTAATTCACATAGATAGGCATGTATTGAGTGGTTGTCGGAGTCCCCGTGAACCACAGATCGTAGACTATGGTCGTTGTGTTGTATGTATAATACGTATTACCTTGCGGATTCTGTGATTGTTGTGCAATACTAATGCTTCCTATTGTGACATTAATACCAAGCGCATTGACACAACTGCCCACAGGAACGCTAGCATTAATGTTATAATTACTTGTCGTAACCAAATCATATAAGGTAGCATTAATGTTTAGATAGCAAGTGCCGTTATTTATAGTAGGTTTGATACCTAAATCAAGCAGGTATAGATAGGAATATTGATTAAGCATAGTTTTATTCAGGATTCCACTATTGCTTATTATATACATACGTTCCGCATTACTTCCGTAAAGCAACTCAACACCGACAGAACCAACCCGATACGTACTCAGCACATTCACGGTACCATTAGGATACACAATGTACGGCTCAACTTCAATATTGTTAAAGGTAAGCTCAAGGAATGAGTCTGGTATTGCCGTTATCAACTGCCCAATCATGTAGGTATGGTAGCCATAAGGTTCGTATGGCGCATTGACAGTCACACTACAACTTACTGATGATGGTAAATTATAATGATACCACCCATTTGTTAATAGCTCAACTAAATAATTACTACCATGCTTAACGCCGTTGGGAGTACTGCAGCTAAGGACGTTGGAGCTTATATAATTAATGAATTGCGGTTCATTATTGTACGATGTTCCGTATACGGTATTCATTAAATTGCTGAGCCCACCAAGCCCCATATCGAAACAATAGGGCTCACCGCAATACGTACCGCTAATAACATTATATGGTAAAGTACCATTTGTAGAAACAACAATGTACATGTTGCCAGTAGCATTAACCCAAACAACAGCCGTACCAGTCCTAGGATCAAAATACGCAACCCACCACTTAAGCATCCTGATTTGCCCATTATTAATACATGCAGTTATGTTGTTTGCCAAAGCCTGGTTTGCACATTGTATGAAGACTACGTTGGATAAAGGCAGTGTTGTGTTTATGGAGTAATTAGGCGATACTGTGGATAGTAAGAAGTTCAGTAGGTACACGTTTAGCGTTAATTCTGATACGTGTATATCTGTGAGCGGTATTGGTATTAATGAGGAGTAATTCCACGTAGGTACCGTGGTTATGGGTATTAAAACATACTTACCACCCTTAACAATAGAGGACAAGGTGAGCAACCTACCATATGGAATCACCGCAACATACCAGTCATACTGAGGACCAACAATACTATTCATTAAAGAGTCCAGTTCGCTCCAATTCCCATTCTGGATAATCGAGAGGAATTGAGGATTATTTATCAGGAGGGAGAGGGCATTCTCGGCATAGGACTCCAGATTGGACTCGACTTGGCTCGGTAGTTGCGTCGTTGGTGATTTAAATAACATGGGCATTAAGGCTGCAAGCACCAGGATTATTATGGTGGCGATTATCGCCTCCATGACCCTAGCCTGACCGTGAGAAAACAAAGGCTGGCTAACCATAGCCCTATCACCCTTGGCGCTGGCAAGGATTTAGATAGTTTTGAGGGGTGTAACCTTTATATAGTAATTGATTATCCTTGTAGCTAAAATATATATATGTGTTACTATATGTATTTTTATTATATGTGTTTTTATATTGGCAGTTCATTATTGTCTGGTAGAAGAACGTGTATGGCAATGTTTGATTTGGGAAGTGCTCATACTCCGTTATCCAATTATATAAGCTGGAAGGATAGGGATTGTTTGGATTTGCAAAGCCAGAACTTTCTGTTTCAGTGGGTGGTATTATTTGACCTATTGCTATATAGCCAGGTGCTAGGTTTATGGCTGTTTCGTTGAATGAGAATATACTCAATGTTCCCATTGGCGATATATTATCAACCTTTAATATGTTCATGAATGGTAGTGGTTTTACGAAGCCGAGTGTTGTATATATGGTACTTTCAATTATTTGAGTCATATATAGTCCTGAGTATATCGTTAATAATGTTGGTATTCCTGTATTTATGAAGTACATAACTATTATCAAGGAGCCCGATGTCTCGTTATATATGTACGCCGTGTACGGTACTAACGAGGTTGCCGAATACCCGTTGGGCACTGGGTATGTTGGGTTTATTCCCATGGCTTCTAGGGCGCTTGGTGACCACGGATTTAGGATCAGCCTCACGTTGCTGTAATTTATGATCAGTAGGTATTGGGTGTTTGGGTATCCCTTTGGTTTCGGCATTGCTACGTTAAACACCACGGCATTACTCGTTATATTACACACGGTGTAGTTTGCGTTAAATGCCTTTGGACCTATTACTGGCGTTATGTTTAGCCCGGTTATTATTGTACCAAGGGCTGGTTGGTTGTTTGCCGATACTGCTACGTAAACGTTGCTTGGTAGTTGGTATGTATTGTATAGTTTTATGCTGGCATTTATAACTGCGGCATTTTCCAGTATTAATGCTGTCCACGACCCAACTTCCACTTTCTGACTATAATTTGGATCAATTCCGCTAAGCATATACGCATTATTTCCGAACCAAGTATTCGGTACGCGTATTAGGCGTGGCAGGTATATTGTTGTGCAGTATGCGCCGTTTACGTATAGCTGCGCGGTGGGTTGACTGTTGTTTATGTTTTGCCATGTTATTGGTGATGTAGGTTTTACGTATACCGTGATGTTTATAAGGCCTCCTTGATTAATATTGATCGTGCGACATTTAGTAAATTTAGTAATATCATTAACCCCAGCATATACTCTTATGCCTGGCGTATTTGATCTGCTAGAACCTTGTATGATTACGCTATATCCTGTTGACGGAGAGCTTGCTGTTCCTTGAAGTGTTCCTGGCCATGCTCCTAAAACCTGTATCCCTATTTCATAATTGTTATTTGATACTATGGCTTGTGTCACATTAAATACTGCCGATATCTTGAAGCCAGAGTTTGCCGCCAACTCATCAATGGGTAGCGCGAATGCGAGTGGGTATGGTCCGCCCCTCGCCACCCAACCCTGGCTTTCTATCCTATATTCATTATTTGGAAACGCGGTATATAACGGTGCCCATAGGTAGCTCGCGTTTCCTGTCGAGTAGATGCTCGGCCCTGTGCACGTGTAGTTATCGTATTTGAAGTCGAATATGCACCTGACTTCCGTGGTTACGTTTATTACTTGC
>NZ_JBMFVA010000020.1:0-33354 GCF_049966235.1 Vulcanisaeta sp.
GGTACAGGGGGAATTACGGTATCGTACTCCATATCAATGCCTGCTGGCGTTACCGAGTCAATAAGCACCTCTAATAGTCCGTCTGAGATAGTTCAATTTGATGGGAATAATGCGGAGGTGGCTAACCTGACCTGGACGTTTAATATAGTTCATACCGAGAGTAATGCGGCCTTCCCGAATGCCTTCGAGGATGATGCGCCAGGCCTAATCATAATACTGAATTTCAACCCATCGCAGCAGTACGCAGCGTCATTTAATGTTGATTTCGAGAACTACGCCGTCACGTCTTATTACGTATGTAGTTACTACACAACCGAGACCATCTGGGCTCAGACCGAGTGGGAGGTTATTGTGACCCCTCAATCGAGTACTACGGCCAGTATTTCGGGTCAATTGTACATATATGGCTCGCCATATGCGTCATCCCCACCTTATTCGTACGTAACGGGGGTGGTGTCGGGAGAGTACTATACACCGTGTGGATGATTTAGTAATTTCAGATTATGAGACCCTTACTTAGAAGGGATCACTAGTTTTCTTCGTTTTTTGTTTCAGTTATGATTGCTTTAGTGGGCTTGTGTCCCTTTTCGCGTTGGTGGGATTCTTTTTGTGGTTGTTTATGCCCGCAGATGGTTTTACAAGCTCTTTTATGAACGATGTTGGTTAATTGGGTTGAACCCAATGAGCAAGGCGAGGGAGGCCGTGGATGAACCATCCTTCACCGAGGGTGGTTGAACGTTAAACTACCGCAGACAGGGAGTTGGGGACCAAAAAGCCACAACGAACCCGAGAGCGGCAATCAACAACCACCTCGGCAGAGCGGTGCTTCCTAATGTGTTTTAATTCGTTGTTTTATGCTGGTGAGGTGGTTTGGTGCGTGTTTGGGTTCGTTCCTTTGTCTGTGAGTTAGCTTTGATTTGGTTGGGTTGGGTTTTTATTTATGTAGGTATAAATAGTATATTTATTTATATTTATTTATTTATGTGATTATTACTTTTCGTGCAAAACGCTTATTAGGGATCGATCTACGTCTTTCCTGAGCTTGCATGGTGGGCAAAACCGTGTTGGTTGGGGTGTCAGTGGTTATAGTTCTGGCGGTTGTATCGTACGTGTTACTTGGAGTTGGTGTGTTACATAAAGGGGCCAATAAATCTGCAGTGGCGAATATAACCGCTACCATTAGGGCGGGTGGTTCTACGTGGATTAATCCCCAGATGCAGGTTTGGATCAGGAACTTCACGTCGATGTATCCAGGGATTTCGATAACTTACGATAGTGTAGGTAGCGGTACTGGTGTGACTAGGTTCCTTCAGGGCGTGTATGATATCGCTGCCTCAGATGTGCCGATGCCGACACAGTTGTATATGAATGCAACCAGTAAGTACGGTAAGATGATAACTATACCGGATTCAATAGGTGCGGTTGCCTTTATATACAATATACCTGGATTTACGGGAACGCTGAATTTAACAGCCGATGTGATAGCTGGGATTTACTTAGGGAAGATAAGGTATTGGGACGACCCGGCGATAACCTCCCTGAACAAGGGCTTTAAGTTCCCGCACGAACCCATAATAGCCGTGCATAGGAGTGATGGTAGTGGGACGACGTTCACACTAACCCTATGGCTCTATAAATCGTCTGAGGAGTGGAAGAACAGTGGGGTTAAGTATGGCTATGTGGTTAATTGGCCTGTTGATCAGTTAGGTACTGGGCTTGGGGGTAAGGGTAGTGAGGGTGTTACGGCTTATGTTAAGCAGAACCAGTGGTCAATAGGTTATGTTGAGTTGAGCTACGCGATCGTGAATAACCTAAGTGTCGCTGCTGTGCAGAACCCCGTAACGGGGGAGTTCGTTAAGCCAAGCTATTCAACCACACTCAATGCATTAAGCGCTGTCGATCTATCAAGTGTGCCCTCAGTCACTGATAATTGGTACCCATATGCCGGAATCTTTATGAATATAAACGCGCACAATGCATACCCCATAGTTGGCGGTACTTATCTACACTTCCCTGCCGAGTATACGGACTGCAATAAGGCCATTGCGATATACCTATTCATAAAGTACATACTGACTAATGGCCAGAAGGGGTTGATTGAAGGGTATGTACCTCTTCCAAGTAGCTTGGCCCAGAGGCTTGCGAACGAGGTTGGAAATAGCATGATATGTAATGGCAAGCCTGTATCGAGCATGGTTAAGTGATGCGATATGTTGATTAGTGTAGTTAAAAAACAATCAATTTCTTCTTACCACTCATTAATCCTATCCCTAGGCGTCGTAGTCATTGTGGGACTTATAGGGTCTCTATTGGCTGCATTGATTTATTACTCGCTGCCAGCCCTGATGAGTAGGGGATTATCCATCTATGTCGTCAACGATTGGAACCCTAATACAGGGAATTATGGAGCCTTTGCGGCAGTATACGGCACCGTGATCGTCGCCTCAATATCAATAATAATCGTGATGCCCCTAGCCCTGGGTTCAGCCATATTCATTAATGAATTTGCCCCTGAGTGGCTTAGGAGATACCTGGTGGCTATTAATGATGTTATGGCTGGATTCCCAACAGTAATTTATGGGTTCTGGGGGCTCTACGTGCTTGGTCCCGTACTGAATTCGACAATATTCGCCTGGCTTAACCATTACTTGGGCTTCATACCTCTGTTCTCCACTAAACCGGTTGGCGGTTCTTACCTGTTGGCGTCTATCGTGATCTCAATAATGGTGATGCCTTTTGCCTCATCCTTGATAAGGGAGGTCTATGCCCAGGTGCCAAGGGGTTTAATCGAGGGTATATATGCATTGGGGTTGACTAAGTGGGATGCGATTAGGATAAAGCTATCCTACATAGCTAAGTCGATCATTGGCGCATTGACCTTAGCCTTGGGTAGGGGTATGGGGGAGACCGTGGCCGTTGCGTTGACCGTGGGTGGAGTTTTAAGGGTGTCTCCGAGTTTACTGTCTCCTGGAATCACAATACCATCGTTCATAGCCAATCAATTCGGTAGTGCATTCACTCAAATGGAGCAGTCGGCCATGTTCTCCCTGGCATTACTGCTCCTGGCGATAGGTCTTTTCTTCATAATCGCATCTAAGTTAGTACTATTGAGGGGTGACACTAGATGAGAACCCGTGAAGTCTTCATCTTATCCCTAACCCTAGTCGCAACAATATTGGTTTTTGCACCATTCATCTGGTTGCTTGGTGCAGTGTTTTACAATGGAGCCCTAGTCCTGTCAAAGGTAGGTATAGGATTTCTATTTAGGTTGCCTCCATTACCTGCGACAAATGACATCGGGGGCATTGGTACGGTGCTTGAGGGTAGCTTGTTAATCGTTAGCATGGCTATGCTGATTGCAGCCCCTATATCCATATTATCGGCGCTCTACATAGCGCTTTATGAAGACACGCCATTGGCGAGGTTGGGTAGTACACTTCTCAGCGTAATGGTTGAGTTCCCCACGATAATAGTTGGGATTTCCACGTTCCTAGTCTTTGGATTGATGATGGGCTTAAGTCTAAGTGCGTTAACGGCATCCATTGCGTTATCCGTGATAATGATACCGTACACCACAATACAAGCTATCGAAGCAATGAGGGTCCCTAAAAATACTGTCCTAGAGGCTGCCGTTGCATTGGGGTTGAGGGATTTTCATATTGCCAGGATAATGCTTACCGAGGGCAAGGAGGGTGTTATTACTGGTGTCCTGGTGGGTATGGGTAAGATATTCGGTGAAACCGCTGCGCTCCTGTTCACGACAACAACGGCATTTAACCTATATGCCAGCAGCCCACTATCTCCAGTTTCGGCAATACCAGTGCTTATATTCAACTATGCCTTTAGCCCCTACGATAACTGGCACAATACGGCCTGGGGCGCCTCGCTCATACTATCAATGATAGTATTGGGCATATATCTCTTGATCAGGTTATCCCTTAGGAGGGGTGATTGATATGGAGGATCCAAGACCCATTATAGAGATACAAAGGCTTAATGTGTGGATAGGCAACATGCACATACTTAAGGACATTAACGGACTCAGCATACCTAGGAATTGCGTCTTTGCAATAATGGGTCCTTCAGGTTCGGGTAAGTCAACGCTGCTTAAGACCATAAATAGGATAATTGAGCTGTACAAAGGCGTTAGAGTTGAGGGAAAGGTTACCTTAGATGGTGAGGACATATTCTCGATGGACCCTGTCGTTTTAAGGAGGAGGGTTGGGATGGTTTTCCAACAACCAAACCCATTTCCGCATATGAGTATTTACGATAACATAGCATATCCGCTTAGGGCTAACGGCATTATTAGGGATAGGACTAAGCTTAACGAGAATGTTAGGTACGTGTTAGAAAGGGTTCATTTATGGGATGAGGTTAAGGATAGGTTGAAAATGCCGGCTGGTAAATTATCTGGCGGTCAACAACAGAGGTTGGTAATTGCTAGGGCACTGGCGTTGAGACCTGAGGTCCTTTTGATGGATGAGCCGACGTCAATGATAGACGTGGTCAACGCGAAGAGGATAGAGGAATTGATCCTGGAGCTGAGCAGGAACATAACCATAATCGTCGTAACCCACAACTCGCAACAAGCAGCGAGAATCTCAAACTATGTTGCATTTCTATATAATGGCAAATTGATAGAGTGGGGACCCACAGAGAAAATATTTTCATCACCGCTTAACAAGCTTACTGAAATGTACGTGGTAGGAAAGGTATGATGACGTTCCAGACAAGCAAAGGCGAGACTGGCGTAAATCGCCCACGAACCATCTGTACTCTGCACAACTAAGCTAGGGATTTTTCTCTATTGTTCAATTCTTTGCACAAATGTGTTCATAGGTAACGTCCTTGATGCGGTTATACGCATTGATCTACGTCCTTTCCATGGCTTTTTAGGGCTTGTTTGAGTGCTCCGTAGTCTTCGGGTTTTAGGTAGGGCATTTCGTACTCCATGCCTTGGTACTTGATGAAGATGTTATAGACGTAGGGTCTAAAGCCACGGCCTATTATGGCTTTATAGCATATGGTTACTTCATCTAGGCTCGTTGCGTGCCGTTGACTGTATTTATCACTATTGAGCCGTTCCTAACCTCGATGCTCTTTATCCCGGCCGCTGTTGACTTTATTGAGTTTATTCTCGATGCGCCATGGACTATCAATACTATGCCTAGGACTAGGGCTATTGAAAATGTTATTACCGTGGGCCTATACGGCCACAGTAGTATTCCAGCAATATCTAGTATTACCAGGATTAAACCAGCAATTATTGCGTTGCGATGGCCTCTGTACGCCCATTTAACATCCTCGCTCGTCCAAACCCACTCGCTCATTACCCTTTACCACCAAGGTAATCATGGAAATAGCTTTTAGGTTTAATTCTAAATTAGTTATTGGGTTTAGGTTACGTGCCGCACTGGATCACCGGAATATACTGTGATAGATAGTAGCCGCTCTCGTTTATTATCATGCCTGTCGGGTAGGTTGTCTGCGAGCCTGTGGTGCTTGTTACCTGCGGGCTTCCTATGAACGTTACGTAGAATTATGGTGTTGAGGATAAGTAGTTTATATACACGTTTGCGCTGAGTGCGAAGTTGTTTTGGTTGTACAATGATGTGGGTAGGAATGCTCCAACTATTGTTAATGCATCACTAATGCCCTTAACTACGTTATTGGCGATCGTGGATGAGCCGCCCCAATAACCACCAGCCAGTGGTGGCCCGAACATGAAGGCCCAGCCTATTGGGTTAGGGTTGTAGGTGCTCGTTATGCTTGATAACGTATACTCAATATAATTTGCGCCAATGCCTGGTTGTGGCGCATTTGAACATGGACTTGAACCACCAACGCCTTCATTATACTGATAGGCGTCCAGTAGGTTTATAAGAAGTTGTCCGTAATTCTCATACATGTAAAGAATTCCGTCAAATACGCCGGTCATCGAGCCATTACCGATGTCTAAGTAGGGATAGACGTACAGAAATGGGCCATTAAAGTCTGTGTTAAGAGGTGCGAGGGTCTCGGTGCCATTAGCCCAGTAATTTGCCGGTGCATCTGAGAGGTATAGTTGCCATGATACGTAAGCCACATATGCAGGCAGGCCGACGTAAAAGAAGCCATCGCTAGGTACGGTGTATGTAATACGTTTATGCCATTTAAAGTAGAGGTCTCTTCATCAAGTGTTCCATAATTAATAGTCACTCCAACAATATTATTAGGCATCTCTATCGTATATGTATTACTGAATTCGTATGTTGGGCCTACTAATATTAGTTCATCTCCGCTTCCGCCAGTCTCGTTGAGCACGCCAAAAAGACCAGAACCGCTTTGTGCGGTTCCTTCAATGTTATCAATATCGATTGAACTTATACTCTGTAATGCGTTGGCACTCCATTCAACGAATACGAGAGGTACACCACCCTCAAATTCACTACATCGCTGAAGTACCCAATAAGAACCGTGCAAAGATTGGTGGGGGTGCGACGTAGAAGCTTGATGAGCAGTTACCTACGTATGTGAATCCATAAGGGTCATTGTTTCCGTTTGCCTGGTTTATTTGAGTGGTTTGGATATTGGTTTGATTATTACTTTTGATTGGTGTTACATATACTGGCTTCACCTTATCGAACTCGGCGCTTATGGATATTCTAATGGGCGTCTTTTTGATGATCCAGTTTGGTGAATATGGTATTGCCATTATTACTGTCCAGGTCTCGTTGTTGTTTTCGTAAGTTATGAATGTCATTAATGATGGCATTCCTGCATTACTTTCGCATTCGCTTATCCATGTTTCTGCGACTTTGGTCATCAGTGGGTTTGTTAGGTTTATGCTCACTGTGCCGGTGCCGTAGTAGTAGCCTACGGTGTAGATCTTTGTTGGTGTTATTGCGAATAGGCTTACGGAGAATGGTACTGGGGTTCCGTCTATGTAGCCGTTGATTATTATCGTGGGTGTTGCAGTGCTGGTTGTGCTGTAGTAGTTTATTTGGTAGGCTTGGCCGTTGATTGTCATGAACGGTTTTGGTCGTGTTGGTGTTTGGGCTAGGATTGTTAGGGCTATTGAGGCTATACCTAGGGTGAGTATGATGATTAACATTAGGTGCCTTGTGTTGGTGGGTTTCACAGTACTCATCGTAGTTAAGTCTTGTTGGCGGTATTTTTTACCTCGGGTGTTCAGTTAGGGTGGTTCCTGCCTTGTTATTATGTATTTTGCGTTTCCCTCTCTTTCTATTTTTAGTTTTAATTCCTGGGCTATTGCCGGTAGGTAGAGTACCAGGGTTCTTATGCATTGCTGTGATGCCCTTATTCCATACCTTGTTTGGTGCCATGCATGGAAACACGCCATTGTTATCTTGTATTCATCATCCCTCGTTATGTTCCTCCTGCAGTTCTTAATTACGTAGTTCACTATGAATTCCCTAATATCGCTTATCCCACATCTGTGTTTCTGTTCCTGCCTTTGCACCAGTTTTTGCTTCACATAATTATTTTATCCACTTGATTTATAAATTACTTTCAGTGTTTGGGTTGAAATATTTTGTAAAATTGAAATCACTCGCGAGGCGGCTCCCTCAGGAGCAGCACCTCAACGTAATCGCCCTCCCTAATTATTTGCCCCCTTCTCGTGAACACTAGCCCATTTATCATTAGAAGCGTGTGCGTCAGTGAACTACCTTGTCTCGGTATGTTCCCAATAAGGTACTCATTACCAACCCTCCTAACCCTAACCCTGTACTGCCTTGCAATCTCCTCATCACCTAGCGAGCCCTTAGCCAGTTTAGCGGTAACCCTGGGTTCCGGCATACCTATCTTGACGCCAGCCATTCGCTTAATAACATCATTAACAACTACCGTGAGTGCATTTAACGTTGATATTGGGTGGCCGGAGAGGTTTATGATGACCTTATTATTACTCAGTACGGCTAGGCCTGTGGGTTTACCTGGCCTCATTCTTAGGCCCCTAATGTATGCCCTGGGCTTTAGGGATTGTGTGACCTCGTACACGTAATCTATACCACTCGGCCCCGTACCCCCCGTGGTTATTACTATGTCTGCCTGGTCGAGACCGTGAAGTATGGCACTTCGTATTGCGTCTGGATTGTCGGGTACTATTGTTTTGCCGATAACCTCGGCGTAGGGAACGTACATGTTGACATAATCTTTGATCATTGATGCCGTGCTTTCTATAACCTTTCCATTGACTATTGCATTAATAACATCGCCTGGTTCCCTTGCCTCTACGAGTTCGGAACCTGTGGCGATCACGTAAATCCTAACCTTCCTCCTAACCCAAACCTCGCCGATGCCAAGTTCCAGCAGTGCTGGTATGTCCCAGGGCATTATAACCGTGCCTTCCCTGAGTGCCACCTCGCCTTTCCTGGCGAAACTACCTGCTGGGTCTACGTTTTCCCAGGGCTTAACCGCCTTATTAATAATGACCTCATTATTGCCAACAACATCAACAAACTCCTCAGGGACAACAGCGTCGGTGCCATCTGGTAAGTAGGCGCCGGTGGTTACGTAGGTCGTCTCCATGGGGCCTACCTTAATACTTGGGACCTCACCAATACTTACTGAACCAACAAACCTTAACTTAGTGGGTACCTTGGTAATGTCTTGACTTCTAACGGCGTAGCCGTCATAAGCCGCCTTAGGGCGTGGTGGTATGTCTATGGGTACAATTATGTCCCTCGAAAGTACTCTACCCATTGAGTCCCACACGGGTACTGGCTCCTCATTAACAGTACTTAATGTATTTACTGCATTGGTTAATTCCTCAAGTTCGTGTGGTATCACGAACTTATATTCATGAGGCTTCACGTGGCTTAAAGGGCAATGCGCTATTTAAAACTCTAGCAGCATTAATAATTGGTGTGGGTGAACAATTAAATACTGAGGTACTGGAGGGTGTGTATCAACTGATTAATTATGATGATGAGAGAGAGGAGACCTTGATTCAGGACTTTAGTTTGAGGTATGGCGATAGGTATATGGATGTGCTTAATAGAGTTAGAGAGTTCATATCATCAATTGGGGAGGATGTGGGTAATAGGATTAAGAGATTTTATGAGACATTGGCCGACCACTCAATGAGCAAGGTTAGGGGTTTCGGTAATGCGGCTTACGCTTTGGTTAAGTACATGGGGCTTGGTGGTGATGAGAACGTTCTTAAGGTTCAATTCACCCTCATGGGTTTTAACGAGGATATTATTACTGAGCTAATAAGGGCTGGGGTTTTAATGCATAGGAGGAGGGGTGTATTGTTCGTACCTGAATACCTAATACCCAGACTCCTTGAGATGAGTGGGGATATTCCAATACCCAACATTAGGGAATCACTGGGTGACTTAGATACCCTTGAGCTGGTTGCCGTGGAATCCGCGGCCTTTGGCTCAAAACCCATTAGTTGGTTGTTTAGGGCTATTTATGGAATTGATTTTAAGGAGTTAGTGCTTAAAACGAGAATTGGCAATATACTTGATGGCTCCATTGGTGAACCCATACTTAACCCAGTCATTGATTTGAGGGAACTTAGGACCGTGATTCATGAAATGAAGGACTCCAGCGCTAGGTCTATGAGGAGGATCATCAGCCCTCATGGTCAGTACACCTATAGCAGGATTGCAAGGTGCGGCATTGTATATACAGTGTTTGGTGAGGGTGGTAGGGAATTGATAATGCTTTATCCATGGATTTTACCAAGTAGGAGGATTCTGGATTACCACTCACGGGAGGATAGGGTCATCATAATAATGCATAGGCCTGGTGAGGAGTTTACGGATATAATGAACAAGCATGTTAGTGATTTACCACCTCACACAGGATTTGTATTCATAAGCGGTAATGAGACAATGGTCTATAAACCTCAATCCCTGGATAGGGCCTTTGACTCATTCCTCGATTTCCTATATAGGTCG
Organism: Vulcanisaeta sp.; assembly: GCF_049966235.1. Taxonomy (NCBI): domain Archaea; kingdom Thermoproteati; phylum Thermoproteota; class Thermoprotei; order Thermoproteales; family Thermoproteaceae; genus Vulcanisaeta; species Vulcanisaeta sp. The sequence goes on from NZ_JBMFVA010000020.1 coordinate 9,918, forward strand.
AACCTAAGAGTTATTTATCTTAACTAACCTTTTATGAGACCAATAACGAGGCCTATTATGAAAGCCAGTGATGAGTATGGGATGGCCCCTACGAACTGCTGTGTCTTTGCGTAGGCAGCACTCATTGCGTAGCCTGCATAGTGAAGTATTGAGACTAGGGTTGATGGACTTAGGTAACCTAGGGCTATTGCGAGTATTACTATGGCCAGTAGTACTAGGGCAACACCGATTAACTTCCTTATTAATATACCCACTAATAGGCCTAGTACGAAGAGCCCTATTATACTAACAATCTGTGTTAGCGTTAAGCCAAATACTTCCATAGTGAGAATTTATTAGCGAAAATGGTATAAAAAAGTTAACTCTTATTGCTGAGTATTTCCTTAATGGCGCCGGACAATAATTCAGATACTTCACGACCTTCCTCCTCAGTTAGGTAGTGCCTACCAACGATGTGACCAGTCATTGGTATTACATGGAAGTGCATGTGGAAGACAACCTGACCAGCTTCAGCACCATTGTTCTGAATAATCCTCACGCCAGGCACATTCAAAGCCTTGATTACTGCCATGGCCACTGTCTTCGTAACCGTGATTACACGGCACAATTCATCACTCGGTATCTCCGTTATATCCCTATAATGCCTCTTTGGCATGACGAGTGTGTGACCCCTACTTATTGGGTACTTATCGAGTATTGCGATTACATGGTCATCTTCATAAACCACATAGGCAGGTTCCTCACTCCTAACTATCCTACAGAACACGCAATCCATATGATAAATGCCCATAATAACCATCACTTTTAAGACTTAACATATGGCGCCATACGACGAAACTGACAGCAAGTAGAAACTCACTGCAAATATTGCAAGCACCACTACAAAGACTATCAGTAATAAGTCACTGACACTACCCCTACTCAGGTAACTCATTAATAAGTACACTCCAGAAATTGATAATATTAGGGCTAGGATCTCCATTAATGTGAAGGGGCCTGAACATGTCGAGAGAACGCCAGGTGTATAGACTGCATACCAAAAACCCATTATGAATAATACAAGTATTAATGCTGCTATTATACCAAGGATCGTAAGCCACTTACTTGGTGTTACTGAGCTCATCAAGGTACGTACCTGGAACAACCCCCTTTTAAAGATTATACACTAACGTAAGTAATATGCTTTAAATACTTGGATTATCATCAAAGCCTAATGAATGATAATGATGTGAGTATTCATGGTAAGGTGCTATACTCCGGGATTGAGAAATGCCCTGTGTGCGGTAGGGATACACTCCACGTAATTGAGATACTATATAGTGACCCAGCATTTGGTGATTTAATACTGTATAGTAATCAATGCGATTACTGTGGCTATAGGAGAGTTGATATTCAGTACCTTAATTCAAAGGGCCCTTCGAGGATTACCTACGATGTTAAAGATGATGTTGATGTGTATAAGACCTACATATTTAGGTCAAGGAGCGCGAGGATAAGTAGCCCCGAACTTGGTTTTGACATTGATCCAGGGCCTGATGCGGAGGCCATGATAACGACTATAGAAGGCCTATTGTTGAGGATGATCGATGTTGCTGAGAGGATGGAGGTTCTGAATGAGGGTGATGAGGAGAGTATACGCAGGCTGAGGGAGTTCAAGGATAAGGTGCAGAGAGCCCTCCAGGGTGGTTTTAGGTTTAGGATAATCATTGAGGACCCAAACGGTAATTCAATGATCAAACCACCACCAGGTCGTGACTCGAGTGTTCGCATTGAACCGCTTAACCCAATGACGTGATAACCCTTTGAGTTAAGTTTTTAATTTCCTAGCTATGCCAATAGTTGATGCCTAGGCGTAGACGTACATCGGGAATGTCACCATTCATTGCCGCTGGATTAGTCAAGTTTAATGAGGCTAAGGAAATCGAGAAAATTAAAATAAGCCCGCAGGCCGTGGTATTCCTTGGTATTGCAATTTCATTGCTAGTAATAATATTGAAGTTCCTAGTTCCTCTTTGAGTTCCTCCTTCTCGTAATTCCTCCTTCATGCACCGCTCTTATTATATCCTTAATTAACTCAGGCTTTTCCTCAATTATAGTCCCCGTAACCACCGCATCAGCACCCGCCAAAGCCAACTCACCAGCCTTCTCAGGATCCCTAATACCACCACCAACTATCAATGGCTTACTAACCAACTGCTTCACCCTGGAAACCATCCTTGGCCTCACGGGCTCACGGGCACCACTACCAGCCTCGAGGTAGATCATGTCAAACCCCATTAACTGTGCAGTATATGCGTAGGCCAGCGCAATGTCATCCCTGTCATAGGGTATTGGCCTGGCGTGACTCACATAACCAACTGCGCCACCATCACCGATAATGATGTAAGCCAGTGATATTGGTTCCAGGTTCCTGAACCTCTTCACAAGCAGTACCGAGGCCTGTATTTGGGCACCGACTATGAAGTATGGATCGGCGCTATTGAGTACGCTGAGGAAGAATACGGCATCGGCGTGCCTACTCAGGTTTGCCACGCTACCTGGGAATAGGATAACGGGTATCTTCAACGAATCCTTAACAGCCCCTAGATACTCATCTAACTGGCCCTCAGATATCCCCAGGGAACCACCAACCATTAATGCATCACTACCGTATTCCTGAACCATTAACGCCAATTCCCTAAACTCCCTAGCACTCACCTTGTCTGGGTCAAGTAATGTCATGTGTATTGTACCAAGCTCAGTAATACGACCTAATAGGTAATCCTTAATACCCATTAATAATGAGAAACCCTATTGAATTTTAAATATCACTCCTCGGTATATTCAGTACCCTCTGAATACTCGCCTTCTCCCTCTCCATAAAACTCCTCAGAACCAATCCCCCCACTGAGCTCCTCACTACTTTCATTAAATGACTCACTTGATTCCTGATCCTCATTAAGTAGTGGATTCGTCTTAGGCGCTAATTGTGATAATGATACCGTAACCTCCTTCTTAGGCTTTATCTGTCCCTGGTAATAAAGATCAACGAATTTATTGAAGTAATCCACAGGAAGTAAGCCAGGTATGTAATTGAACTCGGCCTCAAGACCACAATTACCACAGTTAACCAATACCTTCCCTTCCTTCTTATCGAGCTTTACATTAACCAATGGCGCACCACAATGTGGGCATGTGAATATCTTAGGCAGGGTCTTCTTAGGCCTAAGTAGTAATTTCTTACGACTTTTCCTTCTACGACCCATCGAAGCCACAACTAAGTCTTAATATAAATACCTTTTTCTTAATACTAATGAATTTCTAGCCAATGAATTCCTGCCACGAACAATCAGGGATTAAGTATATACCTAGGTTTAATCAGTCGGGTAAGTTATCGTCATCGATCTGCGTAACTCTGTATCATCACATGACCAGACCGTGTAACGCCCTATCTCCTCATAAAATATCGAAATAATACTTAAAAAACCTTATCGAGCAATTAATTGATGCATGGAACAATCATGAGTATTAATGATACAGTAATTGCTTATTCATTAATTGCAATTGCGGCGCTGATAATCTCATTAATATTGGCCTATGCTGCATTGAGGATTAGGGTTATAACAAGGGATGCGATCATACCGTCAATACTCGTAGGTTCAATGATACTCCTCGGTGGGCCATCCTCAATACTACCATTCATAGTGTTTCTAGGTAGCTCGAGCGTCCTTACTAAGGTTGGTGTTGAGAGGAAGGAGGAACTCGGTACTGCGGAGGATGTTAAGGGAAGGAATTGGAAGCAGGTATTGGCTGTGGGTTTAGTACCAAGTACCCTGGCATTATTGGCGGGTATAGCCTATTTTAATCATAGTATGGTGATGTACCAATTACTCTCCACAGCCGCTATTACGAGCATTGCCTACTCAAACGCAGATACATGGGCCTCAGAGTTGGGTGTTCTCAGTAATTCAAGGCCGAGGTTAATAATAAGGCCTTGGACCATAGTCGATCCAGGCGTGTCTGGTGGTGTTACGTTATTGGGTGAAGCAAGTTCGCTCCTCGGTTCATCCACAATAGCGCTGACGTACCTCGGCATTCAGTACCTACTCAAGTTCCTGGGCTATATTGATTCCGTAAACATTTGGTTTGTAATTATTGTTTTAATTCTTGGTTATTTGGGTGAGGTTCTTGACAGTATTTTGGGGGCTTTGTTTCAACCTAAGTATAAATGCCCAAGGTGTGGTATAATGACTGATAGGGAGGTTCATGTATGCGGTGAGAGGACTATAAGGGTAATGGGCAGTTATGACCTTGAGAATGAGGATGTAAACCTACTCGTATCAGCGATAATAGCTGCGGCATCCATAGTAGTACTGCTGTTATTGTTTGGTCCTCACGTTGTCATTACTGATTTATAAAGCAAGTAGGTAAGTAATAGGTCTTACGAGCAAACATAAGTACAGGCATATTTATTGCATATTTATGCCTGGATATACAGGGCTATTACGTATACGTAATTAACCATGAACCCTTTAAATCCAGCTGTCTACGTCTACTTAATGACCCAAATAACAAATATTTACGCGGACTTTAGGAAGATTGAGGAGCTGGTTGCGAGGGGTTTGTGGGTGGCCGTTAAGTACGCAAGGGGTACCTGCGTGAGCTTTACACCGAAGAAGATCCTTGAGTATGCGGAGTTTAATGACGCAATACCCGTGGTACTCACGCTGGTTAAGCATGTTCTTAAGCAACTTAGCGATGAGGGTTATTTACAGGTTGATAGTAGTAGGAGTGTTGTTAGGTACAAGCTATGCAAGGATTCAAAGCTTTGGGGCCTAATTAAGCAGAGTAGTGGTCCTGAGGATATCTTAAAATTCCTTGAGGAGGTTACTCAATAATTCAATTCCTCACTGAAATACACACTTATAATACCTTTGAATTACATAATTATCTCAATGTCAAGAGAGGATAATGACCAGGTAAGGAGAGAATTAAGGGGATTTGGAGAAACGAACTTGATAGGTATCATTAGGGGTATTATTAATTCCACTGAGGATAATGACTTGGAGTACCTAGAGATCGATGGAAGCACTTTAGCGGTTAAGATTGATGGCTTATCACTATCAACATCTAGAATGCCCTTCATGACCTACTTCGATATGGGTTGGAAGGTTATGGCATCCGTAGTCAGCGACTTTCTCGTAAAACTTAGTAAACCACTTTACGCAGTAGTCTCCATAACAATGAGGAATAACTCAACAATTGATGAGTTTAGAGAAATAGTGAAGGGCTTGGGTGATGGAGCTAATTACTTCGGTATGAAATACCTAGGTGGTGACCTAAATGAGGGATTAGATGATGTCATTGACGTTGCAGCCGTGGGCAAGCCATTGGTGGGTATTATAGGTAGAAATCCCAGGGTCGGCGATACATTAGTCACTAAGCCCCTCTTTGGTTATACAGGCCTAGTCTTCAAACTATATTATAACAACGAGTTAAATAGGTGGATTGACGCAAGGGCTGTTAAGGAGGGCATTGAAATACTAAGAAGACCTAAACCAGAGATGAGCATGCTAGATTATCTCAAGCAGTACAGGGACTGTATTTCAGCGAGTATGGACTCAAGTGATGGGCTTGGCAAGGTCCTATGGACAATGTCAATTGACGGTAAGGTAAGAATACGCATTAATGAATTACCAATTAGTGAGGATTTCCTCGATTCATTAAGTGGTATTCCAGGTGTTAATATTGAGGAGGTAGTGTTTAATGGGGGTGAGGAGTTCCTACCAATCTTCTCAATAAGGAGAGAATGCGTACCTGAGTTTGAAAGGCTTGGTTTTAAGTCATTCGCAACGGTCGAGGAGGGTAGTGGCGTATATTTTAAGGATTCGATACTTAGGTACAGAGGTTGGGATTACTTCATTGGTTGGGCAAGTACCTAGGCCTCTAAAGCCCTTATTTCACCCTTCACGAATATCTCACGTGTTAGTGAGACTATAACTATTATCGCCATTACATAGAGGGCTGTGGTTATGATGAACATTAATTGATACGAGAACTTAGCGGGTAGTGTTATCCATAGTAATGGCTTTAATGAAACGAGTACTGATGCTTGGTACATACTCATTAATGAACCAGCAACGGCAGGTCCCCAAGCACCACCTATGTTCCTAAAGACTGAGTTCAAGCCCGTGGCTAGGCCCATATTCCTCCTACCCACTGAGAACACGAGTATGTTTATCACGGCTACATTAACCATACTAATGCCAGCAGATAGTACTGACATTGATCCTATCACGTATGATAAGCCGTAGAACGAGGTATAAGTCAGCATTAAAAGGCCTATTATTGCTATTGAGGAACCAATGATGGCTAGTTTCTTGGCGCCAATGTTTGTAATGATCCTACCAGCTATTGGCGCAATAATCATTTGAACCACAGCCATTGGTATCATCATAATACCCGCATCCAGTATTGACAGGTCATAACCAAGTGGCTCAGGTGACTCAAGTAGGTAGGTTAGGGCTTGAGCCATTAGGAATAGGGCAAATCCTGCCAGGGCAACACCAATGTTAGCCGCCATGACATTCCTATTACCCAGTAGGTTTATTGGTACGAGTGGGTGATTAACAGTTGTTTCGTATAGTATGAATACCCCAAAGCCAAGCACGAAGAGCATTAGGAGGGACATAATTGTGGGGTCTGTCCAACCGTAAGTGGGTGCGTCAGTGACGGCTATCAAGCCACTGGCTAGGGATGTAGATAGTAGGAACAGACCAACCCAGTCAATTGGTTGTGGATTCCTTACCCTACTCTCCCTAATGTATAGGTATACCATTAGGTCCTCTATTATTATGAATGGATAGACTGTGTGATAGGTGGCTTGCCAACCAAGGGTTTGAGATACATAAGCACCAAGTGGTAGTGATACCGCCATACCGACACCAAACATGGCACTTATCAATCCCTGGACCTGCGGTATCATGCGCGGCGGGAACTCCTCCCTAACTAGGGCGAAGGCTAGTGGCATCATGGCCATGCCAACACCCTGCAATGCCCTACCTACAAGGAGCATTCCGTAACTTGTCGAGAAACCCGTGATGAGGGCGCCAATTGTGTATGTTATCATCGTGATCATGAGCATCCTCTTCTTACCATACATATCACCCAGCTTACCCATTATTGCCGAGGATAGAGTACCCATCAGTATGTATATTGATAGTATCCAGGAGGCGTCAGCAGTGGATATATTCATATCCCTTTGAATCGTTGGTAATGACGGTACAAGCATCCCCTCTGTATACATAACAACGAGTGTTAGGGTAACTAGTATTGCGGTTGCACGCCACGCATAGGCAACGTCATACTCACCCTCTAAACTAACTCCACCTCCACGCACCTATCATCACCGCCACAAAGCACCTCATAATACACGAGCCTACCCTGGTAATTACCTGACCCCTGATTAGTATTATTTACTTGAAATCCACGGTTATTATTACCTAATCTACGCCTTCTTATGGCTGCAATTATGCCTATTATGACAACGATTATTATTAGTATGAGCACTACCCAGAGCAGCACATTTGGTGCTGGCTTCACAGTTACGTAGGTCGTCACGGACTCAGACAATGGGTATAAAGAACCCGTCTGATTCCATACAAATGTCAACACTAATGGATAATTACCTGGCCTAGCGTTTGAATCAACATCAACTAGGAATGTCACGTTTATTTCCTGACCAGGCTTTAAATCGCCAATGAATGCTTGCGACGCTGTTAATGCCGAGAGTGGGTTACTCGAGGATACATGTGGCTGTATCACCTGGCCTGTGGATATTGCCACCATTATGTTCTTAGCCTCAACAGGTCCTTCATTCATTATTGTTATTGTTATGGGGACCTTAGATGCGCCTGGTGATAGTGTTGGTGATGTTATTGTACTTAGCATCGCACCCAGGTTTGATAGACTTGGATTTGGTGGTTGTGGATAACTAATACTTACTATGGCTAGATTTGCCTTAGGCCTTACATTAAGTTGGTAGTACCTGGTTATTGATCCGCCATCGTAGGTTACCGTTATACTCATTGTGTAATTACCGGAGTTGCTCGGTAGGCTTATGGGTACCGTTAACTGGATTGGTTGACCAGGCGGTATAGCACCAAGTATTAATGGCATGCTTATTAATGGTGAGACCCCCGTACCGTTGATGAATAACTCGGCGTCATAGGCCATCCCAGACCCTATATTGACAATGCTTAGTATTAACTGAGCCATTGGGTAACCCTGAAACACCTCAGGCGGGTTCGTAGCCACTGACTGAACATACACAATGGGTTCCTGGGGCACTATCAATGTTGCATTGATTACGTCATCAACACCCGTGAAGTAATCAACCCTGAGCTCCAGCGTGTAATTACCCTGGGAGATGTAGCTGGGAACATATGCATAAAATGTTAATGGCACTGGTTGACCAGGTGGTAGGGCAGGTAGGTGCTGTGTAGTGTTTATTATGTTGATTTGTGGTGGTGTTGAGAGCAACGTAACCGTAACATTGTAAACTGGCGTGTTTCCGTAATTAGTGAGGTATATTGTTAATGGTACGTATGAATTCGGTAATGCCTGGACCACATTATCTGGCGTGCCTATCATTGCAGTAGCCTCAAATCCAGTATAACCAAGTATGGGTACTGAGACGTTTGTATTAACGCTCTCCGAGGTTTGGGAAGTTGATATTGAGGGTATTGAACCCATCACAGTGGGTATTTGTATAGTGACTGGCACCGTCTTAACACCCGTTATTATGGGCTCACCATTATAAAGTGTTGTCGTCACTAGGGTGGTCACGGGTATTGAGATTGTTTGGTAGGTAATTAACGGTTTGATACTTGTTGTTATATTAACCTCGGTGTAATTAACAGTAATGGGGACTTGGTAAATACCCATGGGCGTATTAGGATCAACCTGAACATAGACAATGCATGAACTATTACCCTCAGGTGGTACAACAGGTATTTGGCAGTAATTCGATGATGAATTTACGTAGTATATGGGTTTTATTAATGAGGAATTGATCGTTATGGTCATATTAAATAAGTACGCCTGCGTTGGATTAAACACAGTAAATACTAAGTATGAATCCTCACCAGGTGCCACGGGTTGATTCAACAACCAATGCGCCAGTATTATTATAGATAGTGATATCGGGTCCATCGAAACACACCAAACAAACAACCCCTTTAAAAAACATTCTCAGTTATCGAATAGATATCGATGAAAAAGCACGTACAAAAAATTAAAAAAGACCATGAAATTAAATTAAACCTGCGGGGGTGCCCGAGCCAGGTCAAAGGGGACGGGTTTAGGTCCCGTTGGCGAAGGCCTGCGTGGGTTCAAATCCCACCCCCCGCACCAGTTTCTATTTCTTTTGTGCTTTTGCCTTTTGTTCGTTATTGAGTTTAATGAGTGAAAAGGGGGAAATAGATTTTTGTTGTCCCGTGTCTTGAATTCATCAATCTAGCACTTAATTTACTGATACCTTGCTTCTTTAAAGTCAACACCGTAACAGTCTAAACATTGCACGTAATTATTTAATTATTACTTTCTTCTCTCCCCTTCCCATGCATGACTGTCGTAAGGACCATGATTATGATGGTGATGATCCATAGCATGATTACTGTATATGCATTATCAAAGAGAACGTAGTACCAGGAGTCATTAATTAACTGCGACTCGCTGGCTGCGTACAGTGAACCACCAAAGAAGTAGAAGAAGTACCTATCATTCACCAGGAATACTGGCACTATGTATGGTAGTATGGAGTCCGGGCTTGGCGAGTTTATTATGGGTAGCTTCACTGGTTTTATGAATTCATGAATTACTGAACCGCTTGTTACGTTTATGATTGCTATTAACCCTTTATACCCATAAACTCCATAAGATACACTGCATGGGGACACCACGAGTATGGCTATGCCCTTATCCATAGGACTAAGGCTTGAGCAGTGCCCGCCCAATTCGACGTACAGGTTTATTGGTATCACTATTCTTCTGATAATCATGCCGTTATTATCTATCACCGTTAAATTGACGCCATGATTACCTTGGCTAAGTACCACGCCATAATCATTCACATTATACACAACACCACCTAAGTTGTTGATTGGAAAACCAACCCTTGGTTTACCACTCATTAAATCAATACCGCATAGGGATGAACCACTGCAGGGGTACACGAGTACGCCATTTACGACCGCGGAGTAATAGATATAATCACTTACAATGTCTGTTATGTTTTCACGGTATATCACCGAACCGTCCGAATCATTAATAAGTAATAGCGCATTATACGACCCATTATTACCATACCCACTGTAAAGCAGGAAAACGTGATTATCAACCACACCCAGCATGGGTGATGCTCTCCCAAGCGCCCGTGAAACATACACACCCCCTAACCCAAGCGCTACCGGCGTCTCCCAACTAAGTCTAAGTGACCCATTTTCACTAATGATTAACTTCACTAAATACCAAGTTAAGGTTACATTATCGGTATTGCTAGAATTAAGGACCGATCCCATTGATATTATGTATACACTATTATTTACAAGGGTTAAACTAGAGAATGCAGCATGACCTATGAAAAGTGCGTATGTGGTACCTTTATTTCTATAGATTGAACTGAAGAAGCCGTAGCTTAGTACCTCTCCATTACTCCCATTAACCCTAAGTACGCATATCCCAGGAACATAGCTATTAATGATATCACTCCTATTTATGCAGGTATATACTATATTCAACACCCCATTTACGCAACCAGCACCAATTTGGGGAAAGGGTATGAATGCGCCATCGGCATTCATCACTTCTGGTGGGTGAACCTCTATTACACGTCCATTACTTAGATCAACAATCGTGAACTCCCAAAATTGCATATTACTAACATTAATACGTCCAAGCACGACGTAATTACCACAAGTTGCGATTCCATATAAGTCATCTAAACTACTCGTAGACCAGGTATACGGTAATGGACTTAGGTAGAAATACGCATACGTTATAAATAAGGCCAGGATAAATGGAATTAACGCAACGATGAGGAACCTTGACCTGGGCATTCAAGGATTAATGTAGTGATGAGGAGATATAAGTGTTGCGTTATGTATCTGCAAATCGAGTTTACTTACGTCACTCGTAATCGTTAGGTACTTGCGCTATTAATCCAGATAATTACTAAATCATAAACTCGGTAACATCAACATAGTCAGTAGGGCAGGTGTAGGAGTTAGGGTTAATTGGTCATAATAGTTTTATTGTCATTAAATCGCTGTATATTGGGCCCTTTGGTGTTAATATGCTTCTCTTGAGTTTTATTGAGTCTACGAGTTGTGTCCCGAAGTCAGTGTTTTCGTACTTCCTAACTACCTCCATGTACCTATCCCTATTCCTTACGTACTTAACCCTTGCAATGGTTAGGTGTGGTACGAAGCCCCTCTCGTCTTTCTCTCCAATATCTCCTGTGAACTTCATTAATAATTCATGAAGGTTCATCAAGTCCCTGGCGCCTTCCTCAATACCCACCCAGATAACTCTTGGTCTCTCTATGTTTGGAAATGCGCCAACTCCCCTAACGTGCATTGTGAATTGATTATACTTAATGCTGCTTAGTCTCTTCTTGACCTCCTCAACGAGATCCCTACCTATCTCACCAATGAATCTAAGGGTTATGTGCATGTTTTCTGGTTCCACGGGCTTCATATCTACACCAGTGCTCATTAGTTCCTTCTGCATTCTTATTATTGGTTCCTTTAATTGGTCCGTTAAATCCACGGCAATGAATACCCTATATATTTCCCTGGACATTTATTACCCTTATTGATTAAGTGATAATTTAATTTTACTGCTCACTACGTTCTTTAATCATTTCATATATCCACTTGTTAAGGTACTCGCACTTCTCTGGTGTTATTTCATCGGTAGTTCCGCAAACATCAATGTATGGACAGTAGAAACAGGGAATCTTCGTTAGTAGGTCATAGGTTAACACCTTCATTAGAGACCCAGCCTCTACGAGCTCCTTAGCCACTGCTGAGCCGAGCTCCGTTAGCTTGACCTTATACATGACCCTCTTACCACTGCCTATATTTTCCTTAGTAAGTAGACCCCTCTTCTCCAGTTTGTTTATGAATGGCATTCCAGCCTTGCTCTTTATGCCCATAACCCTCCAAATATCCCTAAGCATTATCTCTCTACCAGCCTTATATATTTCCTCAAGAATCCTTGTTTCTTTCTCATTCAGCTCCTTAATTAATGAAGATACGTCGCTATCCACGAACAAAACAATAAAACTACCCTTTAAAAACTTATGACCTCACACCAGTTCTTGAAAAATCTAGGGAAAAATATGAAATTTTAATCGTTATAATGAAGTAATACTAGCGAACTAAACCTCAATTATAATGTCGATTTTAGATATGACCTCCTTATAGCGATTCCTAATGGTCACATCAGTAACACCAGAGGCCTCAGCAACATCACGCTGTCTCTTCCTAATACCCATTAGGGTTACGGCTATGTAAACAGCCGAAGCAACGAGCGCATAGAATGTCCTACCATTAGTTAGGCGCTTACGCTGACCCTCATTAATTATCTCCATAGCTAACTTAGTCACGTGGTACCTAACATCCTCATTAAGCTTAAGCGTATTAATTACCCTTTGGAGAAACCTACCAAGCTCCTCCTGGCTTTTCATGACAACGTCATTATTACCAACCACCTGCCTAACAAGGCCAAGGAGCCTACTAATCCTCTTACTCCTCTCGATGTTTAGGGTACTTCTTAATTCACGAAGTGGACAAACAATCCTAGACCTCTTACATGCGACGTAAAGTAGTACAAGGGCCAGGTCCTTTGTCCTGACACCCCTAAGATCATACCTACTCGCTAACTGCCTAAAGAGGACTAGGGCCTCCTCAATAGCACTGTCGGGTAGGTTTAATTCGTACTTAACGGGCTTAATAACATCAAGGAGTTCAGCAATCCTCCTCTCTGTGTATTGATACTGATTAAACCTGTTAAGCCTAATTAGAGCCCTTAACTTATTATGAAGTAGGATATTATGCTTTATACTAATGACTGAGTTACCGAGTCCCTGTCCAGGTAGGGCAGGGCTTATTGGCTTAGCCCTTTCATGAACAAGGGTCTCCTCACCATTGAATGCCCTCCATTCAGGTCCTAAATCCATAACATGCTCCTCAAGAACCAAACCACAATGCCTACACACTAATTCAGCCCTCTCTGGGTCAAAGACTATATCCGTGGATCCACAATTAGGGCATACCAGCTTCTCAGTCTTAATGAGCTTATTTGCTGTGACCATGACCACCACCCCTCCTCCTTCTTAAATCAATATCCCTAACGTATGCGGACTTACCTACGAAATTCTCAGGTCTTGATAATTGCGGATCCGGCTTAACGAGACCGTACGGTGAATTTACGGGACCAATAATATCGTAGAGAGTTCCCAGTCTCTTCATTGCATAGTCATAAACCGTGATATTAATTGGAGGCGTAAATGATAACTTAATTACGAGTCTCCTATCGTGAGATACATGCATGATATCGCCCACCTTCTTGAGCATCTAACGTATACGTCGTATACAATATTTAAAAGTAATACTTTTCGTCATGGAGAATACGGTTGTATTACAACAATATCAGGTGAGGAATAGTAAGATATGTATATACTTAAGTTTAAAGATAATGTGTAGTACGTATGATAATACGAAATAAATATAAATACGTGCAATGACTTTGATGCGTGCTCGCCGTAATAGCACTGGGTGGAAATGCCTTTACTAAGGAGGGTGCTAGGGTTGGCTCACCCGAGGAGCAGTGGGAGAGAGTTAGGTTGGCGGCGGGTGACGTGGCTGACATGATTGAGGAGGGATTCGACGTAATTGTTACCCATGGCAACGGGCCACAGGCAGGCCTGCTTGCTGAGAGGGTTGGTGATTACCTGAGCCTTGATATGATCGATGCCGCCACTGAGGGTTGGATGGGTTACTTAATAGTCAATGCCCTAACTAATGAGTTCCTGCGGCGGGGTATTCGGCGGAGCCCCGTCATTGTTATTTCACGGTCAATAGTTAATAAAAATGATCCAGCCTTTCAAAACCCCACGAAGTACATAGGACCAATATATGATAAGGAGACCGCGGATAAAATATCGAGGGAGAGGGGTTGGGTTTTCAGGTGGGATGCGCGTGGTGGTTATAGAAGAGTCGTGCCATCACCAGAACCAATGGGTGTTATGGAACTTGACTTAATAAGGTTATTGATAAGGGAGGGTTATGTACCAATAGCTGTGGGTGGTGGTGGAATACCCATTATTAGCAATGGTGAGATTCAAGGTATTGATGCGGTCATTGATAAGGACCTGGCCAGCCAGGTATTGGCTAATGCCATTAATGCCGATTACCTACTAATACTAACTGATGTGGATTACGTATACATTAATTACAAGAAGCCCAATCAGTCTAGGTTAGTGGAGGTCGCTGTCAATGAGCTTGAGAGGCACTATAATGAGGGACAATTTCCACCAGGTAGTATGGGGCCTAAGGTCCTGGCTGCCATCAGGTTCATAAAAAATGGCGGAAGGGCGGCATACGTAGGGCCGTTGGGTAGGGCCAAGGATATTATTAGGGGTAGGATAGGGACAAAGGTAACACCAAGAGATTGATTTTGAGGAATTTTGAGAATAACCTAAGCTCGCTTCACCTTTTCACGTTCTCCTCATTATTAAATACCATCGATACCTCCCTACTTGCATACCCTTCCCTGAATATTGAACCTTTTAATTCAGGTTGGTACCTGGGTATTATCCATTGAGTCATTAATGGTACATATATCAAGCCCGAGAGTAGGAAGGATATTAACCATGAGTTACTAAATATTATGCTGTGGTATGGTATGAAGGGTGCGTAGATTATGAAATCCACAATGGCGAAGGTTATAAAGGCGGCTGGGTTAATACCTCTCCAATACCTAAACCTACCCCTACTCCAAAATACGTCCGTTAATTCAAACTTAAACCTCCTAATCAATGCGTAATCAAAGATTATTACGCCCTCAACGGAACCCAGTAATCCGCCATACGTCAATAGCCAGTTATATAGGTAGCCATAGGCTGAGCTGTAGAACGTCCATGCACCAAGAATAATTGAGATAGCTATAACCAATAACGCTCCCCTAAACCAAGTGAATTTCCTTGGGAATGTATTTGCAAAATCATATGCCGGACCAACAGTATTTGCGAATACATTCACAGAGAATGTCGCTAATAGGAATAATGCATTCAGTAGTACTGCAAGCGTTGGCTGTAGGTATAGTGTTGATGCAAGTATTGGGTCCCAAATGGCCACGTGGTATACCTGCTCTATGGCTCCCGTAGTCATGACACCAAGCAATGCAATCACAAGCATCATGAATGGCATGGGTATTTGACCAATTGTTTGTGCAAATTGACTTTTAGCGAACCTGGTGTAGTCGGGCATTGACAATGCCATTGTTGCCCAATAGGCTATGTTAGCATTGAGGAAGGCGAACCACATGATCCAGTAGTTAATGCCAGTAACAGTAGGCCTTATGGAGAACACACCACCGAAGTTCCAGTGAGAGATTCCCATGAAGTTATACCACAGTATTGCAAAGCCAAGTAGGACTAAGGGCGCTGCTAATCTTGCAAACCACTTAAGGGCTGGCTGTGCCTCGGGTACTGGCGAGAAGTAGAGAAGTAGTATTTGTAGCATTATTATTAATGTGAAGGTTATCCAAAAGACTTGAGGAAATGCTAGGCTTAATGTATATGGGCTTGCCACGCCCTTGGCCACATAGCTTCCTATTACGCTTAATTTATGGGTCAGTATTGCGTATATCCCCACAGCAGCCTCAGTCATTATGTAAGTCTCTATTCCCCACCAACCAGCCCCAATGATAGCCCTAATCCAGCTTGGGAAGATTGCGCCATAAACACCCCACCTAGTCCTGGTTAGGACGGGCTCTGGCACTCCATACCTGGCGCCACCGTGGCTCTGAATTATCATTGGTATTAGGACTATAACGTTGCCCAGGAATACGAGTAATATTGAGTCAAGAGTTCCTAAGCCAAAGGACAAACCAACACTTGCTAGTGACCAGCTGGGTACTATGAATGCCATACTAAACCAAATGGCTGCGTATGTGTACCAATCCCAATTCCTCTTCCTTATTGGTGTTGGGTGGAAATCAACATTCCACAGAAACTTTTCCTCTGGGTATCCCTTGGTCAGTTCAACCTGGCCTCTTTTTGAGTTGTAATTCACGGCCTCGACCCTATCCGTTGGGTATACCAAGATGCCCTCACAACGTCTTAAAGTACTCTTATAAGGGTTACTTGTAATTTAAGAACAGGATAAGTTAAATTATATTAAGCCTATATGCAATGAGAGATTATGAACATTGTAATTACCGCACCCATGGAAGATGCATTAATCGTAAAGTTAAACAGACCCGAAAAGAGGAACGCGTTTAGTCTCGAGTTGACTTTGAGGGCTAAGGATGCCGTGGCCCTGGGCTGTAGGGATTATAGGGGTGTCATAATAACTGGCGAGGGCAGAAACTTCTCCGCGGGTCTTGACCTTGCTGAGATTTACGGCTTCAAAACAATTGATGAATCAAGGAGGTACTTCTCAGCCATTAGGGATTTAGTCATTACTATTGCAAAATGCGAGAGGCCAGTGATAGCCCTGGTCAATGGTTCAGCGTATGGCTTCGCAACGGAGCTTTTATACTTCGTTGATCAGGTAGTCGCTGTTAGGGGCTCGGAATTCTCATTACCAGGTATTAGGTATGGTCTCGTGCCTGTCACACCAGCCTTTGCGCCATACCTCTTTGGCATTCTGAGGTCTAGGTTCTTTCTGGATAGGGACTTTAGGTTGAGCACTGATGATGCTGTTGCGTGGGGTCTTGTCCATAGGGTTGTTGGTGATGTTAATGATGGCTTAAAGACGTCCCTGGAATTAATTAATAAGATAGGTTCCGTGCCTCACGGTGTTTACTCAATCATTAAGAAACTAATGATATCCTCAATGATTAATGAGGTTAGTAATAGGTGGGATGAATTACTAAATACTCTAGCCGAGGAATCGCTGAAGCCTGAGGTCAAGGCGAGGCTCGAGGAATTCCTCAAAAAGTAATACTATTAAGCATTTCTTCATGTGCTTCACTAATGCTTAGGATATTTGATGGTGATGACTATCACGTACGCATTAATTACGAAATAATGACACTAACACCCAGCAATACCAATGCGCGGGTACTTATGTTAACACCACCAGGTGTTAAGCCTCAGTTCTATTCAATATTGGCAGTATTACTCGCTAAATCGGGAATTGAGGTTATAATGCCTAGATTACCATTACCATGTAATCGAACAAGACTTGAGGAAGTCATTAATGGCTTTTCTAAGAAATATGAACATGACTTAGCCCTAATGCTTGGCTTTGATGTGGGTAATGTTAATAGGCCCAGGTTAGTTGTTGAATTTAGTGATGATTATATAATTAGGCAATTAACTAGGTCTGATGTACCTGGGTCCGTCCATAGCCTCCTAATCAATGAATGCACGTGGATTAAGAATAGTATTAAGGATTCTGATTTGAGGGTTAATGAGGAAGTGCCGTCGCTTAATACCATCATTAATATTAGGGATCTCACTATAAAAAGAATCTTGCATTTAAAAGGTGCAAGTAAAAATAAATGACCCCCTAAGAGATTAAGTATGTGAGGATACCACTCTTCATTGAGTTTAACGGCAGGAATGTACTAGTGATCGGGGGTGGTGGTGTTGGTACGAGGAGGGCCGTTAAATTCCTCCTGGCAGGTGCCAATGTTAGGGTCTTAAGCCTTGAATTTAGTAATGAGCTAATGCACTATGCAGAGCAGGGAAAAATAGAGCTAATGAGAGGTGATGTAAATAACGAGGAATTACTCAGAAAAAGCATTGAGTGGGCCGACCTAGTGGTTATTGCTACTAATGACCCAGCAATTAATGAAAGAGTTAGGGAGGTTGCTAGGGATTTACGGAAGTTCTTTAATGATGCTACTAATGCTGAGGAAACTG
This sequence comes from Vulcanisaeta sp., assembly GCF_049966235.1. Taxonomy (NCBI): domain Archaea; kingdom Thermoproteati; phylum Thermoproteota; class Thermoprotei; order Thermoproteales; family Thermoproteaceae; genus Vulcanisaeta; species Vulcanisaeta sp. Next base: position 28,057 of record NZ_JBMFVA010000020.1, read on the forward strand.
AGGTCGTTGTTCCCTTCGAGAGTGAGATTAATGGTATAAGGATTGCCGTAACCACCGAGGGACTAAGTGGTATTGTGGCAAGGAGGACCCTGGATAAGATAATGAATTTCCTCAGGGAGGATGAGGAATTAATGAATATGGCGAGGGTTTGGTACGCAGTTAAGAGTAGACTTAAGGAGGTGGTTAGTGATGTGAGGACCAGGTTGAGCCTATACATGGAGTTGGATAACGATGAGAAGTTTAATGAGTTGGCTAGGAAGGGCTTGGTTGATGAGGCTTTGAACTATGTAATGAGAAGGATTTCATCTCGTAATTAAGAGATTTAATTTAAGGACCACCAAACGCCCTATCCCCAGCATCGCCTAGTCCAGGTACTATATAGCCCTTCTCGTTTATTTCAGGGTCTATGGCTACTGTGTATATCTCGGCAAATGAGTATTCCCTAAGCACTCTGTCTATGCCGTACTTAGTAGCTATGACGCTGGCTATAATCGTTCTCTTGGGAGCCCCATATTTAAGGACTTGCCTTAATACGGAGATTATTGTAGACCCGGTCGCTAGCATTGGATCGGCAATTATTAATATATCGTCGTCGAATATCCTCGGCACCTTAACATACGTAATCTCAATATCAAAATCCAGCGAACCAGGTACATGTGATTCCTCAACCCTCCTGGCACTGACAACACCCATTCTGGCATTTGCAAAGATCTTAACGAGACCCTCAACAAGGGGCATGGCTGCCCTAAGCACTTGAATAATGACTATATGATCAAGGTCCCTAATCCTAACTCCCTTGGCTTTAACACCAAGTGGTGTTTCTACTTCTACTGTTTCTATATCCATTGACTTCACTATTTCATAACCCATTAACCTGCCAAGCCTAACGAGGCCCTTCCTGAACTCAATCTGTTTCGTATTCCTATCCCTAAGTGTCGTTAAGATGGCTTGAGCCAATGGGTGATCAATAACGACAACTTTACCCAAGAAGACCCGCCAATATCGTGAAAACTCACATTTAAAGGGCTTTCTCTAGTAAGCCTTAGTACTACCTGTGATGAGAATGGTAGCCACTGAATAGTGACGAAGGTCCAAAGCGCTGATGAGAATTAGTACGTTATAACCCTTATGGAATTCCTCGATAGCTCAAGTACCTCAAGTCTATCAATATTTAAGTAGGCCTTTAACACGTTTATGAAAGCTTCAACACCCCACCCTGGATTGAGGAGCGGCGACTTATACTGTGCGCCCGAGGCGTATTTATGACCACCACCGCCAAGCTTAGTGGCGACTTGTGTACAGTCATAGGGACTATTCTTATCAGCACCGCAGTAGTACCTGAAGGTCCTCCTACTCAGTCTCAGTAGTACATTTACCATTTTGGCACCCCTGTGCTGAAGCTCAATGGTTAATTGCCTATAGGATATACCGAGGTCTATTGGACTATAAATATTAATTATCTCCTTAATAGGTATTTTATCCGCAATCTCAAGCATGAGCTTCTTAGCCCTATAACCCCTCTCCACTAGGTTGCGTATCTTAGCATTGCTTAATGCTTGAAGACCATTAATTGCCAGGTTCCTTACTATGTATATTTTCTCAGGGTATGAGGCGAACCTAACCGCTAAGTCAAGATTCTCGGCCTCCTTACTCGTTATGTTCGCGGTATCCGTCTCTATTGCGACTTTGACCAAGCCATTTGCTACGGTATCATTCTCGAGACCAAGGGCCTTCATGGCCATTAATGCCGAACATGGTGCCTCAGGGTCATAAAACTCAACCTTTGCACAGGGCTTATTTGTTCTATGGTGATCAGCCCTAATCAATACTTTACCTGGGCATGGAAGGTCGGCCACGAAGGTCCAGGAAAGGCGTTTAATCCACCAAGACCTATTAACCTCACTGGGTGCTGCAAGGACAACAATACCATTTGAGTACTTCCTTAGGAATAGGGCGGCGCTTGTTATACCATCAACATCACCACTATCACAAAGCGCCAATGGCCTATTACTCAGTTTAGCCCATAATGCCGATAAAAACCTCCTCATGAGCAGAAAACCGCTAATTAATTCCTTAAAATTATTTTTCTTTAAGGTATCTTGAGCAGACAGGGCAATTTTCAACTCTACTAAGCTTTATCTCATCAATGACCCAATTCTTACCATCAATAATTAATAACTTACTGGTGAGGAGTTCACCAATGCCTGTTATCAATTTAACGACTTCGGTTGCCTCTATTGATGCTACGACACCAACTACTGGGCCAACAACAGGGCAGTAACCAACGCACTGGGGTAATGACCTAACCTGGACTAATTCGTAGAGGCAGGGTGTTTTACCAGGTATTATTGTTGATACTTGTCCGTACCAACCGTTCACGGCACCATGGACTAGGGGCTTCCTCAACTTAACAATTGCCTCATTAAGTACTTGCCTACCTATCCAATTATCGAGGGCGTCAACTACAACATCCACATTCTTAACGATTAGTTCTGAATTCTCGTCGGTTAACGCCTCATTAATTGGTTTTATCTTTACGGTTGAGTTTAGATCACGAAGTCTCCTGACAGCAACCTCAACCTTAGGCTTACCCACGTCCTCCTCCCTATAGAGTAGTTGCCTATGAAGATCCGTTAGGCTAACCGTATCGTAATCAACTATTGTTAATTCACCAATACCAGCACCAACTAGGTACATGGACACCAGAGTCCCGAGACCACCAAGGCCAATAACCGCCACATGAGCCCTCGATAGCTTTTCCTGACCCTCCTTACCAATGACAGCAACCTGCCTTGAGTACCTATCGATTAATTGTATGGTGCTCATACCGAGAACTACTACTTAATAAATTAATAAGGATTAAGTACCTCGTTGATTCTAATGAGGAATACAAGGGCGTTACTGCCGTACCTACCAATACTAATGATCAGGGTTGGATCAGGAGCCAATACATTCCTAATATCCTACCTATCACCAGGTAATAACATAATGATCGGCTTGATACTGGCCTCATACCCATTCGTCGAAGCCTTAAGCTCCTTCATAGCAGGGTACATGGCTGATAGGCTAGGCAGGAAATTAACACTGATACTTGGGTACACTTGGATCTTAATATTCATGGCATTAATATACCTAGCAATAGCCCTGCTGAGAAATCCAATGGCCACTGCTGCATTTAATGGCGCAATGGGCTTCGGTGCAGCCTTGGTCCTCGTATCCACGCTTGCAATGATAACGGATCTAACAGAGAAGGGATATAGGGGATTGGGCATGGGTGTCTTTGACTTCATGAACATATTTGGCTACGCACTTGGCTACATGATCGGCTCAATACTTTACCAAGTGGTTAGGGGGCCGATAGCATTCATAATACTACTAATACTATTGGTCATACTCTACGCAATAGTCCTTAATTACATAATCGAGACAAAGCCAACCATAGGCGCTGTATACCTAAACCCGTTAAGGGGTGTTTCAAGGAAGGCCATACCGACACTACCCATTTGGTTCTCAATAACAATGATACTCGGCGCCGCGATATACTCGGGCAGGGCCATAGGAAGTATTAAGGGTGTTATGCCGATACATGTTGGTGCCCTATTCCTAGGCGCAACACTCGTGGTTGGCCTAGGCTCTGTATTCTTTGGTTACGTATCGGACAGGCTTGGTAGGTTAAAAACAATGAGAATTGGAGTTATAGGTGTAAGTATCGGTCTCATAATACTAACAGTACTGCTCCTATTGGGTGTTAACCCGATAATAGCCGTTGCCGCCTCAGCACCCTTCATATTCATGGCATCCGCCGTGGTACCATCAATACTCGCATTAACGGGTGATGAGGCATTAATAAGCATGAGGGGCTCGGCAATGGGCCTATACAGCCTAGTACTTGGATTCGGCATGGGGTTGGGCAGTATCCTGGGTAGTTACTCATACGTGAAGTTGGGGCTCGGCGGAATAGCACTACTAGCCCTGGTAATATTCATAGCCGCATTCATACTATACGCGGTACTCAGGGCAATCCTCTTTAGGAGATAAGTTGGTAACGAATTATTAACTGGGCACTACCATTCTTACCCCTAAACTCAATAATCGAAGCATTAACCTCCTCACGCAGCGTAATCACCAATGGGAAACCGAGAACCTTAAGCCTAGCCTTCACTGAACCAAGGACTGACCTGGGAAGCTTAAGCTCATCACCAAGTCTCTTAACAACATCCTCAACAACACAATCAGTATAGTCCTCACCACAACCCTCAAGCTCAGCCTCAATAACATCACCACCTATATACTCAACATACCTAACAGTACTACCATCCAAAGCCCACTCACCGTGATAATCGCCAAGCCTGACATCGACGATCGAGGTCACGACATAATTAAAATATTGCCAATTAAAAAACTAAGGCAACATAAAACCTTAAAAGTACAAACAATTAAGGAGATACTGGGCCCGTAGCTCAGCCAGGTAGAGCGGCGGGCTTTTAACCCGTAGGTCGTGGGTTCGAATCCCACCGGGCCCGCTAATTTCGTATTTTATTCTTCCTCATTATGCCATGACTCTTTTCAGGAATAATATCCCCTTAGAGTTCACGAGCTTCTTCTCAATCGTTATAAAACCATCAGCTTCTTTGTCCGCTAATGCTATTGCCAATATCATGGCATCAGAAACTTCAAGCCTATTATCCCGTTTAAGTATCTCAAATAAATGATTAGTAAACTCCCTAATAATTTCTGTATCAAACTCGAGTTTTAACTTGATATTAGGATTTCTAATGAGGCAATTAATAACATCATTAATGTGAGCAGGGCTTTCAAATTGGCAGTCCTTACGCAATTCAATACTAATACTGGAATAAATATTGAAAAGATCAGACGGTATAATGAGACATCTAAGTATTTGGGAAAATAATTCTCCAAGAACAAGACCAACAATAATGTAGGTATTTCCATTATTACGGCATATTTTATGTAATCCTTCCCTATCAATAAACACCGACGTATCTACGTAATAAATGCCCATTAGCCTAAGCAATATGACTCTAAACTTACATATAAGGATATAGTGTAGTATTTTTAGGTTAATCCCGTAATTATAAACCACCTTCAGTAAAATAATGAGACTTAAAGACAGCGTGAATTCCTATAATCAATCGATACAAGTTTCTACCTCATTTTTATCCATCCATCTTTTGTTTTTAGGAAACCTCTTGTGATGCTAAGTACTAGGTCTTTTAGTCTGTTGAATGTCACTGAGTCGCCGCACAATAATTTACCCTCGTAAAATGCGTCGAGAAA
>NZ_JBMFVA010000021.1:0-24876 GCF_049966235.1 Vulcanisaeta sp.
AGGGTAGGGATGTGCCTAGGGATGGGAAGACAATGGGTGAATTAGTGGTTAGGGCTCCATGGATAATTAAGGAGTACTTAAATGATCCGGAGAAGACTAGGAATGCCTGGCGTGATGGTTGGTTCCACACGGGTGATGTGGCTGTTTGGCTACCTGATGGGTATGTAATAATAGTTGATAGGCTTAAGGATGTGATTAAGAGCGGTGGTGAGTGGATATCAAGTGTTAGGTTGGAGAGTATAATCAGTACTCATCCAGCGGTTGGTGAGGTTGCAGTAATAGGCGCGCCACATGAGAAGTGGGGTGAGAGACCTGTGGCTATTGTTATGCCCAAGCCTGGTCAGAGGGTTACGGAGGACGATATCAAGAACTACCTAATGAAGTTCGTGGAAAAGGGCGAAATACCAAAATGGTGGATTCCGGATAAGGTCATTGTTATTGAGGCTGAATTACCAAAGACTAGCACTGGCAAGATAGATAAGAAGATACTTAGAGATAGGTTTAAGGATGCATTTACGTCAACAATGTAGGTCAAATCATGTAATTATTATATCATAATGAGAATCTCCTCTCTTTATTCTTACATTATGCTTAATATTACTAACCGCTTCAAATAATCCCCTAATTATTCCCTTGGTCATTGGCATACCAACATCCTCATCAAAGGCTCTGGCTATTGAAATCGTGGTTGTACCCATCATAAACCGTACATTTATTAAAACAATGATACCAAGCGCCGTGAGGATCCTTAGGGAGAAGTAGAGGGCATCCCGAAAATCCCTTATTGAGTTAAGTACATACCTAATTAGTTCCTTGCCATACTCATAACCAAGGCGCTCAAGTAATTCTGGTTCCCTTTCCATGACATAAAATAATAATGCCTTCATGAAATTCTCCTGAACAAAGCCAAGTACTGTGAATGATAAGCCTATTACATTCACCGTATTAATCCCATTAACATTACTAACGGCATTAATTAACTCATCACTAACCTCTCCATCAATCTCAATAAGAACTGCATAGTTATTTCCCACGATATTCTTAATGTTTAGATTACGGGCCTTAATTAAGCCCGTAACATCATTAAGTAATCCAGGTCTATCTCTTGAAATACTCAGTAATAACCAAACCATAGTAATAAAATTAATTAGAGGACTTAAAGATTACTAATTCATAATCGCAGAATAAAGCAATTAGAGAATTATAATGACCTTTGTTTAATACTCCTAAGCTCCCAAATAACCCTTCTCAATATGGGTTCACCAACCTGCCTAAGCACGTCAATACTCGGTGGATTAAGGCAGCGCTTGAATTCACTGGGTGCATTAATCCCTAAATCACCTAGGCACTTAACCATTCTATACCAATTACTTGATCCGTAAATACCACACTTAAGTGCAGCGAGGAGAAACAATAATTCCTTAAGGGACTTACACACCATGGTCTCATCATCACTATTAAGAAATAGGAACTCCCTCTCATCAATCATCTCCAGCTCATTCTTGATAGCGGAGTCCACATCAATATCCAGGGAATTACCATAAACTAATCGACCCGTCTTTATTATATAAACGAAGAATAATGAATTACGAGGTTTCCTAAAGACCTGTAAATCCACGTTATCCCCAATCCTAGGAACTTCCCTAGGTATTTCTTCCATGAATACTGCGATGTCAACGTCACCACCACTACAGTCAAGCGATCCACCATACACATATATTGCGTAGGCATTTCTAAACCTATTAATTACCTCGTTAATTATGTCCTCAGGTATGCAATCCACATTAGCATGCATGGGTTAATACTTAATAAATATGGTACTTAATTAATTACAGAAATGCCATTTAGGGCTAAGTACTATGTTTATTGGGCTGACACAGACGCAGCTGGCATTGCTCACTTCACATCATTTCTAAGGCTCATTGAACGTGCAGAGGAGGACTTCTATAGGGAGAATGGTATCCTTCATTATCATGCAATTGCCCCACGTAGAGAACTCTTCATAACATATACGTCACCATTAAAAAGAGGTGATGTTGCCATTGTTGAGTTATGGCTTGATGAAGCAAGAACCAGGGCAATTAGGTATAGGTTTAGGATAATTAATGAGACGACGGGTAAAAACGCTGCTGAAGGCTACCTAGTATTTACCTGCATTAGTAACGAAGGTGGTGAGTTGAGGGCTGTTTCATGCCCTGAGGAACTCGTTAATGCTTGGAAAAGAACCCTTAGCGTGTCTTAGTACTCAATAAACCTAACATCAGTGGATTCACCATTGAACCTAATGGGACCCCTAACAAGCCTTAGTGTGCCCAGCTCAGGATGATTTACCTCAGTCAGTACGTACTTATTCACGTAATTATCCCTAGCCAGATCAGCCATATCATACACAGGACCAGCAGGTATTCCATTACTTAGGAATAGGCTTACCCAGTCATCCCTATCCCTCGTTAGGAACACTTCCTGTAGTACTTTCTCGAGCTCGTCCTGGTTCTTAACCCTGTCGGGATTTGTCCTAAATCTGGGGTCATCAGTCAGCTCAGGCCTACCAATAACCTCACAGAACCTTCTCCAAATCCTATCATTACCAACCGCAAGTATGAACATCTTACCATCCCTGGCCTTAAATCCCTGGTACGGAGCCACAACACTCATGTACTTCGTACCCAATGGCCTTGGAACATCACCCACAAGGAAATAGTAAAGCAGGTGTATGCCCATTATGTATAGGGCTGAGTCTAGCATTGGTACGGTAATCCTAACACCCTTACCATCCCTATCCCTAACCCTAAGTGCCGATAGTATTGCTATTACCGAGAAGAAGCCCGTCACCATGTCGGTTATTGGAACACCAACCTTAACAAAGGTCCCGTCCTCACAACCAGTAACACTCATTAAACCACTCATGCCCTGAATAACAATGTCGAAGGCCGGGTAATCCTCATACTCACTACCCGGCATGAAACCCTTAATGGATACGTAAATAATCCTCGGATTAAGTATGCTCACCGTGTCATAATCAACACCAAGTCTCTCAGCAACACCAGGTCTATAATTCTCAATAAGTACATCAGCGCCCTTAATCATTTCATAAAGTTTGTTTCTATCACTCTCATTCTTTAAGTCAAGCCTAATCACATGCTTATTCCTATTCATAGCCAGGTAATACGTACTGACTCCCTCCCTGATTACATGACCCCATGTCCTAGTCATATCACCCTCAGGGGACTCAACCTTAGTAACATCAGCGCCTAAATCACCAAGTATTGATGTTGCAAAGGGGCCAGCTGCAGAATGCGTTAAATCAATCACCCTAACGCCCTCAAGTGGAAATCTACCCATACAAGGAAACCAAACTGCACCACTCCTTTTTAGGATTTAGTAGTTTGGCTATTTGCCAGTAACGATACATACACTCCTTACTTTATTCCTTACTTTCTTACTGCTATTGCACCTTATTCCATAAATCGCCATAGATGGCTATTATTCTACCTAGCTTATCTTCACTTAACGTATTCTTAAATTAGAAATAGAACACATTTTCGATTACGAAGCAAATTGCACTAAAGTAGGCGCAATCGCGAAATAACTGATTAAAAGAACGAATGATTAATATCAATTACAAAGATCCCAGGTCAATATTGCAATTAATCAATAATTCATTAAGTAATACTTGACCCATGAAGAGCAAACGTAAACCCCTTAAATAATCCATTGAGTAATGAGTTATTAGGGATGCGTGTTGGCTACAGCTCCCTACATAATCAGTGATAACCCCAATGAAATAATTAAACTGGTTAACAATACCTCTAATTATGGTGGTGCATTCACGATTTTTAAAATTCGTGGAAAGGTTCGTTCATTCATCACAAGTCACGCTAGGCATGAAGGTACTAGGCTTAAGAGGGTTAATGAAGCAACCATGGCAGAATACCTAAACACGCTTGGTGCACTACATGATATACTAACAAGCAAGCATAAGAGTACTAACCTGACCTACTTCATGGCAGCGGCTAATGATGGCTCAATAATAAGCTTTAGACTTGAGAAGGATTCTGAAATAACCATAGCACTCGATGGTGAAAACATGTATCATTACGTGAAGGTTCCAGGAATAAGAAGAGCATTGATTAGTAGATCCTTTGGCGCATTCATAACCACAATGCCCGAAGATCATGAATACCCAGTGAATGCCATGAATGAGGATAATATTATGGAACTTCTCAATTACGTGACTAAATCAAGCAAGACATTAATAGCTATAGTGCCGTTTGATGACCCTGTAAGAGATATCATCAATGATATAACTAAGACAATAAATGAAGAATTAATGATGGTGATGCCCGAGGAAATGACGCATGAATTAGCAACACTCACAACATTAAATGCAGTGATGAAGAGCGGAGAAGCATTACCAAGTTTCTCTCTGGTAATTATGAGCGGTAGTGATGGTGGAGTAATATCAATACTACTTGGTGGTTATGGGTTACTGATCCACGTCGGCATAGACAGTAGGAATATCTATTACGTATATGAATCAGGTTCTGATAAATACGCATTGATGAGCAAGGTGATGAATCTATACATACCATACACTACGAGCACCTAAATGATACAAAGACTGATGGAGAGAAACCAATGATTAAGAACGTAAAGGATTCCTAGCAAGCAATAAAGGTATGACAGCATAGGTTTATTAGGGATGACTTGAGTTAATGAGGTGCACTTATTAGTCTACTTCGATGGTGCTTGTGAACCCAAGAACCCAGGCGGTGTTGGAACCTACGGCTTTGCGGTGTATAATGATAATGATACGATTAGTGAGGGATACGGTATTGCTTGTGAACCAGCACCCAATTGTACCAATAACGTTGCTGAGTATACGGGACTCATAAAGGCCCTTGAGTGGTTGTTGCATGATTATGGTGAATCAAGCATTGTTGTGCGTGGTGACTCACAACTCGTAATTAAGCAATTGACTGGAATATACAATGTGCGTACCGAACACCTAAAACCCCTGTTTGAGAGAGCTCATGAACTACTTAGTCACTTTAGGGTAAGACTCGAGTGGATTCCCAGGGAACTTAACTCCAAGGCTGATGAACTAAGTAAGAGAGCCTATATTGAATACCTTGATGAACATCCAGAATTAATTAATAAATTCAAGCCATACCTCGCCACCGAGAAACAACTAAAGCTCCTTAAGGAACTCGGCATTGAACCCTACAAATACATGAGCAAAATGGAAGCATCAAGACTCATAAGAAAACTACTCAACAAACGAAAAAGATGAAGAAAAGAAAGAAACCACAAAGAAACTAACCCAACCATGCATATAAGGCTTATGTAATTGACCACCGTAGTGATCGTAATCAGTATCGGTTATAGACTAGGAACAATTGAATGCAAACTGGGGCCGGGGCCGGGATTTGAACCCGGGTTCACGGGCTCCACAGGCCCGCATGCTTTCCAGACTGCACCACCCCGGCACTTATGTTCCTGCTGCTCATGCTTTTAAGTTTTTGTTCTTAATGTCCTCGTTTGGGCATTTAATTTCATTATTGCCTTTGTTATTCTTGTTCTATTTTCCTTTATACCGATCAACCACTTAATGATGCACCTCGTCAATTTTATGACTATTCTGATGCTGTTTTCTCGTTTTGCTTTTGTAGAATGGTTTAAATACCTAGCCTTGATCATCGTTTGCAGTATGAACGAGGGTATTCAGGAATATGTGGCATTTGCGAACCTAGTATTTATAGTAATGACGGCGATCTACTCATTGGTCTTTCAATTAATATTACTATTTAGCAACTCCCTAATTGCTATTGGTATGAGTACCACTGCATGGCTTGTGCTTACTTATACCTTAATTACTAGACGTGGTCCTTGGGCATTAATTTATGCTAAAGTGCATAGGGCATTGACGGGGGTTCATGTACTCGGTATTACTAATATAGAGAGATCATTGCTTATGCCCTATGTAATTAATTACGCGGTTTACCTGATTCTCTCAATACCTGCTGAGTACCCGTTATTCAATTTGGTTCTGAGATTAATATCCATAATGCCATTGCTTATAATGATTATTGAATTCGCAGTGTTACCTCGATTAGTGATAAATAACAACGTAAAGACTCCTGATCAATGGAATTAATTCAAGGAATTATTTAAAAATTAAGGCATTAATTATTTACATAATTCTCCATATTTCATTATAGACTTTGTCATTAACTCATTAATTAACTTAATAATGCTACTATCCTCACTAATTAATCTCCTTAATGAGTTGTGGGCATTTATCAGCATCCTAATTCCCTCGCATTCCCTTTTCTCATAAGGTCTCTCCCTAATCAATACCCTATATCTGCCTATTGCCCTCTCACCCTCAGAACGCTTACCGATCTTAAATGCAGCAATGCCAAGACTAAGCCACGTGTATGCATAGTTAGGATCCTTATCCAGGGATTTCATGAATAATTCATAAGCCAACTCATACTTACCTAACTTAAATGCGCACCAACCACCCCAAAGTAAGTTCTGTGGATCATCATGCTCAAGGTAAAGTTGTAGTGCTCTTTCGTATGCATTTAAGGAACCCTCCTTATTCCCTATAGCCTCAAGGCATATGGCTAAGCCATGCCATGCACCGGGAATCTCTGGACAATTCAATAAATACTCCCTATAGAGTACCGTACCGTAGGAGTACTCCATCAAGCATATTGCCGCCTCAGAAGCCTCATAAAGAGCCCTACAATACTCCATACTCACACAGATAAAGACCCATGTCTTGTTATTAAGTATTATTTCTATTACCACAGTGAAATTTTGGCGCATTCCTTAAAACTCATGGTTAATTAGGAAAATTATCATTAGCCCCGAGGTCCCAGCACGCCGGTTTCCCGCGGCCTTACGGACCGCAGTACTCCCGTGCGCGGCAGGGCGTTTCACTTCCGGGTTCTGATGAGTCCGGGTGGTGCCACCCTGCCTATGGCCGGGTGACCTCGGTTTGGCCAATATGATGGTTATCTCCTGGGTTTTTAAGCTCTTCTTCTTAATCCCCTGGTTCAAAAATGCAGGGTGGTATTTTGTTTTTTGGGATGGGGGTTGCGTGTATGTTCTTATTTTCATCCCTTAACACGTGGTTTGGGAGCGTATTAATTTCTGTGGTGTCGGTTACACGTGGTATGTAAAATAATGTATTAATTAAGGGTTCTTGAGCCATTGATTAATGAAGAGGATTGCCATTGTTGGTGCGAGCTTCGCTGGCGCTGAGGTTGCCAATAAACTTGCAAGGAGACTGAGGTGGGAGTTGGCTAGGGGTGATGTGGAGATTAGGGTCTTTGATAAGGATAATGATTTCCTTGTCCAGGCAATGTACCCACTCATAGTATTTAACTCATTAAGTGAGGAGCATGCTAGATGGAGGAAGAGCGAGTTGCTTGATCCCCGTATTAAGTTTTACCACGGTCCTAAGGGTGAGTTAGTAAGTATTGACCTTAGGAATAGGGAATTGGGATTTGCTGACGGGAGTAAGTATAACTATGATTACCTCGTTATTGCCACGGGGGCTGAGTTTGCGCCACAGGAGGTACCTGGATTAATGAAGGATTATCACACGTTCTTCACGTTAGATGGCGCCCTGGAATTAAGGGAAATACTTTCAAGGTTTAGTAGGGGTACTATTGTGGAGTTATTCGTGGATTTACCCATAAAATGCCCAATAGTCCCCCTAAAGTTCGGGTTATTGCTTGATTCATACCTTAAGGATAGGAATGTTAGGGGTAATGTCAATATAAAGCTCCTTTATCCAATAGATTACCTGCATGCTCAACCCGAGGTTAATAGGCTTGGTAAGATAATGTGCGAACAAAGAAATATTGAGTATATATTTAGGTTCATGGTTTCTGAGGTAAATACTGAGGAGAAGGTTGTCATTAGCGATAGTGGTGAGAAGATAAAATATGACTTACTAATAACAATACCACCCCACAGGGGTGCCAAGGTATTCAGGGATTCAGGGCTTGGTGATCCACTCGGTTTTCTACCAGGTGATAAAAACACATTAAGGTACCGAAAGGGCAAGGAATTGTATGAGGAGGTTTACATAATTGGTGATGCAACTGCATTACCCGTGACCAAGGCAGCGTCGGTAGCTCATTACCAGGCGGATGTTATTGCCGAAAACCTGGTCTCCGACATACTTGGGACTGGACCAAGGAAGATCTATAGGGGTGAGGATATATGCCCAATGCTCACAGACCTGTATACACATGAGGGCAGGGGCAGGGCATGGCTGCCCTGGTGGAACTACACTGTTAATGAGATGCCGTTCATCACAACAAGGTTTGGGTGGTGGTTCTTGAGGGCCTTTTACATGACACTACCTGCGGTGGTGAGGGGAGGACTATGAGCATAAAGATCCCAAGTAGAGTCCTTGAGGAGAGAATAAAGGATGCTGATAAGGATAAGGCGATAATGGACCTAATGGACCAATTAATCATACTACATGAGTCAGGTGCTTTGGACACGCTCGTGGATCTAGCCCTCACCCTGAAGAACGTGAGTAGTGTAATTACTGATGACATGTTTGATAACATGGTAGTAATGATACGCGACCTACTCGAAATTATGAATAATATTGCGGGTAACCCAATTATTAAGGTAATTGCGGATTCAATCAATGATCCAAAGATTGACAGGGCATTAATGGAATTGGAAGATAATGACGTGAGCCTAGCGAAGGTCATAGGCATGCTCAGGGACCCCGACGTACTGCGGGGCGCGTATATACTACTCACATTGATAAAGGCTATAGGCGCAAGATCTAAGGAATACCTTAAGGACCACTCAAGGTAAAATACCATCAAATTACTATCAGAGACACAGGACTAATAATGAATTGGCGGGCCCGCCGGGATTTGAACCCGGGTCCTACGGCTCCGGAGGCCGCCGCTCTACCGGGCTGAGCTACGGGCCCTATTGCAATTACTTTATTCATTTATTTATAAAGTATTTTTCATGCTATCTATTCAACAATGAGTACTAATTTCTCGATAATTATTAGCGTTAGATGGATGCTTTCGTTTATTTAGGTCTAGCCATAAATGGATGCGTAACGAGTGAAGTAATGCCATGTTATTTTTACCGGTCTGCGTGAGTTTCATTCCTAAGTGCCTTGTCTCAGGGCAATTACACCTCTGGGGTCCTTAACCCTTACTGCCAGTGTCTCCCATAGGGTAAAGCCGTGAGTCCCATTTTCGGGGCCTAGGTATACCAATGCCGTATCTGTGCCTATGGCCACGTCGATGATTGATTGATGAGTTGATAACAAAAGTGCTGTATCATCCTTTAACTGGGGAATAATGACCACATCCTTAACCAGTGACTTAATCCTCGTTAGTTCCATGATACCTGTCTTCTCAACAACAGTTAAAAGCTTTGTATACCTGCCAGGGCTCACGAATAATACGTATGGTTCAGGTATGTAATTACTATACAACGCATTGACTGCACTTGAAACCTCAGTAACTGCAGAACTGGGTGTATCCCATGACGTGATGTTCATGGTCTTAATCTTGGGGTTACCCAGAATATCACTAAGTATTGCTAAATCCTCCTCATAACCAAGCCTAATAGCAGCTTGGTCAGCAGTCGCTGAATAAACCCTCTCACCCCTAGCCCTGGCATACTCAACTTGTCTCTGTGATATTGAGAATTTCAGGCTCAATTCCTTAAGTGATACCACGGATCTAGTTGCCATTATTGAAGGTCCAATAACCACTTCATCAAGTGGTACGGCATCAAGCCCAGGCCCTGCCTCATACGTAGCTAAATACTTCCTGAACCTCCTCACATTGGTAGCAACCTCCCTAACCTTGTCCTGCAAGTACCTAAGCTCCTCAGGGCTTAAATTTGATGATGAAACTACGTCAAGTGGAGGATCACTAGGATTGTTGGCAGTACCCATTCCCTTTTGTTCATTATTAGGATCATTTACTGGCACCTTAATACCCGTTAATTCACTAACCTCGGTTGAACCTGCCTTCAATTGCTCAACCTGCTCTGGATCATATGACTTAAGCAGTGTGAGAAATTCACTGAAGTGAGTCTTCTCTTCCTTAGCGATATCCTCGAAGACCTTCCTTACCTTCTCATCATCGATCAACCTGGCTAATTGTAGGTATAGGTTTATGGCATCAAGCTCAGCCATTATTGCGAGCCTAAGTGAGTCAGCGATCTCGCCCTGCAAGAATTTCTTATCCCTAACAATATCCACCGGATTCTTGGAAAATACCATGTTTCTTAGAACCCATTTAATTATTTAAGTAATACCTACCTAATCCTTATTGCGTTACCATGGTATCATGAGACTAATTCCATACATTAGGCAGTATATTGTGTATAATAGCCCTGTCCTTGCATCAATGTCAGGGGCATTTCCTCTGAACGCCCTTATTAACCTCGGTATTAGAAGAGCTGTGGGTAATGTTATTAGTGATGTGTATGGCAGTACTCCCATGAGCACGAGCATTACATTAATTATGTACGCCGTTACTAATGAGCCTAGGTAGATCCCATAACCATGCCTAGACGTTAGTATGGCTAACGTTCTTATTCCAGACGCCCTATCATACTCCCTATCCCTATAATTGTTGGCATATATTATCGCGAACATTATGAAGAGTGGCGGTAATGATACGAGGAAGACCCTTGGTATTAATAAACCACCGGATGCAGCTACGAAGAAACCACCAACTAGTAATGGGCCCCAGGTCAATGCAACTGATAACTCACCAAGCCCCCTGTACTTAAGTGTGAATGGTGGACCCGTGTAGGCGTAGAGCAAAAATACACCAACAAGACCAAGTAGAAGTATCCAGTAGCTCTCCATTATTGTTAGGAAAGTACCTATGGCCGCACCAGCTATTATTAATGAGAAGCCCAGGGTCTTTACAATTATTGGTTTCACCGTACCCATCACCAACGGTTGATGCCTATAGATTGCCGTGGGTGAGCTTATCGTATCTACGCCATGGATGAAGTCGTAGTAGTCATTAAGCACATTGACACTTGCATGAAGCATTAAAGCCCCTACTACAGCTAATACTGAGTATATTATCTTAGGTCCATAATAAAGCCCTAGGTAATATGCATAGCCAATGCCGATTAGTGAGACGGCTACCGTCATTAATAGACTCCATGCCCTAATCAATCCGAGAAATTCATATTTATTCATTGATATTTAAATTAATATTAATTAATTTAAATAGATGCTTCTCTATATCTGTCAAAATAACTCAAGGGTTAGTCATGGAACCAGGGGTAAAAACACCATCATTAACTCCAGCCATAATACGTGAGTTATTATTGAAGTTACTAGGCCCACCTTATCCGCTAGTAAACCATCAATCAACCCAATAACAAATGCACCAGCCACAAGTGCTGGATTCAAGGTTGATATATGGATAAGCGTGTAGTAAATCATTGACGCTAGCCAGGGCTCATTACGGAAAATACCACCTAAACCCCTCGATAATTCCTGAAGACCACCCCTCCAATAAACCTCCTCCATAAACCCAATAATAACCAGGGCCATGGCCAGGGCATAGGCATCAGTCATACTCCTAATCATGCCGTAGACGAGGATAACGTAGTTGGCGAGACCCATGTACCTAAGTATTGCGTAACCGCCCATGAAAATAATGTAAAGTATCCCAGACATAATAAGGCCAAGTACTACGGCTATTACCGAATTAATCCTAATCCACCGAAGCCTATCCCTAAACCAAACAAGCGATAGTGAACCCAACAGTAGTGTTGATAGTGCCATACCATAGACAAAGTACCTACTGAATACGTCAAAGGACAGAGGCCACAGAATCAGGGGTAGCACTACGTATACTATTGACTTAATCCTAGTCCCACTCATGAAGCATCACCACCTTACCAACCACACCCCTACTCTCCATCAGCTCATGAAGAATCGGAGCCTCCTTAATATTAGTCACCCTACTTATGAATGGCCCCAAGCCCCTACCAACCATGAACTCAATAACCTCCCTAAGGTAGGACTTAGCCGCATTATGAATACCCATCAACCGTATATGCCTCAGGTAAAACCTCCTAATGTCAACCTGCACAGTGGATGACTTACCAAGAACACCAAACGTAATTACCGTACCACCTGGCCTAACCACATCAAGGGCCATGGGTAGGGTATCACCGATTGCATCTATGGCAGCGTCAACACCATACTCAGTCCTTTCACTGATGACCTTCATTAATTCCTCCCTATCATAACTAACAACCACGTCAGCACCCAACGATTTTAGTATGTCGGGCCTTGAGGTCACTGCAATGACCCTAGCGCCCAATGCCTTGGTCAGTATTGTTAATGCCGTACCAATACCACCCGAGCCGCCCAGTATCAGTACCCAATCGCCCAAGCCAACATTGGCAACTCTCAGCGCCTTCCAGGAGACGCTATAGGCCAGTGGTAGTACGGCTAACTTATTGATACTCATTTCCCTGGGCGCTCCGACCAGGGCTCTGACGGGAACCCTAACCAATTCACCATAACCACCCCAAACATGGAATCCAGGCATGGTCCATGACGGACAGTGATCCTCAAGGCCAGCCCTGCAGAACCTGCATGAACCACAACCCCACACGTTACTAACGAGGACCAAGTCCCCAACCCTGAACTCACCGAGATCCGTATTTGGTCCAGCGGACTCTATGTAACCAACAATGTCGGCGCCAGGCACATGCGGTAACTTAACTGGAATACCTGGGTATCCCCTACGCATTATAATGTCAATCCTATTTAATGAAGTGGCCAAAACCTTAATAACGACTTCTCCAGGCCCTGGCCTGGGGTCCGGGAGTTCCATGACCTTAAGTACACTGGGTTCTCCATGCTTCTCGAAGCCAACAACTCTCATACCTAGGTAAGCCCGTGATCTAGCCAGGGATTTAAGTATTGGGTGCTCTCCCAAATGGTCTAACTATGTTTCTTTTCTATTCCATAATTTTTATTTCTTCTCAACAATTCTACAAAGAATTGACAACGTAATTACTCATAACTTCTCAACAAGTCTTTTATATTTTGCGCGTAGAAAGAGAATATGGTGATGAAAGACAATAGGCAGGTAGAGCTATTACTCATAGCTACACTGGCTAATGCGCTCGACTTGGCAACGAGCTACATCGCCTTCTCATTACTCAGTCTTCAAGAGATTAATTACTACGCAACTGCAATGCACCTGGGCAATTACCTGGCAGCTGCATTGGCGTTCATTACCTATGAAATCGTGGTGACCAGCATATACCTAATCATGCTTAAATTCCCAATGCTTAGGTGGTTCATGGCCGTGTTTATAGTTATGAAGTTCATTGCTGTGACCGGCAACATAGCAGCATCAGTGGGTTTCTACAGCATTAACAACACAATCCTCGCAATGAACCATTCATTACTTAATACCCTTAAATATTAGTTAAGAAACTGAATTAGTGAGAAAGTAAGGATTGAAACTAAACAATGCATTAATAAACACAAAGAAGAGGCAAGTATGTGAATTTATTGCCTTAGTTATGCGTGTCCTCTACGTTTCTACGTTTGTAGAAAGAGTTTTTTAGGGATAGAAAGTATTAAACCCCATGTCAGTGAGTATTTATTAAGTAGTTGAAAGAAGGCTATGCCGTATGACAACCAAAATGAATAGAAAGGGTATCTCCAACGTAGTGGCAACAATAATACTCATAGCCGTGGCAATAGCACTAGCCGTGGCAGTGGCTGTGTGGGTCTTCGGCCTAGCAGGCTCAGCAAGCAAAACAGCAACACTCCAAGTACAGGCTGTTGGCTTAAATAATGTTTCTAGTGCTGCTGCTAGTGGTAGTGGTACTGCTAATTTAGTTTTATTAGTCAGTAATCCATCGAGCAGTGGCATAGGCATTAACGGTTTCACACTCGGAAGCCTATCATGTGTCTTCTCACAACCATTGCAAATACCAGCTGGTACACAGGGAGCTCAAATAAATATAATATTAAATATAGCTAAAGGCAACTTCACTGGCGTATCAGCAGTATATCTAAATGGTGCTTCACAAACGTCGTTAAAGCCAGAATGTAGTGGCTATCAAGCTGCACAGGTCGGCATACAATACAGCGGATACATAACAACCGTAAGCGGCCAGACATACCCATTCACAGTAACAGCAAGCTCATAATCGCCTTAATGCCTTAAAAATACCGTTAAAAATACCTTTATTTTTATTCCTGTTTTCTTAATCATGATTTATTCTTTACCCTTACTTAGTATGTTTCTTGCAATGTTTATTCCTCTATGTATGGTAGTCTCCTCAGTACCTCCTCCGTATCAAGCCTAGCCTCGTGGAATCCCTCGACATTTAGGAAGTATGTGTGGTCCCAATCATCGTATACCCTGGCATTGACAATACTCGCAAGCTTATTTGCCGCGCTATCAAGTAGTCTCAGTGTCCATCCACCCTTGGTCATCGCCTCATTCGCCTCAGGTATCCTAAGCGCTATCGCCATAGCCTTTATCGCCTCCTCGGCAGCCTTATAGAGCTTCTCGCTGGCCTGAACGGCGTCATCCCTCTCTATGTATTGCTTTGTCTCACTTAGGTAATTGATTGCCATCTCCACCCTTGTCTCGCCCTCATCCGCTGGGCCTAGCTTTAGCTGGTTTATTAGTGCGTCAATGATTAATGCCTCTATGTCTATGCCTCTTCTCCTTGCCTCGTCAATGGGCTTCTTAGGTATTTCTATTGTGGTCATTTTCACTTTGCAGTTAAGTGTATAAAAATGTTATTAATGCGTCGTGGTGTCTATATTGCGTGGAGTTGGGGATTTAATTAACATACTCATTAGTAAGGGTTTGGACTACTTGATGGCTCAGCTGCCGAGTTTAATAAGTAGGAGGGAGGTTTCCAGGGAGGATACAATGCTCGTACTCCTCTACGCAATGGCCAGCGATATCAAGGCATTAAGAGAGGATATGAAGGCGTTAAGGGAGGACATGAAGGCCCTTAGGGATGAGGTTAGGGCACTAAGTGGTAAAGTTGACGTGCTGAACAATAAGATTGATGAGTTGAGCGGGAAGATCGATATGTTGAGTGGTAAGGTTTATTCCCTAGGCGGTAGGATTGATGATTTGCGCAAGGACGTTGTTGGCAGGCTTGATTACGTCTCCAACCTGCTTCAGTCCCTCAACTCAAATATTGCGTCCACGTATGAGTTGACGTCTAGGGTCATGGCTAAGCTCATGGAACTCTACACGCGCTACCAACCAGCCCACGCTACTCAATAAGTCAATCATCTCACCAGGGCTCTTTGCCGAACCAAGGTGTCTCGATCTCGTCAAGTCTCCATCTTTGTCTTGTTACGGCTTCTGTTGGGTCTATGGTTATGCCGCTTCTGTAGGCTAGTAGTCCTGTTAGTGCTATCATTCCTCCGTTATCTCCCGCGTACTCTGGTGGTACTATGCTGAGTTTTGCGTTGAATTCCTTGGCTATCCAGTCCATGATCTCCCTGAGCCTCCTGCTCCTAGCTACGCCGCCTGCCAGGAGTAGTTCCTTCTTTCCGGTTAGTGCTAGTCCTCTCTCGACTACTTCACCTAGCATTGAGTAGGCCGTCTCGACAAGGCTCAGGCATACGTCGGGTAGCGCAATGCCCTTCTTAATGAGTCTTAGGGCTTCTTCGATTAGTCCTGAGAAGGATACGTCCTGCCCCTTGACCGTGTAGGGTAGGGGTACGTACCTACTACCCTTCTCAGCGCATTCCTCTAAGTGCGGCACGCCTGGGTTTGGAAGCCCAACGCTTCTTGCAAAGTAATCAAGGGCGTTACCAACGGCCATGTCTATAGTCTCACCAAACACACCATAAGACCTACCTGAGTGAGCAATAACCATTGTGTGGCCGCCTGACACGAGGAGTACGAGTGGGTCCCTGAATTTAGCAGACCACCTGGCTACCTCGACATGCGCGACGCCGTGATGCACGGGTACCAATGGCTTACTGAACTTAATGGCTATTGCCCTGGCTAGGGTGGCACCGACCCTTAGGGCTGGGCCAAGTCCTGGGCCCATGGAGAAGGCTATGGCATCAACATCCCTAATGCTTATGTTAAGTCTTCTCAATGCTTCTTTGAGTAGTTTGGGGCCGACCATTACGTGGTGATCAGCGGCGGCTCTTGGGTGTATGCCTACGCCCTGTGGTGGTGTGTATGTGTCGTTAATGTTTATTAGTATTCCATCCTCACTGGCTATGCCGACTCCAAAGGTGTGTGCTGTGGATTCAATGCCTAGTACCAGCGTCATTAGTAGACACCTTCCATTATTGATTCAACAATGTCGTCCAACTCACCATCACTTAATCCCCCATACTTCTTAATTACATAGTCAATAATTGATTGTACAGTGTTCTCAAGCCATCCGCATCCTGGGTCATAATCATTATTTAAGGGTATTATGAAGTCGCCTATTGTCTTAACAACACCGGTCTTCGTTAATTGCTCAATTACGCTTATGAACTCAGGGCTCGTTATCACCAGGTCTATCCTATCCCAATTAAATGTATCGAAACCACCCAACTTATCGACTAGGAAGATTACCTTCGCTAATCTATCTAGGCTTACCCTGCCAAGCCTCCTCAATGCACTAACCACTATGCACTCAATCAAACTCATTTGCTTAGTAATTACAAAGCCGCACTTGGGTAATTAAACTTACTACGCATGATGCCTAGATAGCAATGCTTAAATACGAAGCATGGTTATGCGTAGTGTATGGTTAGCCCTGACGTGCTTAGGGAAATACTAAAACCAAGTAATTCAATTCTTGTGGCTTGGGACGTGCATAGGGCATTATTCAACGGCATATTCAATAAGGATGAATTTCAAAGGGCCTTGGATACGGCAATCAGTGCCGCCAGGAGGGTTAATGTGCCAGTAATATTTACGAGGATTACACCATACCCAAGTGGCTTTGAACCAATAACCACTAGGATTATGCAGTGGAGGGGTGGCTTCAAGCCTGAGGAGATGGAGTTGATAGTTCAGCCTCAGCCCAATGACGTAGTCATTAATAAGAATACCTGGTCACTCTTTGTTGGGACAAACGTAGAATTACTGCTTAGGAATTCGGGGAGGTATACCGTTGTATTCACGGGTATTTCCACGGATATTGGTGTTGAGACCAGTGCAAGGCATGCATATGCCCTGGGCTTCATACCGGTTATAATATCCGACGCCGTATCATCACATGATAGGGAGGCTCATGAGAGATCGTTGATGAACATGAGGAGGTTCTTCCCAGTAATAACGGCAAATGAACTGGCTAAGTACTGGTCATGACGTTATTCCCTTAATAATTTAAACACCTAATCATGACTTATTCATTTTTATTTAAACGTAACAATGACATGACTAAGTTATATACCAAGATTACTTATGAACAATCTCACTCAATAAACCCTTGAACTCCTCCACCAATGTATTTGCATGTTCCCTTGTGTGTATCATTGATGGTAGTAGGTGTGGCATGTGCTCGGTCATGTATAGTATGCCCCTCGTCCTCATGTACAGGTGCGTTAAGTGATAAAGATCTTCATTAATTCTATCCGTATATGCCACCCTAGCATTTACTGGTCTATCCCTAGTGAAGTGAATACCCAACATACTACCCACACCAGTTACCCAACAAAGTCTACCATAATCCTCACAGGCCCTGTTAAGCCCCTCCCTAGCCCAATTCCATAGATTGTTGAACCCCTCGTATAATGACCTATGTTGACTTAAGTAGTTAATGAGTGTATAACCTGCCGTAAGCGTTACCCTATTCCCAGTGAATGTACCACCGTGGAAGCTCCTCGACCTAGCACTCGGCCTCTTTACCTGGTCGAGCAACTCCATTATCTCCGACCTAGAGGCAATGGCACCGGCGCCTGGGTACCCACCACCGACTATCTTACCAAGCGTCACTATATCGGCCTTAGCATTGAATAATTCCTGACCACCACCAAGGGCTAGCCTAAATCCCGTAATAACCTCATCAAATATCAGCAAAGCTCCATACCTATCCACCAACTCCCTAACACCCTTTAGGTAACCGGGCTGTGGCTCTATACAACCGCCTGAACCAAGTACAGGCTCCATAATCACCGCAGCCACATCAAAATCCTTCAGAACCCTCTCCAGAGCGTTAAGATCATTGAATGGAACAACAAGCGTGTACTTAATGTGCTCCGCAGGTAGGCCAAGGCTCTCGGGACCCTCAAATGGTGGATTAATGCCGACGTGCAAGCCGTCATATCCACCGTGCCAACCACCCTCCATCTTAACCACATACCTATGCCCAGTGTATGCCCTGGCAAGCCTAACGGCGTACATATTAGCCTCAGTACCACTATTTGAGAACCTAACCATATCAACATTAGGTACAACCTTCGTTAGTAATTCGGCGTACTCAACCTCAAGAGTATTCGGATAACCCAAGTGCGTCCCCTCATAAGCTGCATCATTAACAGCCTTAACTACGAAGTCTGGTGAGTGACCGAGTATGTGGGTTCCATGACCCATCCAGTAATCAACGTACTCATTACCATCTACGTCCCAAACCCTAGCACCACCAGCCCTCGTTATGTAAACTGGGTATGGGGAGAAGTGCCTTATTTGATACGTGGTTCCTCCTGGTAACACCTTCCTAGCCCTCTCGAATAATTCCCTGGACTTACTCGTCCTCTCCATGTAAATCTTTGTGTATTTATCAATCAACTCCTGAACCTTGCCAACAACATCACTCATTAACCCAATACGTTAATGGCCTAGTTATTAAGTATTGTTATGGGAGCCTTGTTAGGAAACCATGCAACTTAATTAGATGGAGCAATGCATCAATGAACCTTACTGATTTATAACCACATTTTGCGCACACGAAGTACCTCCTCCTATGGAATGAGTTCCTTGAGTACGGCTCAACCCTAACAATGAGCCACTGACCATACTCCTTAGTCCTAATTACATGCTCATTAAAACCACTAAGGTGCTGTATAAAGCCAAGCCTGACCTGGTCAGTGTGTGATGTAACGTATAGCTTAAACTCCCTACCAGTGAATGGGCATTTAATGACACCACTAAGAAACGCCCTATTGCCGCCCTTAGATACGTAAACAACGAGATCCACATACTTACCCTTAATCTCACCACTCCTCCTAAGGCCTAGGATCTCCGTCTGCCCACTCGTCACGACTACACATGCATAGGGTAGGGCTTTAAGCATTACCAGTACTTAGAGCTTGTTAAATCATTGTATCACGCCGTAGGTCCTCATGATCATTAGCAATTCATTCACGGTATTAGTAACGTGATCCTTAACCCTAAGTAATGTACCTGTTAATTTATCACTTAATTTATTAATATCCCTGGCCTGGGATAGTATTATTAATGATGATGGTGACCTAATGTCGGTCTTAACAACAACGTCCTCACCAACCCTAACCCTAACTATACCCGTGACCTTACCCTCCGTGTACGTAATAACCTCAATAAAACCACCCTCAATAGGCTCAGCAACTAAATTAAGTGTTATATTATTACCGATATGCGTAACGTAAATCCTATCACCACCAGCGAGGCCCTCGCTAACCCTACCAAGTCTCGTGGAATCCAATACCCTCCTCCAACCATCACCAACAAGCTTAAGATACTCGTCATGATTACTAAGCCTATTAATTAAGTATTGAATAGGATCTTTAAGCTCAATATTTTTCATGGCAATATCAACATTAACCTCACGCCCAATACCTATAACAAGTCCATCCAACTTATCAAGAAGTTTCCTGAAGTAATCAATGTTCTCATTAATTATTTTTCGAACATCATCACCATTAGTCTCTAGGAGCCTCTCCTCATAACTACCGTCGGGCCCAATACCGATTATGAAAACATACTTATCACTAATGGATAACTTAACGTTGTTTAATGTCCTACCTCCAACACTCACTGAGCTTAATGGTACGAGGAACTCCATTTTAATTATTATATGTTTAGATTAATTCTTATAAGTACTTGGTCATTTTCAAGTTCGTATGGGCGAGTACAGTAATAAGGTGATTCTCGTTACAGGTGGTACTCGAGGCATTGGTAGGGCGATTGCGGAGGCATTCCTGAGGGAGGGTGCTAGTGTTGCTGTGACGTACACGAGGAGCGATGATAAGGCCAGGGAGCTCGAGAAAAGGGGGATATTGACCATTAAGTGTGATGTGGCGAATAGGGATGAGGTCAGGAGGGCTGCCGAGATCGTTGAGGATAAATTTGGTGATGTCAATGTCATAGTTAATAATGCAGGTGTTATGTACTTAATGTCCCTTGAGTCTTATAATGAGGGGTTATTTGACAGGATGATGGGGATTAACGTTAAGGGCATTATCTACACGACACTTGAGTTCCTGCCGCAGTTAAAGAGGATGAAGGGCGTCATAGTGAACATAGCCTCAAATGCGGGTATAGGCACGGCCTTTGAGGGCACTACGTATTACGCAATAACTAAGGCAGCGGTCATAATACTCACGAAGCGCATGGCGTTTGAACTCGGTAAATACGGCATTAGGGTTAATGCCGTTGCACCTGGTTGGATTGAGACCGATATGACCACGGCGAACAGGAGCCCCGAGGAGATTGAGAAGGCGAAGTCCCTGGTCAGATCAAGGACCATGTTAAGCATTACCGGTGTGCCTGAGGACATAGCCAATGTCGTGCTCTTCCTAGCCAGCGATAGGGCTAGGTACATCACAGGGCAAACCATAGTTGCTGATGGTGGTAGGATTGATTACCTAACCCATGGAATTTAGTGCGAATTACTTAAATAATCCCTCACCTAGCCTACCATTAAAAAATAATGATAAGTCTTTCATTCGCAGAGTATTATGTATTAGCGGTACTTATCCTAGCAATAATACTATTATTAATCCGCATCATTAGGTATGACGTTATTGGCCTCCTTATAATGATAATGCTGATCATTGGTAATGTAATTAGCCCAGAAAAGGCCTTGGCATTTATTGGCTCTACCACGGTTATCGTACTCGGTAGCGTTATGGTGATTAGTAAGGCCCTTGAAGAGTCGGGTTTCCTTGATAGATTAGCTGAGGAGTTGGATAGGGTGTTTAGGAATGAATACTTGCTCCTACTGATTGTAATGCTAATAACCTCATTATTATCAGGATTCATGAGCGATGTAGCCCTGGTCTCCATATTCATACCATTCATGTACGCAGTATCAAGGAACCATAATAAGAGGTTATCTAAGTACTTATTACCGCTTTCTTATGCGGCCATTGTTGGTGGTAGATACACAATATTCGGTACTAGTACGAACTTAATAATTGATCAGCTTTGGTATGAGAGATTCGGTAGGTATTTGTCAATATTTCAGTTCCTAGATATAGGGTTAATAATAATCCTCGTGAGTATACCAGCACTACTACTAATTTACCTATTATTGCCGAATAGGGAGAGCATAGTTACTACCGTTGATGATTTGAAGATCGGTGAGTACGTCGTCGAGGCACAGGTGAATGATGACTGTGAATGGGTTGGTAAGGCCAAGCGTGAGGTTGAGAAGGAGTATGGAATTAGGATAAGGTCCATACTACCAAGGAGGTTATCTAGGTCGGGTAAAATACATGGTGGCGCTACATTAATAATGGAAGTACCCGTGGATAAGTTACCAATAATATCATCAGTAAAGGGATTGACACTTGCGCCTCAGTCGACCCAGATTGAGGGTAAGGATATTGTTGAGGCTTTAATAACGAGTTCATCATCCCTCATTAACTACACGATATCGGACCTAGACGTTCTGAATAAGTATGGAGTTAAAATAGTTGGTATTTCTGCGGGGAGTAGGAGGATATACGGTAGGATATCCCATGTAATCCTCAAATCCGGTGATGCATTACTCCTCATGGGTGATGAAGAAAGTATTGCCAAATTCATGAGTGACTATGGACTTGTGCCACTTAGGTCGAGGGGCGCCAAGCTCTTTGACGTTAGGAAGGGCACCTTATCCGTTGCAGTCCTAGTTGGAGCCACGATCACCTCATTATTTGGCGTGAACATTGCCCTGGCCTTCCTCACTGGTGTTATTGTGCTTATGCTTAGTGGTGTAGTTAATTATAGGAGGATTTACCAATACGTTGATTGGTCAGTCCTAATATTCATAGCATCATTCCTAACCCTAGGCTACGCGATGAGTAGTACTGGGTTATCAATGGTAATAGCTGGTGTATTTCCCAGGTCCTTAATCATACTATTCCTAATAACCGCGTTAATAGCTAATTTCGTAAATAACGTGAGTGCCGCAACAATAATGACCCCAATAGCTCTCACTTACCCGAATCCATTATTGGCAGTGACCGTGGTGGCCATGGCATCAACAACCACGTTCCTAACGCCATTTAGTCATCCTGCAAACCTCCTTGTTTATAATCCAGGGAATTATACACTAAGGGATTACCTTGCAATGGGGACAATACTACTGATCCTAATACTAGTGGTCACTCTCCTATTCATATACACGACTTAATACAAAGCGTAACCGGCAATGATTTATTAAGGCTATGATTTACGAGACTGCGAATAAGTTTTATAAACTAAATATCTATTTCGATATCGATAAGTATGAAAATCATAACCGCACCAGGCCCAGTCTCATACCCATTAATACTGGCAACAAGAGAGCATAAAGACCTGGACCTAGCCTTTGGCAAGGGCGGTGAGGAGCATAATGCATATGCGATTACGGACTCATTAACATCACTGATAAGGAGTGGTTTAAGGATTGATATAGTGACGATTAAGAAACTAATGTTTGTATACCCTGAGCTAAGGGGGCCTAGAATCGCCGTTTGGAGACGCGGCAGTGCTGCTGATGTTCTCACTAGGGCGTTATTGGATAGGGGTGGTTTAAGGGCTGAGCTTATTTATGCCGATGATTGGTCATCAGTACTTAACATGCTCAATACTGGTAATGCACAAAGCGCGGTGCTGAATCTGGGGATTCTCGAACATGATGGTGAATTCCTTGAGGATTTAGTTAATGCGCCAGGTGCATGTGGTGCTCAGATTAATGGTGATCCTCAGTACTTTATCGATGTTTATAAAGCCGGGATTGAATTGGCAAAGAAGGACTTAGGTAGTTCCGTTGATTACATAGCTAATAAATTACCAATAAAGTTGCCAAGGGAATTCATTAAAAATATACTAACTAGGGTGGAGTATGGAATTTATAACCCAGGTGATTATAGAGAGTTTGTAGAGATTGTTAAGAAGTACGGTGTCAGGGAATGATGAGAGACCAATACCTCGGTTTAATACAGGCCATTTCCATAATAGTACCGTTGACCATAGCCATTAGGGCATCGAACAATATGCTCATGACAACAATACCATTATTGGCTAGGTACAACTTCTACTTCAGCAATACATTGATTGGGATTTTATCAGCATTAACCTCATTAATGACCTTCTTGAGCAGCGGCCTAATAAATTCAAAACTAAGGGCGTGTAACAGGAGGATTGCCTTCATAGCATCATCAGCAGTATACACGGTGGTATTTCCATTATTCTGGATATCATCACCAATCACCATATGGGTATTATCAGCCATCGCGGGCTTTGCCCTAGGCTTCCTAATGCCCAATGTCATTACCTCAGCAAGTTTATTACCTGATAGGAGAGCTAGGGAGAGACTACTTAATATCTATACGTTGTCACTAAGCATAAGCCTAATCCTGGGCCCTGCCATCGAATCATTAATACTTAAGTACTATGGACTTAGGGAATCCTTCCTATTCTTCACTGTTTTTCCAATTCTCGCTTTAGTCATTGCGCCGTTTATTAGGTTTCCTGAGGAGAACGTAGGAAGTGACGCAGCAATAGGTACGTCTAGTGTCCTTTCGAATCCAGGTTTTATAACCGCTGTCTTGAACATAGCCACCTATAACGTGGTCTTTTCATTCCTAATGGCATTCGGTGGAATATATGCCAGGGAGTCCTTCAACGTTAGCTACTCAACGGTTGAAATTCTCTTCTCGTTATTCTTCGTGACCTCCTTCTTGGGTAGGTTATACCTATCTATTAGGCCTGCGGAGAGGTTGTGGCCTTACATGGCTAGTGCCGTGACAATGACTGCAATTGGCGTATTAATTATAGCGCTCACGAATAATCCATTAATCTACGCTGTGGCGTTACTAATACTGGGTATACCACACGGTACCACCTACCCGCTTTCCGTGGTGTCTATATCAAGAGCCTTCAAACCACAGCACAGGAATGCCGCCAATAGTCTATTCTTCTCATTCATGATGCTCATAGGTATAATAACGCCGACAATAACAGGCTACATAGCGGATTTAATAGGAATCAGAAACACATTTATTGTACTAATACCGCCAGTAATAATTGCGTTAATATTTCTACGGAGGTACGTAAAATCCGTGGATAAACCCCACGATTAATACTTCATCACAGCATTTTGATGTGAGCTACCCCGTCCTTAAGGGCGGGGCTTCCTGCTTCATTGCCTCGCCTTGCCCCTGGAGTATATCCAGGGGTAGAGGGCGAAGCTCCACAGGCACTGAGGGTGGCTCCCACCCCGCGTGTTTAAGCAAGTTCAGTGCGGCATTGTAGTCCCTATCCGCAGTCCAACCGCATCTGGGGCATTTGAACACCCTATCGTTCAGCGTTAAGTCTTCCTTAACATAACCACACCTAGAACATGTTTTGGAAGTATAGGCTGGTGTGACTAGTCTAAACTCCTTACCGTACTTACTCACTTGCCATTGTATGATGC